>NZ_JBHVFU010000021.1:0-138357 GCF_042801455.1 Streptomyces sp. NPDC057565 | reverse complement strand
GTCCTCATACTGGGTGTATTCGGGCGTTCCGACAACACAGCGAGGTGCCGTAGCTGTCGTCGTGCGCCCGCCAGGGATTGCGGGACAGCCCTTAGCCTGGGAAGCACCTCGTCGGCCCCGCACACTCAGAGGCACAACCTCGGCACCCGGCCGGTGTTCCGGGTGCGTGGAGCAACGGGCGGTCGGTTTCAGTCCGGTCGGCGCCGACCGCGCGTGCCGGACGAGGAGCGCACGGTGGGCCCGGTGCCGGCCCGGGGCAGACGGAGCCCCACGCACAACCCGTGGGGTTCGGCCGCGGCGAACGTCAACTCTCCTCCGATGACCGCCGCCATCTCGCGGGCGATGCTCAGACCCAGTCCGGTGCCCGGCTCTTCCCGAGTCCTGGCGCTCCGCCAGAACCGTTCGCCGATGCGGTCGAAGTCTTCCGGGTCGAGGCCGGGACCCTCGTCGACGACTTCGACGGTCGTCATGGGCCCGTCGTCCCGGAGACGTACCGTAATCCGCCCTCCCTCCGGACTGAACTTGATGGCGTTGTCCAGCAAGGTGTCCAGGATCGAGCCCGCGAGGGTCACGTCGACGCAGAGGACGGCCGACGACGCGTCCGCGACCACGAGCCGGAGCGAACGGGTTTCGGCCTGCGGCCGCCATGCCACGACCCGGTCGGTGACCAAGTCCATTGCGGCCATCGGGCCCGTCCGTACCGGGAGCGTGGTCCGGGAGGAGGCCAGCTCCAGGAGCCGGCCCAGTATGACGTCCAGCCGGTTCATCTCCTCGCGGATCAGCTCCGCCTCCTCGCGCCCCTTTCCCTCCACGCTCAGGGAGAGCATCTCCATGCGAAGGCTCAACACGGTCAGCGGATTGCGCAGTTGGTGGGAGACGTCCACCACGATCGCGGCCTGTTTCTCCATACAGGTGCGCATCGATTCGGCCATGTCGTTGAACGCGTCGGCCAGCCGCCGCACTTCCACCGGGGCCCGGGGGTGCACCGACACCCTGCCGGACAGGTCGCCGTCGCCGATCCTGCGGGCCGCCCGCACCAGCTCGCACAGCTGACGCCGCTGCCGGGTCCACCGGAGCCCCACCAGGAGGGCCACGACCAGGGAGCCCAGGTAGACCAGGACGACCGGTCCCGGACCGCAATCGGCCTCGGGGGACGGCTCGACGGCCGACGACCGGGCCGAGTACAACAGGACACAGCAGACGGACGCGTTCATCTGACGGATCGCCATCGCTTACGCGGCTCCGGGAATCGACAGCCGATGCCCCCCTCCTTCGACGGCCTCCAACAGATACGGCACGTCGAGCCGTTCACGCAGCGACGAGATGTGGTGCTGCAGCGAAGCCTCCAGCCTCGCCCGCTGGGTCCGCAGGATCTCGTCGACGAGCTGGTCGGCGGACAGTGTCTCGCCGGGCCGCCGGGCCAGCGCGACGAGAATCCCGAACTCCTCCTCCGGCATGTCGGTCGGGGCGCCGTCGACCAGCACGACCCCCTCCCGCACATCGATGCGCACGGGCCCGGCCAGGAGCAGATCCCCGGGCGAATCGTCGGCGGCCGTACCCACGGACGGACGGTGACGGCGCATCACAGCGCGTAAACGGGCCAGTACTTCCGCCAGGTTGTAGGGCTTGACGAGGTAGTCGTCCGCGCCGAGGTCGAGTCCTCGCACGCACGAGGCGTGGTCCCCACGGGCGGTCGTCACCAGGATCGGAATGGAGCTCGCCGCCCGCATCCTGCTGCACAGAGTGAAGCCGTCGCAGTCCGGGAGGCCCAGGTCGAGCAGGACCGCATCGGGACGTTCCCGCTCCAGCAGCTCCATCGCCGCCTTGCCGGTGGTCGCGCACACCGCACCCACGCCTTGTTGGGCCAGCGCCGCCCGGAGGGCTGCCGACACCCGCTCGTTGTCCTCGACCACCAGTAGTTCCACTTTGCCCCCGTAGCGCTCAGAGCCCTACGCCGGCGCGGCGGTCCGCTCGGACATCCATCCACCCCGTCGGCGTCACAGTGGTGACTCTCCACACATCAGGCTTCAGCCTAACGAGCGTTGTGGATCAACGTCTACGGGCGCCGGGCCTCCGTGCGGGTCCCACCACCCGCCCGGTCCGCTCCCTGAGGGTCGGAGCGGATGGAGCCGGGGCGAAGCCTGGGCGGCCAGCAGCCCATGCTGAACATGCCCATCGAGTACGCCTTGGCCGCCAGCGCCGTGCGATTGGGCACGTCGAACTGTCGCAGGAGGGCGCCGACGTGATACTCGATGCCCTGCCGGCTGAGGAACAGTTTGGCCGCGAGGCGCACGGTCGGATCCCCCGCCGCCACGCCCTCCAGGACCTTCGCGCTGAGGGGAGTCAGCTTCCCCTGCGGCCCCACGCGCGCATGGTGGTCGCCTGCCGTCTCCCCCGGCGTGAACTGCACCATGATCGCCTTCACCCGTCCCGAGTCGTCCTCCACCGGGAAGGCGGTGAGTTCGCCGGAGACCGCGGTGCGGTCGAAGCAGGTGTCGACGGAGAGAGCATCGAGGCACGCCTTGCTTCCCTGGACCAGTCGGCCGAACTGGCGCAGCACGTCCTGCCGCACGCCCGGGTGCAGGAATTCCGCGAAATCACGCCCGCGCATCTCCTCGGGACGTATTCCGCACTGGGCGCTCAAGGCGCTGTTGACCGACCGCACCCGAAGGGTCGAATCCAGGACCGCGAGACCGATGCCGGAGCGCTCGAAAAGCGAAAGGAAGACATCGCGGTATTGCTCGCCCGGAATCTCGGCGTTCAACAAGGACGGATCGATGTCGCGCAATTCTTCGACGGGGCCCAGCAAGTCATTCTGCATAAGAGATGTCCCCCTCGATCCCTTGCCGAAGCTCGCTCTTCGTATCACTCTCCGCCTCGGCCATGGACGACAAACCGCCCTCGCATTACTCATTCCCTGTACTTCGGCCGACGCCGAGCAGACTAATGAGGCCGAACCGCGGCGTGCAATGGGGACACTGGCGCGACGCCCAACACTGTGGTCGTCGCCGCACAGTTCGGAGCGACCGCGGCGTCTCGCACCGGCCGGTGCGGACGAGACAGCCGTACACCACGCGTCGGAGTGCGGGTTCACCGCAGTTCACCAGGACGGCCGGGACGAGTCCGGAACGCGCCGTCTTCGCACCTGAGGGCCCCGGCGGGCGACTCCGGATACCAGGGGGTAGCCCGCTTGGTGCACCGATCGGCCACCGAAGCGGGGACGTCCGGTCCGGGCCCGGCGGCGTGGCGACCGGGCGGGACGACCCGTGCGGCACGGATACGGCGAGCGGGTCCGGAACCGGCGAACGGAGGCCGCCCGTCCTGCCCGGCACGGCCTGCCCCGGGGCGCGGTTGCGCGGGCCCCCGCCCGCCCGAGCCCGTGGGGGGAACGCCGGTGGTTCGACGGGCGGTCAGAGCCGCTCGGAAAGCATCCCCGAGGACAGGGCGGCTCTTCCCGCCATCCGCCGCACCACCGGAAGCAGCCTGGTCCGCCCCTCCACGCCCAGTCGCTGGTAGAGCCTGGTCAGGGTCTTCTCCACGGCACGCCGAGTGACACCGAGCGCCGCCGCGACCTCCTGATTGGTGTGTCCGAGAGCTACGAGTGCAGCGACCCGGCGCTCGGTGTCGCTGAGTGCGCCGCCGCCGGGCGGCAGTGCGCGGTTCGGATCCCCGCGGAGGGTCCCTGCCCAGCACCGCAGGGCCGACTCGCCCGCCGCGTCGACGATTCGGTCGGCCTCGGCGAGGAGCTCGGCGGAGCCGGGCCGCCCGGCGTCGCGCAACCGGTTCCCGTACGCCGTCAACGCCCTTCCCAACTCCAGCGTGTTGGAGCCTTCCCTGAGCACGGAGACCGACTCGGCGAGCAGGGACAGGGCATACCGGCCGCCCACGACGGTGCCCCACATGCGCAGGATCCGGCCGAGGTCGTACGGGGAGCCTGAGGCCCGAGCCGCCTCGCAAGCGCGGGCGAGGAGCCGGAGCGCGTCCTGCGGCCGGTCGACGCGGAGCAACGGGGACACGCACCACAGGTCCACCGGGAAGAGCGTCCGGTTGCACCAGCCCGCCGCCTCTGCTTGGTGCGCCGCCTCAAGCAGGTCGGAGAGCAGGGCGGGCAGTTCGGGTTCCGGGGCCGACTGAGCGCGCATCGCCCGACGGGCCAGGCCGGTCAGCGGTATGACGGCCTCCTGGCGTTCGCGCAGCAGGGACCGCAGCCGGTCGGTCAGCCGCGGGTCGCGCGTCTCGAGCGCCACGGACGTCAGGCCGACGACCGCCGACCAGTCGTCGTCCTCCAGCGGGCCCGGGGCCGCCGCGCAGGCGTCCGACGCGTCCGCCCAGGCGTCCGCGAGCCGGCCGGCGTGCAGGGCGGCCAGTGCCCGCCAGCCCAGCAGCCGGGTCTGCAGCCGCCCGTCGCCGCGCCCGCGTGCCGCTTCGAGTGCCATGTCCAGCCAGCCGCGTACGGGTTCGTCCGCCCCGGACGCCGTGCCGGAGGCGATCATCAGGGCCGGTGCGGCATGGACGGAGGCGGCGGAGGCCGGCTCGTGGTCGAGCATCCAGCGCACCAGGGCAGCCGCCTCGGCTGCGGGCAGCCGTCCGCCGAGGATTCCCGCGTAGACCAGGACCGACACGAGTTCGCGCTGCGCGGCGGTACCGGGCCCGGGCCCCGGGGTCAGGGCGCGCAGCCGCTCGACCGCGGCAGCCGGGGCGCCCGGGACGCCGAGCCGGTGCAGTCGCGTACGGGCCTCCAGCCGCAGCCCGAGGTCCGTCGCTTCCGGGCCCGCCATGGCCGGTTGTCCGGCGGATTCCAGTACTTGGGCCGTCTGCGGGGCGGTGAGGAACAGTGTGAGCGGCACGTTCGCCACGACCGCGGCGCGCTCTCGGTCCGAGGACAGCAACTGGTTCGCCTGGACGGCGTGGCGCAGCATGGCGGGGGCCCCGGTGTCCTGCTCCGCCTCGGACAGGGCCGCCAGGAACGCGCCGCGCTCCGGGCTGTCGGGCGGGAACTCCCGCAGGGCGCGACGAAGGCAGTGGATCGCGAGGGCCGCGTCCCCGCGGCGGAGCAGGTCGTCAGCGGCCTCGCGCAGCACCCGGGCGGTCCCGGTCCACTCACCGGGACCGACCTCCAGGAGGTGGGGGACGATCCGATCGGGGGGAGAACCGGCCTCGTAGAGCAACTCGGCAGCGCGGCTGTGCATCTCGCCGCGGTCGGCGAGGGTCAGGCGGTCCTCGGCGATCTCCCGTACGCAGTCCCACAGAACGGGCGGAGTCCAGCGCTCCACGTTCCAGCCGAGGCGGAGCAGGGCGCGCGCGGCCGCGGCTTCCTCGGCCGGACCCAGGTCCGAGAGTCGGGCGAGGACACGCGGCTCGGCAGGGCCGCCCAGGATCGCGGCGCAGCAGGCCAGCCGCCGGACGGGCTCCGGCTGGCTGCTCAGGACTGCGGCCACCCGCAGCCTCAGGTCCCGGGGCGCCGGCCGGGTGCGGGCGATGTCGAGGAGCTGCTCGGGGGCGACTTCGTGCACAGCCTCCACACGGTCGAGCAGCGAGACGACGAGTGCCGGGTTCCCACCCGTCGCACGCGTCCAGGCCGAGAGCTGCGCGCCGGTGAGCACGCCGAGTTCCGCGAGCAGGGCGTGTACTTCCTCCGGATCGAGCGGGGCCGTCCTGATCACTGGATCCGCGGCCGCCAGCAAGCCCTGCACTCGCGGCAGTTCGGCGCACGGCTCGCCCTCGCGCACCGTCACCACCGTGAGCAGCGGGACGGGACACGGGTCGGCGAACCATCGTGTGAGCCGGGCCAGCGATGTCTTGTCGGCCCACTGCAGGTCGTCGACGAGATACGCCGGGAAGCCGGCGCCGGATGTGGGTCCGGCCTGAGGGAGAGGCCCTACCGGGACGCAGGGGGAGTCCTGTCCCGGACGGCCGCCGCAAGCCCGCCGGACGGTGAATCCCTCCTCCGCCGCGAGGTCGGCGACGGCGTCCAGGAAGACCGAACGGCCCGTGCCGGGCGGGCCGGTGACCGCCACGAGCACGGCGGCCCCGCCCCGCACTCGGCTCATCGCCGCCCGGATCGAGGCGAACCCGTGCGTCCGGCCGACGAGGGGCACAGGTGTCTCCGTTCACCGGGGCGACTGAACGACGCCGTCATTGCCGAGATCCTTCACCGACGCATCCTCAGTGGGCGGTTGGGCCCGGCAAACCCTCGGCGCGGTCTTCACGATCTCGACACGAGGCCATCTTCACACGACACAGAATTGTCATATGGTAAGCACGTGAGGAGCCGATTGGATCACCCGCGTCCCCCCGCCCCACCTCCGGCTTTTCCACCCACGTCCTTACCTGCCGGCACCGCCTTCGACCGGTCCCCGCCCACGCACCGCCCGTCCTGCCGGATCCCCGTCGGCCGCTCCGGCGCCCGCTGCGTGGTGATGTTCGGGTCCGTCGACAGCCGGCCCGTGGACGCGATCGTGCGTCACATCGGCGACGTGTGCGGGCGGGAGCCGAGCGTGCGACGCGTCGACTGCCGCCTCGACGAGGCCGGTGCCGAGCACGCCGTACTGCGGCGGCTGCTCGGCCTGCGCGGCGGTGAGCCATTACCCCCGCACAGGACACGGCACGCGGCCCTGAAGCTGGTCGAAAAGTCACCGGCCCAGGCTCCGCTGGTGCTCGCCGTCGGCGACGCCCAGTGGTGCGACGAGGGCACGCTCCGTTGGATCGACCGGCTGATGCGCGGTCCGGCCCAGGAGCCGCTGACCGTTCTGCTGAGCCTTGCGCCCGGCGTCCCGGCGCCCGCAGCGCCGGCGTTCCACGAACTGATGACGCGCGACGGCTGCTCGATCACCGACGGATCAGACCTCTGGCCGGTCGGTGCCGCCCCGCCGTCCAGGGACGTCGAGGGCCTCGATCGGCGCGAATCCCGGCTGCTCCGGGTCGCCCGGGCGGCTGTGCTCCTGCGCAGCACCGACCCCCACCTCGTCGGCCCCCTCGCCGGACTTCCCCTCCAGGTGACCGGCCGACTCCTGGAAGCGGCCCGGGATCTCGGGCTGCTGCCGAAGCGGATGCCCGCGCGGTGCGTGCCACCACAGTTCGACGCACTGATGGCCGCACTGCCCGACGCCGAGGGCGAGCAACTGCGCGCTCAGGCCGCCGAGATCCTCAACGACGCCGCACGGCCGGCCGGACAGGTGGCCGAGCTGCTGCTGGGGCTCCGCACGCTGGACCGCCCCTGGATGAGAGCCCTGCTCAAGGAGGCGGCCGCCACTGCGCGCCGCGACCGCCCGGCGACCGCCGCGACCTATCTGCACAAACTCCACGAGTCCGCCCCCGACGACCTCGCCGTCCGCACCGAGCTGGCCGCCGTGCTGACCGATATCGACCCTGCGGCCGCCCTGGAGCATCTCGACGGCGTGCTGTCCCGCACCGACGACCCTGCCACCCGGGCGCTCGCCGCCGGGCAGCACCGGCTCACCGCGCTCATGACACATCGCACGCCCGACACGCCCGCAGGGCTCGGCGAGCTGCTGCGCGAGCTGCGGGAGTGCGCGTCGCCCCTCTCCTGCGGCGGCCCGACGGACGACCTGGCGCTCGCCACCCGCGCTCTGCGCACCGCGCTGACCGGCGCCGACCCGGCCGCCGCGGTCGCCGACGCCCATCAGGTCCTGCGAACCGACCGGCCGCGCGCCGCGTGGGCGAGGGTCGCCGCCGCCCAGGTCCTCGCGCTGGCCGGCGACACCACGACCGCGCTCGGCCACCTCGACCGGACCGTCACGGACAGCCGGCGCCGCGGGGAGGCATGGGCCCAGTGCCACGCCGGTTCGGTCCGGGCGCTGCTGCTGCTGGAGTCGGGCCGGGCGGACGACGCGGTCGAAGCCGCGCTGGCCGCCAGCAGCCTCGCCGAAGAGCAGGAGCGGACAGGGCGCACCGGCCTGGCGTCGATCAGCCTCGCCCTGACGCTGGTGGCCCGCGGCGATCTCGACCGGTCCGAGTCGGTCCTGCGTCGGCTCGACGGCCACGACTTCGACGGCTCCGTCCGGGAACACCACCTCCACCTGACGGCCAGGGCCCTCGTCGAGCGCGGCCGGGGCCGGACCGAGCAGGCCCTGCGGCTGATGGAGCGGTGCGGGGCGGGTCTCACCGCCGCCGGCATCAAGAACCCCCTGTTCACGACCTGGTGGCTGCACAGCACGGAACTGCTCATGACCCTGGGCCGGACGGGCGACGCGGCGGAACGGGCCGAACTCGGCCGGCACCTCGCCGAACGGTGGCCGACGCCCCGCAGCACCGGGCTGAGTCTGCTGGCCCGGGGCATGGTGGCCACGGGCGCCGACCGGGTGGAACTGCTCGCCGAGAGCGTACGGGTGCTGCAGGACAGCTCCGACCACCATTCCCGCGCGCTCGCGGAGATGCGTCTCGGCACCACGCTGTTGCGGCTCGGTGACGAGAAGGCCGCGCGCGGGCGGCTGCACGCGGCCAGGGCGACGGCCGTGCGGTGCGGCCTGACCGCGGTGGCCGGTCAGGCACGGGTCGCGCTCGCGGCGGCGGGTGGCCGGCCCGCGTCGGTGGCACTCAGCAAGGCCGAGCGGCCCGTCGCGGAGATGGCCGCGGCCGGTGCGACCAACCGGACCATCGCCGACACCCTCTGCCTCACTGTGCGCACCATCGAGTACCACCTGACCAGCGTGTACCGAAAGCTCGGCGTCACCGGTCGCGCCGGCCTCACGCACGGGCTCGCGTCGCCGGGTGCACACGGATCAGCACGTCTGCCGGGCGAAGAACGTTGAGCCCGCCGCCCCTTCCCTGCCCGGCCGACGCGTCCGGGAGGCTCCTTGAGCGCTCGGCCCACCTGGCGCTGCTCGAGCAGGCCGTGCGGCAGGTCGCGGAGGGCGGCGCGGCGACCGTCGTCGTGCACGGACGGCCGGGCACCGGGCGCACCGCCGTGCTCGCCGAGGCGGCTTCGCTCGCCCGGGGGGCCGGACTGCACGTCGTCACCCCACCCGCCCGGCGTGCCGGCCCGCGACGGCTCCGCGACATCGCGTCGCATCTGTCGGCGCAGACGGCGTACGGCCCGGCCGGCACACCGCTGGCGGTCCTCGTCGACGACGCCGAGGACGTGATCCGTCAGGAGCACGACGCCGGCTGCGCGGGACGACGGCCCCTGCTGCGGGTGACGGCCGGCACGGACCCGGCGGTCCTCGGCGCAGACGGCCCGCCCGGATACGAGCTGGCCCTGCGCCCGTTGAGCGCCGACGCCGTGCGGGTGCTGCTCGTCGAAGCGTACGGCGAAGAGGCCGGCGGTCCGCTCGTGCCGGCCGCGACGGCCACGACGGGCGGCAGTCCGGCGGTCCTCTGCGCCGCTCTCCGGTGGTGGCCGGCGCCGGCGCCCGGTCCGGACGAATTCGCCGCGCTCGCCGACCAGGTGGGCAGGCGTCACGTGCGTCACACTCTGGCCCGCGTGTCCGGGCGGACGGTCGCACTGGTCGAGGCGAGCGCGGTGACGGACGGCGACCTCCCCTTCGACCGGGTCTGCGAACTGGCAGGGATCCTTCCTCCGTGGCGCGAGCGGGCCCGTGCGGAGCTGGCCGGCACCGGGCTGCTCGACCAGGTCGGTCACCCGCGGCTGTACGACCCGCTGGTGGCCGACCGGGTGCTGGGCCTCATGGACGACGGTCGGCGCCACGATCTGTACGAGCGCGCCGTGCGGCTCGGGCGCGGGGATGGAGTCCCCGCGCCGGTCCTCGGCCGGCTCGTGGCACATTCCCGGACGGCCGAGCCATGGGCACCGGCTGCCCTGTACGCGGCGGGCGTGCACGCCCGGCGGTCCGGGGACGAGGCCGACGCGGTCGTCTTCCTCGAACAAGCGCTGGACCGCGGGGCGTCGGGTGAGCTGCGCGCGAAGGTGCTGCTGGCGCTGTCGACGGCGCGACTGTCCCTGCGGCCCGAGGCGGCCGACCGCGGCTTCCGGCGCGTGCTCACGGAGACATCCGGCCCCGACGGGTCCGCAGTCCGGCTGCTCGCCGCCGACCTGCTGCTCCTGCGCGGCGGCGGAAGCAGCGTGGCGGCGGCCCTCGAATCGGCCGCGGCACGGAGAACGACATCCGCGGCGGAGCGACGAACCCTGCTCGGCCTGCGGGAACTTGCTCTGGAGCGGGGCCCGGCCGAAGCGTCGGCTGCCCCTGACCACGGGGACGGGGCATCGCGGCCCGCGCTCGACGCGGCCGAGGCCGCGGCCGCCGCCTGGCGGCACTGTCTCGCGGGACGGGAGATCGGCAGGGCCCGGCGGCTCGCCATCGCCGCGCTGGAGCCGGCAGAGGCCGGACTGTTCGCTCCCAGGCTGGTCGCGGCGAGGGTGCTCGCCGTCACCGAGGACGTGGCCCTCGCGCGGGTCGGGCTGCGGCGGATCGAGGCCGAGGCCCGGCGGCGCGCGGTGGGCCCCGCGATCGGGCAGGCTCTGCTGGGCCTGGCCGAACTCGCCCTGCGGACCGACGATCCGGACGAGGCCGGGGCCCGGCTGGCCGAGGCGCTGGCAGAGGTGCCCCGCACACACTGGCATCCCCGGAGTCTGCCGCGGCTGGCAGCGACGGAGGCACTCGTGGCCCTGGGCGACGGGCGCCCGGACCTCGCCGAGTCCGCGCTGGTGGGAGCCCTGCCGGACCGGCACGAACACGGCGTCGGCGAGAGCCAGTTACTGTTCGCCGGGGGCCTCCTCGGTCTGCACACCGGTCGCGCCGCCGAGGCGGCGTCGCACCTGCGCGAGTGCGGCCGCATCCTGCTGGCCCTCGGCTGCCCGAACCCCGCCGTCGTGCCGTGGCGTTCACATCTCGCCATGGCGCTGGCATCCGTGGACCCGTCGGCCGCGGCGCGCCTGGCGGCCGAGAGCCTGGCGGAGGCCCGGGCCTGGAGCGCGCCGGGCACGGTCGGTTCGGTCCACCTCTGGGCCGGTCTCACCCTCACCGGCCTGCCGGCACTCGGCCATCTGCAGTCCGCGATGCGGGTGCTCGCCGGTTCGACGGCCCGGAGACGGTATGTGCGCGCGACGGCGGAGACGTCCGCCGCCCTGCTCGACGACGGTCGGCCTGCGGAGGGACGGCGTCTGCTGGACGAGGCCGTCGCGGCGGGGTGTGCCGACGGGGAGCGGCCGGTCCCCCGTGTCCAGGAGGTCGTCGCCATGTTCGCCTCGCTGCCCAAGCTGAGCCGGGCTCAGCTGAGCACGGCTCAGCTGCGGGTCGCGCTGCTCGCCGCCGAAGGGCGGTCGAACAAGGCGATCGCCGAGAAGCTGTCGGTCAGCCTGCGCACGGTCGAGCTCCATCTGACGAGCAGCTACCGGGCACTGGGCATCGCCGGCCGGGCCGATCTGACCGAGATGCTGGGGCACGCGGGGTCCGGACGGCGCTGACTCGACCTTCAACCTGTGTGGCGGGGGCCCCGCATGCGTGGTGCCGCGCCCATCACGTGCGCAGCGACTCGCCCGTCCCCACCAGACCCTCGCGCAGGGCGACCGCGACGGCCTGGGTGCGGTTGGGACAGTTCAGCTTGGACAGTACGACCGCCACGCTGCGCTTGGCGACGTGCTCGGACACCCCCAGCGCCTGTCCGATCTGCTTGTTGCTCAACCCGTCGACGAGCAGTTCCAGCACCTGTCTCTCGCGCTCGGTGAGCAGCCCGATCGACGGCTCCGTGCGCGGTCGCGCCTCTTGGCCGCTGAACCGCGACGACGGCGCCCATGTGGCCGGCTCAACCACCAGCCGCTCGCCGTCGGCGAGCCTGCGCAGGGCGTCGTCCAGCCCCTCCGTGGTGAGGGCGTCCTGGTCCAGCACGCCGTCGCAGGGAAGGGCCTGGCCGGACGCGACTCGCTGTACTTCGGCGCCGGGCAGGATCAGCACCACACGGATCCCGTTCCTGCGGACCACCGCGGCCAGTTCGGCCGCCCAGGCGTCCTCACCGGTCCCGAAGGCGTTCACGCACCACACCACGAGCACGTCGCAGGAGAGGACCAGCGTCTGGATGGCGTCCACCGGGGCCGCCGCTGTGAACTCCTCGGGTTCGTAGACGGAGTACTGGTCCACGTGGGCGGCCTCCGCCAGCATGGCGGCGAGCCCTCCACGAGCCACCTCCCCCCGTGCCACGACCGCGACCCTGACCGACCCCGACGTGTTCATGTGCCGCTCCTGTCCACCCAACCGACTGCCCGGTGTCTTTCGGCCAACCGGAATCCGTTCTTCGCACGCAGTGGCGATTATTGCTCGGCGGAGCACGCTGCCCATCAGGCTGTTCTGTTGCAATAGTCCGACAGTCGCATCACCTTCGCAATGCGCGTAGAGCTTCCTGACCAATACGGTCACGAGCACGTGACGAGACGTCAGCGGCCACACACACCTTCGGTGTACACCTGGGGCGTGTTAAATCCCGTGGCGTGCACAGGAGTTGCTTTCGATCGCCCTGCCGTGGGCCGATGCAGGTCCTGGATGCTGATGGGGTTCGTTCCGGTCGAACCGATGCCTCTGTGATGCCGGTGAACTCGCAGGCCGACGTGGTGCCGGGGACCGTCCGCAGGGACCATGGCGTGTTGCTGTGCGCACGTGCGTCAGCATCCCTGATTCACCCTGGTCCTCCCGGAACGGCATACCGACGGGGAGGGAGCGGGAGCGTGAACGTACTGCACGACGGACGTCTCGGACCCGGCCCGGCCGGCCGGGCGACGCGAGAGCTCGACCGCACCGGGAGGGGCGGACGGGGCCGGCCGGCCTGCGGCGCACTCACGCGAAAGCCCAGGGCTTTCCACCGCAGTCCGGCCATTCCCTCAGCGGCTGAGCGTCGACACGTCAGCCGCACGTATCAGCTGCGCCCGAACCGCAGCGTGATCAGCTCGAACGGGCGCAGCGTCAGCTGTACACCGTCGCCCGCCCGCTCCGGCACCGGCGCCCCGGCCAGCGGGCGCTCCAGAAGGTCGGTCACTGCGAGGTCACCGAGCTCGAATCCCGCACCGAGCCGGACCCTGGCGCGGCCACCCGTCGACTCGTAGAGCCGGACGACCACATCGCCGCTCGCGTCGTCGGCCAGCTTCACCGCGCTGACGACGACCGCGTCGTTGTCGACGGTCACCAGGGGCGCCACCGCGCGGTCGCCGGCCACCCGGCGCTCCGGCAGGTTGATCCGGAAACCCTCGCGGACCGCGTCGCCGATCGTCGCGCCGGGCGCGAGCGCGTGGCGGAAGCGGTGCACGCCCTGGTCGGTCTCGGGGTCGGGGAAACGCGGGGCACGAAGCAGGGACACCCGGACGGTGGTGGTCGTCCCGGCGGTCGAGTCGCGGACGGTACGGGTCACGTCGTGGCCGTACGTCGAGTCGTTGACGAGCGCGACACCCCAGCCCGGCTCCTCCAGGTGGACGAAGCGGTGGTTGCATGCCTCGAACTTGGCCGCCTCCCAACTGGTGTTGGTGTGGGTGGCCCGGTAGAAGTGGCCGAACTGCGTCTCGGAGGCGTACCGCTCGGCGTGGATGTCCAGCGGGAACGCGGCCTTGAGGAACTTCTCCGTCTCGTGCCAGTCGACCTCGGTGTCGATGTCGAGCCGCTTGACACCCGGGGCCAGTGTCAAGAGCTGGGTGACCTTCGAGTCGCCGAAGCTGCGGACGATGCGGACGCCGACCGATCCGTCCTCCTCGACCGGGGTGAGGTCGTCCAGGTCCGTCAGGTCGGTGACGGTGTTGCGGTAGAACGCGTCGACGTCCCACGCGTCCCACATGTTGGGGAAGTCGGGGTGGATCTGCAACAGGTTGGCCGCCCGGCCGGGCGCCACGGTCTCACGCTCGGCGCCGATGTCGTACGCGGACACCACCAGGCCGCGGCCGTCGATCTCGACCTGCAGCAGGCCGTTGTCGAGTACGTAACCACCGGCCTCGCGCGGTGCGAGCCGTCCGCCGCTGGCTGCGGTGACGGTCGCGGCGCCACCGGCCGGGACGCCGCCGCGCGGGTGCGGTGCGGAGTTGAAGAGCAGCGTCCCTCCCGCCGCGGTGTCGCCGGCCAGGGCCCGCTGCGCCGCGTCCACGATGGCGTTCAGTTCCTCGGCGACGGCCGCGTAGGTCCTCTCGGCCTCGCGGTGGACCCAGGCGATGGAGGAGCCGGGCAGGATGTCGTGGAACTGGTGCAGCAGCACCGTCTTCCAGATCCGGTCCAACTCCTCGTACGGATAAGGGAAACCGGTCCTCACGGCGGCGGTGGCGGCCCACATCTCGGCCTCGCGCAGCAGGTGCTCGCTGCGACGGTTGCCCTGCTTGGTCTTCGCCTGGCTGGTGAGGGTGGCGCGGTGCAGCTCCAGGTAGAGTTCGCCGACCCACACGGGCGCATTCGGGTACTCCGCCTCCGCCTTGGTGAAGAAGTCGGTGGGGGTCTCCCACGTCACGGTCGCCGACCCTTCGAGGCTGCGCATCCTGGCGGCCTTGGCGATCATCTCGCGGGTGGTGCCGCCGCCACCGTCCCCCCAGCCGGACGGCGCGAGGGAGTGCTGGGCGACGCCCTTGTCCTTGAAGTTCTTCGCCGCGTGGGCGATCTCGCTGCCCTTCATCGAGCAGTTGTAGGTGTCGACGGGCGGGAAGTGGGTGAAAATCCGGGTGCCGTCGATGCCCTCCCACTGGAAGGTGTGGTGGGGAAACTTGTTGGTCTGACTCCATGAGATCTTCTGCGTGAGGAGCCACTTGGAGCCCGCCGCCTTGATGATCTGCGGCAGGCCCGCCGCGAATCCGAACGTGTCGGGCAGCCACGCCTCGTCGTTCTCGATGCCGAACTCGTCGAGGAAGAACCGCTTTCCGTGCACGAACTGACGGGCCATCGCCTCGGAGCCCGGCATGTTCGTGTCGGATTCGACCCACATGCCGCCGGAGGGCACGAATCGCCCCTCCGCCACGGCCTTCTTGACCTTGGCGTAGACCTCGGGGCGGTGTTCCTTGATCCAGGCGAACTGCTGGGCCTGCGACATCGCGAAGACGAAGTCGGGCTCGTCCTCCAGGAGAGCGGTCATGTTGGACGTCGTACGGGCGACCTTGCGGACCGTCTCGCGCAGCGGCCACAGCCAGGCGGAGTCGATGTGTGCGTGGCCGACGGCGCTGATGCGGTGTGCGGACGGCTCGGCGGGGGTCGTGAGGACCTCGGCGAGCTCGGCGCGGGCGGCGGCCGCGGTGCCGTTCACGTCCTGCAGATCGACCGCGTCGAGGGCGCGGCCGATCGCCCGCAGAAGGTCCCAGCGGCGGGCGCCGTCGACGGGAAGTTCCTGCATCAGCTCGCCCAGCACCTCCAGGTCCTGGACGAGGTTCCACACGTTCTCGTCGAAGACGGCGAGATCCATCCGGGCGAGGGTGTACTGCGGTTCGCTGCCCGCGGTCTCCTTGTCGCCGAGCCGCGTCGGCAGGAACGGGTGGTAGTCGAGGATGACCGGGTTGGAGGCGGCCTCGATGTGCAGCAGCACCTCCTCGCCACCTGCGACAGGGGCTCCGACGCGCACCCACTGGTTGCGCGGGTTGAGGCCCTTCACCGGGGTGCCGTCGGGGCGGTAGACAAGGCCCTCGCACTGGAAGCCGGGCATGTTCTCGTCGAAGCCGAGGTCGAGGAGCGCCTCGACCGTGCGGCCCGCCCACGCCTGCGGAACGGTCCCGGAGACCCGGAACCAGCTGGTGCCCCAGGGTGCGCCCCACCGGTCGCCGACCGCGATCGGCACGGTCGGGCCGGCGAGGCCCTCGGCGACCGGTACGGGCTCGCCCGGGACGGTCCGGACGGCGACGTCCAGCGGTACGGACTCCGGGTATACGGCCGGCCGGATGCGCTCGTCGAGGACGCGCTTGAGGCGGGCTTCGACCAGGCTGCGGTCGTCATGCATGAGGGTGGCTCCGTCGTGAGGTGCGGGCGGGTGGGGCGGATGCCGGGTGCGCGGGGTGCACCCGGCGGGGTCAGCGGACCTGATCCGGGGTGAGGACGTCGGTGATGCCGCGCGCGGCCAGGTGCTCCCTGTTCCCGGCCTGGCCGGCGAGGACGGCCGTGGGCCGGACCCCGTCCGCGGTCAGCCGGGCGAACGCCTCGAAGAACGCGCCACCGGGGGCACACGTCGAACGACGGGGTGCGGTCTCGTCGTCGCCGGTGTCGACCACCAGGGCCGTGGTGCGGGGAGTCGGCCGGGCGGCTGCCCCCCGCCGCTCCTCGACCATCCGGGCGATGGCCTGCCCGGCCGGTTTCACCTGCCGGTCGTTGGTCAACAGGCCGAGCCCGTATTCGAGTTCGGGGAAGTCGGCCAGAGAGCGGGACACGTCGTGGGAGCACCACCAGGTGACACCCCACACGTCCTCGCAGTCCAGCGCGTTCGCAACGGTCGCCTCGGTGAACGCGGCGGCGTGCTCCGCGGGGATGAGCGGGGAGGGGGCGCCGACCTCCTGCAGCCAGACCGGCCGGTGCGGGTCGACGGCCCACGCCTTGGACAGTTCGATCAGGTAGGCGGCGTGATGCTCGGTGGCGGTACCGGTGCGGCCGTGCCGTTGGGCGGTGCCGTTGAAGACCCAGGAGTGCACGGCGGTGACGGCGCCGATCCGGGCAGCGTGGGCGGGGGTGAACGCGTGGTCGTCCTGGTACCAGGCGGCGTCGTACTCGGCATGCAGGTGCAGCTTGCCGGGCGCCCCCTCCTCGCAGGCGTCGAGCAGGGTGCGCAGCCAACTTCCCGCCTGTGCCGGGGTGATGGGGTCGGGGTCGGGGTGCGGAGGGCCTGAGAACTGGTTGATCTCGTTGCCCAGCGTCATCCCGATGAAATTGGGGCGGTCGGCGAGGGCGGCGGCGAGCGTGCGCAGGTACGCGGCCTGGCCCGCCACCACGTCCGGATCGGTGAAGATGTTCCGCCGGTGCCAGGTCTGCGTCCACGCAGGTAGGAAGTCGAAGCTCGACAGGTGGCCCTGCAGTCCGTCCACGTTGACGTCGAGGCCGCGCTCGGCTGCGGCGTCGACGAGTTGGACGAGCTGTTCGACGGCGCGCGGCCGGATCAGGGTGCGGTTGGGCTGGAAGAGCGGCCAGAGCGGGAAGACCCGGACGTGGTCGAGGCCGAGTGCGGCGATCGAGTCCAGGTCGGCGCGGACCGCGTCGAGGTCGAAGTCCAGCCAGTGGTGGAACCAGCCCTGGCTGGGCGTGTAGTTGACGCCGAAGCGCAGCGGGGAGTGAGGCATACGGTGCGGGTTTCCTGGTTCTTTGGTGCGGGGTGGCGGCTCGGGGTCAGCCCTTGACGGCGCCTTCACCGACGCCTCGGAAGAAGAAGCGCTGCAGGCAGGCGAAGAGCACGATGAGCGGGAGCACGGCAATGATCGTGCCCGCGGCGACGAGCCGTTCGTCGTTGGCGAAGGTTCCGTGCAGGTAGTTCAGTCCGATGGTCAGGGTGAAGTTCCCCGGGTCGCTGAGCACGATCAGCGGCCACAGGAAGTCGTCCCAGGCCCCCATGAAGGCGAAGATCGCGACGACCGCGAGGGTGCCTCTGACCGAGGGCAGGGCGATCCAGAGGAATCTCTGCCAGACATTGGCGCCGTCGACGAACGCCGCCTCCTCCACTTCGTGCGGGAGGTTGAGGAAGGCGTTGCGCATCAGCAGGACGTTCATCGCGGCGACGGAGCCCGGCAGCAGCACACCGATCAGGGTGTTGTTCAGACCGAGCTCACGCATGGTGGTGAACTGGGCGATGATGATGCCCTCGACGGGCACGAGCATGGCGAGGATGAACGCCAGCGTCGCGGCCCTGCGCCCCCGGTACCGCATCCTGGCCAGCGCGTAGCCGGCCAGTGCGGAACCGACACAGTTGGTCACCACGTTGGCGGTGGCCACCTTGAGGGAGTTCAGCGCGTAGTCCCAGACCGGGATGGTGTCGGCGACCCGTGTGTAGTTGTCCAGTGTCGGATGGCCGGGCAGGAAGCTCGGCGGCGAGCTGAAGATGTCCTCGCCGGGCCCCTTGAGCGAGGTCGAGAGCTGCCAGAGGAACGGTCCGACGGTCAGCGCGAGTACGGCGAGCAGCAGGACGTAGCGGAGCAGGAGCTGCCAGGCCGGGATGCGGCGCCCCTCGGCGTCGGTGATGGTCAGGATGCTCACGCGTCCTCCTTGCGGTCTGCGCGGAGCACCAGGAGCATCAGGGCGACCGTCACGACGAAGATGACGACGGAGATGGCCGAGGCATAGCCGACCCGCCCGGTCAGTCCGGTGCCCACGCGCTGGACGAGCATCACCAGGGTGGTGTCCTCGCCGGCCGGGCCGCCGGAGGGTCCGGCCATCAGATAGACCTCGGAGAACACCTTGAAGGCGGCGACCGAGGCCAGTGCCCCGACGAGGACCATGGTGGAGCGGACGGCGGGGACGGTCACGGTGAAGAACCGGCGTACGGCTCCGGCGCCGTCCACGGACGCCGCTTCGTGCAGTTCCCTGGGGACGTCGGCCAGCGCGGCCAGATAGATGATCATGTAGTAGCCGAGGCCCTTCCAGACCGTGACCGTCATCGCGCTGAACAGCAGCAGCCACTGGTCGCTGAGAAAGCCGACCTTGCCGATCCCCACGGCCTCCAGCACCGCGTTGATCAGCCCCCGGTCGTCCAGCATCCACACCCAGATCAGACCGACGACGACGATGGAGGCGACGACGGGGGTGTAGAACGCGGAGCGGAAGAAGGCGATGCCGGGAATGTGCCGCTGGACGAGCATCGCCAACAGCAGCGGAAGGATGACGAGGGCCGGGACGACGCCGAGGACGTACAGCGTGCTGTTCCGCAGCCCGGTCCAGAACATGTCGTCATGGATCAACTCCCGGAAGTTCGCCAGGCCGACGAACTTCCCGGGCATCAGCGTCCGGCGGTCCGTGAATGCGTTGACCAGCGTGCTGAAGAACGGAAACAGGCTGAAGGTACCGACGACGAGCAGTCCGGGAGCCGCGAACAGCCAGGGACTGAACGGAAGATGACGACTGATCCGGTGGCCGGAGCGGCCGGGGCCGGGGCGTGTACGCCGGGCCTCCGGAACCGCTGCGACGGTGTCCCCGCGCGGCGGGGAATCGGTGGGCGATGGCACGACGGGGGTCTTCACGAGGGACTCAGCTCTGCTGCAGGAGCCGGTCACAGGCCTTGACAGCGTTGTCAAGAGCTTCCTTGGGGCTCTGCTTCCCCTGCAGGGCCTTCGCGATCTGATTCCGCAGCTCGGTCTTCATCTGGTCACTGAAGAGGACGGGCGTGTAATTGACCGCCGTCTTCAGGGATTTGGCGGCGGCCACCCGGACGCGCGTCACGTCGGTGCCGTCCTCCTCGGTGAAGTACGGGTCGTCGAGGGATCCTGCGGTGCTCGGGAAGATGGCGACCTGCTTCGCGAACTCCATCTGGCGGGTCGCGTCGGTCACATAGTGCGCGAAGGCCACGGCCGCGGGCTTCTGCTTCGTCTGCGCGTTCACCATCACGCCCATGACGTACATGTTGGCCTTGCCGGTGCTGCTGATCTGGTCGGTGATCCCGATGTTCTTGTAGAGACTCGGCGCCTGCTTCTTGAAGTTCTCCAGATCCAGCGCGCTACCGGGATTCATCGCCACGGAGCCGGTGAGGAACTTGTGGCCGGACGACTCGGGGGTCGCGGTCAGGGCCTGCGGGTCGAGCGCCTTGGCGTCGTACAACTCCTTGTAGTGCGTGAGCAGTTCGATGCCCTTGGCGTCATTGAAGGCGAAGCCCGTACCGTCCTTGTTCATCAGCTGTCCGCCGTACCGGCCGAAGTCCTCGATGGTGGGTACGTTCGCCAGCGTGGCGACCCTGCCCTTGCTCTGCCCGGCCAGCCTCAGACCGGAGTCGAAGAGTTCGTCGTACGTGGTCGGCGGCTTCTCCGGGTCGAGTCCGGCCTCCTTGAAGAGGGTCTTGTTGTAGAACAGCGGGCCGGTGTTGAGGTACCAGGGGAAGGCGTACGTCCCTTCCATGCCCGGGATCCGGTGGCTCTGCCAGGCGCCGGGGAGGTACTCCTTGCGGTACTTCGACGCCGCCTTGTCGAGGTCCAGCGCGATCCCCGCCTTGGCCAGCGGTGCGACCAGGTCGGGCGAGACGTTGACGACGTCCGGCAGGGTGCCGCCGGCCGCGTCGGCGCTGATCTTGTCCGCGTAGCCCTCGGCGGGCCGGTCCACCCACTTGACCTCGGCGCCCGGGTACTTCTTCTCGAAGTCCGCGATCAGCCCGGTGAAGTACGGCTTGAAGTTGGCCTGAAGGTTCCAGGTCTGGAAGGTGATCCTGCCCTGGACCTTGCCCTCGACTTTGCCGGACCCGCCGGACGAGTCCCCGGTTCCACCTCCACAGGCGCTCAGCGGAAGGACGGCGGCGACAACGGCGGCGGCGGCGACTGCTCTGCGGGAAATGCGCACGGTGAACGGCTCCTTTGCTCGGACCAGGCGTGCGGACGGGACGCGCCGGGTCCGTGGTGGACTCATCGGCTGCGTACGCCCAGCAGACCTTCCAATGCACGCGACGCAAAGTCAATACATTCGCTTGAAGTTACGCAAACTTTCGCCATACATGCAGCTCAGAGCAGTGTTTACAGGTATTGAAGATGTTTCACTAATGCGCTTTAGGGCCATGGAGCTCAAGCGCTTTAGTCACTGGCGGACTTCGTTCGACCAGTGCCGTCGGAAGGCTTAGGATGCCCCGGGGAGGAGCGAGCGCCTCGCCCCTCGAGGACCATGCGGAACGCAGGGAGAGGGCAGACCGGGTGACACCGAAGGGGCCGCCGGGCGGGGAGACTCCGCCGACCCGGCGCACACCTGCGCGACGGCCGACCATGAAGGACATCGCCCAGCGCGCCGGAGTGTCGGAGAGCGCCGTGTCCTTCGCACTCAACGACCGCCCCGGCGTCTCGGACATCACCCGGGACCGCATCCGGCGCGTCGCCGAACAGCTGGGCTGGCGGCCGAGCACCGCCGCCCGCGCACTGTCGGGCGAGGGATCCGCCACCGTGGGCCTCGTCGTGGCCCGCCCCGCGGCGAGTCTGGGCGTGGACTCGTTCTTCCTGCAGCTGATCTCGGGCATTCAGGAGGTGCTGGCCGAGCGCCAACTCGGCCTGCTCTTCCAGGTGGTGGAGGACGTAACCGCCGAGTGCGCCGTCTACCGGCGGTGGTGGGCGGAGCACCGGGTCGACGGGGTGTTGGTCGTCGATCCGCGGACGGACGACCCGCGTGCCGAACTGCTGGACGAACTCGGGCTGCCCGGAGTCGTCATCGGGGCGCTCCCCGGCAGCGACACCGGTCCGCACCCGGGCCTCTCCCAGGTGCGCGCGGACGATGCGGGCGCCATGGCGGCGATCGTGGGCCGGCTGCACGAGCTGGGGCACCGGCGCATCGTGCACATCGCGGGCCTGCCCACGCTCGCCCACACCGATCGGCGCATCCGCTCCCTGCGCATCGAGGCGGACCGGCGCGGGCTGGCCGAGGCCCACTCGGTGACCACGGACTACTCCGATACGGAGGGGGCGGCTGTCACCCGCCGGGTGCTGGAACAGTCCGTACCGCCGACCGCGATCATCTACGACAACGATGTGATGGCCGCGGCAGGGACCGCCGTCATCGCGGGACTCGGCATCTCGGTCCCCCGCGACGTGTCGGTCGTGTCGTGGGAGGACTCCGCGCTGTGCAGGCTGACGGCCCCGTGGCTGACCGCGCTGTCCCGGGACACGGTCGCGTTCGGGCGCATCGCCGCACGGGAGCTGACCGCGCTGCTGGACGGCGGCGCGGCCCGCACCGTACAGGTACCGCTGCCCGGGCTGATCGAACGCGGAAGCACGGCCCCGGCGCACGGCAGTTGACGGAACCGCACCCTGTCCGGCAGCGCTCTTCCCGGCCTCCGGCAACGGCCGGTGCGCCGTGACAGACTGCGGTCATGACTGAAGCCGTGAAGGGCCCCGCCAGCTACTTTCCGTCGATCGAGAAGGCGTACGGCCGGCCGATCCCGGAGTGGAAGGACCTCATTCGGTCCTCGCCCCTGACCAAGCACATGGAGCTGGTCTCCTGGCTCAAGGCCGAGCACGGTCTCGGCCACGGCCACGCCAACGCCCTCGTCGCGCACACCCTCGCGGAGGACAAGGGCAAGTAGCGGCGCCGTGATCGCCGGGTCGCCTCGGTGATCACGGCTCGCATGGCCGGGGTGAGTTGCACGGAGTGAACCCGGTCTCCGGTGGCGTTTCACTGGTGCGCACCGGTTCGAGGGCGGTGCGGCATCCTGCTCTCCGAGGGCGGTCGGCGGTCCCGCCCGTATCGCTCACCGGCCTGCCGTACGAGGTCCTGGCGGCAACTGCGCGCGAGGAGTGGCTGCGCAGGTTCGAGACCGAGCTCGCCAGAACGGGTGCCGGAGCTCGTTCTCGCGTGCCCAGTCGGCTGCGGACGCGCCCGCAGCACCTCAACTGAAGAGCGGGTGCTTGTCGGTGAACTCCCTCTCGATCCACGCCAGCCGCTCCTCGATGGACCGTCGGCACGGCTCCGGTGCTACGTTCCGCAGCCTGCTCAGCAGCGCCCGAACTCGGGACAGCACCATCGGCGAGTTGGAGGCCGCCCAGAGCATGTCGTCGATGCCGACACGGATGAACTCGTCCCAGGACGGCAGGCACAGCACCACCCGCACAGAGCCGTCGTCCCCGGCGATCGACCGGGCGCCGAGGTCCGCCGAGGTGAGGTAGCGCAGCAGGTCCTCCGTGGCATCGAGAACCTGCACAGCGGTCGCCGGGTCGTTGATCGCCGAGGAGAGCGCACGCAACCCGATGTCGGACAGCAGCCGGAAGGCAAGCATCGGATCCTGGTGGAACGTGCGCTCGACCCCGGCGACCACCGACCGCAGCACCTGGTCGCCGGGGACCCGCCCGCCGCGCACCTCCGCCACGACGTCGCCTGCGTAAAGCGTGGTCCCGACCGGCACCCTCAGCACGATGACCGCATCGGCCGACGCAGCCACCCGCAGCAACCTCAGCAGGTCCACCTGCCCGACAACGACTGCGCCGTGCGGCCACACGACACTCGACGTCACCTCGGGCAGGCATCGGGGCCCGTCCCCCTCCTCCGCCGCCCGGGGTGCGGTGCCCGCAGGCGGGTAGAAGGTGCGCAGCACCTTGCGTCCCCGGTCGCGTACATCGGTGAGGACGTGGGCGAGCTGGATGGACCGAAGGGCACCGAGCTGCAGCCGCCGAACCAGCACCAGAGCCGCAGCCGACAGGACCAGGGTCGCGGTGGGAACGGTCACCGACACAGTCGGCTCGGAACCGATCGCCAGAATCGCGGTGACCGCGAAGACCAGCAGTCCGACCACGAAGGCGAAGACGCGCCACACCGCCGGGTCGGACCGGAACAGGGCCAGCCGATGACTGAAGTTCCCGGCCGCCCACTGCACCACCAGGAACAGCAGCGAGAAGATCAGCGTGGTGACGCTCAGCACCCCCAGACCGACCACCTTCAGCACGTCCACCGCCCGGTCGGAGGCCACCTGGTAGCCGCCGTCGATCCTCGGCAGGGCCATCCCCAGCACGAGCCCCGCCGCCGCGGCCACCGCTTGGGCGCTCCCGGCACGCAACGCGCGCCGTGGACGTACGACACGTTCGGCCGACTGATCCGAACCGAACGATGTCGACGGAGGGACGTCCACGGTGGTCTCCGATCGAGGGCACGGCCGCAAGGAAATGACACGCTCGGACCACGGACGGCGCCTGGCAAGACGCCATGCCGCCATGCGACCGAACGGACCTGCCACGCCCGTCTTCGGCACTGCCATCAACTCAAGGAAGCGGGACGCTCCTCCGGTTGAGCGAGCGCCGGTTCAGGCGAACGGCCGCGGTGCGGTTGCTCCGACCTCCCGGACTGCGGAGCCTGGTCAGTACCGCCCTCGCAGAGCCGGCTCGGCTGCTGCTGGGGTAAGGAGCCGATGGTCGCGGGCCGCGATCGCGGCGGCCGGCAGCGCCGGCCGTGACCGGAGAGAGGAGCTGGCCGGCGATGGCGGACACGTGGGCCGAGCGCATCGCGACGTTCATCGAGCCGCTGCGCGTGAAGCCCGGGTCGACGGTGGACCTGGCCAAGGACTTCGATCCCCGCTACAAAGGGCACCTGAAGAAGCGGCAGGGCGTCGAACTGCTGCGTACCGGCGTGTCGCTGCTCGCCGAGTACCAGATGCGGCTGGCCGCCCAGGACACGTACGGGGTGCTGCTCTGCCTCCAGGCGCTCGACGCCGGAGGCAAGGACGGGACGATCCGCCACGTCATGAGCGGGGTGAACCCGCAGGGCGTGAAGGTCAGCAGCTTCAAGGTTCCCTCGGCCCAGGAACTCGGCCATGACTACCTGTGGCGCTACGCCCGCCAACTGCCCGCGCGCGGAGACATCGCGATCTTCAACCGCTCGCACTACGAGGAGGTCCTCGTCGTACGGGTGCACCCCGAGGTTCTCGACCGGCAGAGGCTGCCGCAGTCTGTCCGGGGGACGGAGATCTGGGACCGCCGCTACCGGGAGATCAACGCCTGGGAGCGCTACCTCACCGACAACGGGTTCAAGGTGGCGAAGATCTTCCTGAACCTCTCCAAGGAGGAGCAGCGCACCCGCTTCCTCAAGCGGATCGACCTGCCCGAGAAGAACTGGAAGTTCTCCGCGGCCGACGTCCGGGAGCGCCGCCGGTGGGACGACTACCAGCTCGCGTTCTCCGAGATGCTGTCGGCCACGAGTACGAAGTGGGCGCCCTGGTACGTCGTACCGGCGGACCGGAAGTGGTTCGCGCGCATCTGCGCGGCCTCGGTGCTCGCCCACACACTGATGGACATCGATCCCCAGTACCCCACGGTCGGGGACAAGGCCCGGAAGGACCTGCTCAGCGCCCGGCGGGAGTTGGAGAAGGAGGCCCCCCGAGGAGCCCAGGCCGACCCGCACGAAACCCGCCGTCGGGCGAAGAGAGCGAAGCGCACCTAGGGCACTGTCCTGTCGGCCTTCGTGGATCGGCCCGGGGCGCCAGGCGTTCCGGGCCACGAAGACCGCCGGGACAGTGCCTGCGACGGACCGGCGGGCCGGAAGCAGACCGGTCGAGGATCGGAGGCATGACGATGACGGTGCAGCAGCACCCTGCGGGGCAGCGTCCGCCGCCCCCGGCAGACTGGTACGCGCGTTCTCCGCAGGACGTCGCATCGGCGCTCGGTGTGGACCCGGCCGTCGGGCTCTCCGCGGTGCGGGTGGCGGAGCTGCTGGCCGCGAACGGCCCGAACGCACTGCCCGAGGAGCAGCCGCGCCCGGCCTGGCGGCGCTTCCTGGACGAGTACCGCAGCTACATGCAGATCATCCTCGTGGCCGCCGCGCTGGTCTCGTTCCTGATCAAGCAGTGGAGCACCGCGATCCTGCTCGTCCTGCTCACGCTGCTGAACGCGGTTGTCGGCCTGCGCCAGCAGGGCAAGGCCGAGAGCGCGATGAACGCGCTGAAGTCGATGATGAAGGCGACGGCCAGAGTGCGCCGCGACGGCACCGAGTCCGAGATCCCGGCCGAACAGCTCGTCGCGGGCGACATCGTGCTCATCGCCGCCGGTGACCAGGTGCCCGCCGACGGACGCATCATCGAGGCCAACGCCCTGCAGATCGACGAGTCGGCGCTCACCGGCGAGAGCATCCCCGCCGCCAAGGACGCCGGCACCCTGCCGCACAGGGAGCGCCGGCCGGGGCCCGGCGACCAGACCAACATGGCCTTCATGAACACCCCGGTCACGCACGGCAGCGGTGTTCTGGTCATCACCGGAACGGGCGAGGACACCGAGCTCGGCAAGATCTCCGGAATGCTGTCGGCCACCGCCAAGGAGGAGTCGCCGCTCACCAAGGAACTCAACGCCCTGACGCTGTGGATCGCGACGGCGGCCGGACTGACCATGGTCGTGATGTTCGCCCTGGGCCGCGCTCGCGGCCAGGCATGGGACACGCTGTTCGTCAGCGCCGTCTCCCTGGCCATCGCGGCCATCCCCGAGGCGCTGCCCACGGTGACCCAGGTGATCCTCTCCGTCGGCAGCCTCAACCTGGCGAAGCGCAACGCCATCGTGAAGGAACTGCCCTCGGTCGAGACCCTCGGCTTCACCTCGGCGATCAACTCCGACAAGACCGGCACCCTGACGATGAACCAGATGACCGCCGTCGAGGTGGTGAGCCCCACCGACCGGTACACCGTCTCGGGCATCGGCTACGGGCTCGAGGGGAAGATCCACCACGCCGCGGGCTCCTCGGCGGGCATCGAGGACGCGATCCTCCCGTACGTCGTCGCCAGCGACGCGAACCTGGTGGACGGCACCGTCGTGGGCGACCCCACCGAGGGAGCACTGCTCGTCCTCGGCCACAAGGCCGGGCTGGACATCGAAGCGACCCGGGAACGGCTGCCCCGGCTCGCCACTCTCCCGTTCGACCCCGACTACAAGCTGATGGCCACCTTTCACAAGGCCGTCGATGCCTCGGGGCGGCCCGTCGTGCGGTGCTTCGTCAAAGGCGCGGCGCCGGCCGTCATGTCCCGGGCCGGCACCGCGCTGGCGGCGGGCACCGCCGTCCCGTGGGACGCGGAGCTGAGCCGGCGCGCCCGCGAGCAGACCGAGCGGATGGGCAGCGAGGGACGACGTGTCATGGCTGCGGCCACCCGTGACCTGGACCCGGCGGACTTCGATCCGGACGGCGATCTCCTCGCCTTCGTCACCGATCTCCGGATGACCAGCCTCGTCGGCATGATCGATCCGCCCCGCGACGAGTCCCGTGCCGCCGTGGCCAGCGCCCAGGCCGCCCACATCCGGGTCCGCATGGTCACCGGGGACGACGTCACCACCGGCGCCGCCATCGCCGGACAGCTCGGGATCCCCGGCGAGGCCATCCTGGGCGCGGACTTCGCCGCCCTGCCGGAACACGAGCAACTCGCCCGCATCGACGACATCGGCGTCGTCGGCCGTGTCGCGCCGGAGCACAAGGTCCTGCTCGCCGACACCCTCAAGAAGAAGGGCGACGTCGTGGCGATGACCGGTGACGGTGTCAACGACGCGCCCGCCATCAAGGCCGCCGACATCGGCATCGCCATGGGCACGGGCACGGACGTGGCCAAGAACGCCGGCCGGATGATCCTCTCCGACGACAACTTCGCCACGATCGTCTACGCCGTGGAGGAGGGCAGAAAGCTCTACGACAACCTCACCAAGTACATCCGCTTCGTCCTCCTGCTGCTGGTCACCTTCGTACTGACCTTCCTCGGCGCCGCCCTCTTCAACATCGCCGCCGGTGAACCGTTCACCCCGCCCCAGGTCCTCTGGGTCCACTTCATCGTCAACGCCCCCTTCGGCTTCGCCCTCGGCTTCGACCAGGTGAGCCCCGGGCTCATGCGGCGCACGCCGCGCCCACGCGGGGAATCGGTGCTGACCAAGGCCGTGCTGGTCACCATCGGCCTCGGCGGGCTGACCATCACCGTCCTCCTGCTCGCCCTCATCAAAGTGGGCGAGAGCCACTTCGACAGCGCCCGGATCGGCAACTCGATGGCGTTCACCGCCTTCGCCCTCTGCCTGATCGTCGCCGCGTTCGAATGCCGCAGCGAGACCGGCTCCGTGTTCACGACCGCGACCTTCGACAGCAAACAGATGAACTGGGCCGCATTCTCCGAGTTCGTCCTCGCGGTGCTGGTCACCCAGATGGACGGCTTCCGCCGCATCCTCGGCACCACCGAGATCGACCTCCGGCAGTTCGGCTGGGCACTGCTGGCCGCCCTCGTGCTCCTGCTCCTGTGGGAACTGGGCAAGCTCCTGGCGCGCAGAGCCCGGGCCGCCGCCTGAGCGGGAGCCTGTCCGGTGCAGCCGGGCGGGCTCCCGCCCTTCGACACGTTAATGACCGACCGTGGTGAACGTTATTATCTGCCACGACTTCCCCTTCTCGACAGGTGGTTACTTGCAGGCCCTCCGGCTGGACTCCGTCGTTTCTGCTTATGTGCAGCAGGTTCCGCGATCCTGTGCTGTGCTCGACGAAATAAGAACGAGCGATCCCGAACTCGTTGCAGAATGGGAAGGGGGACGAATTCCTGACTTGCTGGAGTTTCTGCTGACGGCCTTCAGCAGGCCGATCCTCCTGCCTCTGCTGCGGAGCGGAGAGCCCTCTTCTGGTGATATCGATGCCTGCTTCGGCTACATCGAGGGGCTGTCATCGAATGAAAGCAATCATTTTCGGGAGTCGATGCTCTTCGGTGTCTTCGAACAATTCCTGGAGGGGCGGGATATTGTATTGCGCGCCTATCGGTACAGCCTTCCGGTGACTCGATCCAGGATTGCAGGAATGCTGAGCGCCTACCCTGAAACGTACAATGAAATTCGCCCCGACCTGGAGGCGCTCGACGGATGAGGTATGTCGGCTTCACGGTCGGGCGGGTGCGTACGGTCGACCGGGCGGCCGTGGAGGCGCGGCTGGGCACCCCACCGCACTGGTTCCGGAGCACGTGAGCTTTGCCACGCTGCGTCCCCGTGATGTCTCGGGGCGTCCTTCCCCTTGATCAGAGGAGGTCGTGCTCGACGGCCTCCTCTGCAGGGAGGTACCGGTGATGAAGGCCGGGCGCAGAACAGGTGGGGCATGCGGGGCTGGGCCGGGTCGCATGACGCGTCATGGACCACACGTCCGTACCGCGAGCACCGTGCTCCTGGACAGCAGGTTCATCACGGCGAATGCGCGGATTAATCCGTACGGCGGCGGAGTTGTAGCTGATCAGAGCCGACTCGCGGACGGGAGTCGGGCGGAACGGAAGGCATGGCTGTGCACGGTGAGTACAAGGTCCCCGGCGGCAAGCTCGTCGTGGTCGATCTGGACGTCGAGGGCGGCGCACTGCGCAAGGTACGGGTCGCCGGGGACTTCTTCCTCGAACCCGACGACGCCATCCTCGCCATCGACGCGGCTCTGGAGGGCGCCCCGGCCCACACCGACACCGCAGGGCTCGCCGCCCGCATCGACGCGGCGCTGCCCGCGTCGACCGTGATGCTGGGTCTCACCTCGGAGGGCGTGGCCGTCGCCGTACGCCGCGCCCTCGCACACGCCACCGAGTGGAGCGACTACGACTGGCAGCTCATCCACGAGGCCCCGCAGTCCCCCGCCCTCCACATGGCGCTCGACGAGGTCATCACCGCCGAGGTGGCGGCGGGCCGCCGCCCGCCGACGCTGCGGGTCTGGGAGTGGGCCTCCCCCGCGGTGATCATCGGCAGCTTCCAGTCGCTGCGCAACGAGGTGGACCCGGCGGGCGCCGCGCGCCACGGCATCACGGTGGTGCGTCGCATCTCCGGTGGCGGGGCCATGTTCGTGGAACCGGGCAACACCATCACGTACTCGCTCTCCGTCCCCGATTCTCTGGTCTCCGGCCTCTCCTTCGCCGACAGTTACGCCTATCTGGACGACTGGGTGCTCGGGGCGCTCGGCGACATGGGCATCAAGGCCTGGTACCAGCCGCTCAACGACATCGCCACGGACGCCGGGAAGATCGCGGGCGCGGCGCAGAAACGAGTGGTCGGCGGAGAGGGCGCCGTGCTGCATCACGTGACCATGGCGTACGACATCGACGCCGACAAGATGCTCGACGTGCTCCGGATCGGCAAGGAGAAACTCTCCGACAAGGGCACCGGGAGCGCCAAGAAGCGCGTCGATCCGCTGCGGCGGCAGACCGGTCTGACGCGTGAAGCCGTCATCGAGCGGATGATCGACTCCTTCCGGACCCGGCACGGCCTCACCCGGGGGAACGTGACGGACGAGGAGATGGCGAGGGCCGAGGAACTCGTGGCCACGAAGTTCGGGACCGAGGAGTGGACCGCACGCGTGCCGTAGGGCTCCGCCCCGCCGCTCCGGGCCCCCGATAGGTCGCGGCTATCGGGGGCATTCGCCAATCGCGCATTGTGACAGCCCTTCTCCTGCGCCAGCCTGACCTGGTCCGGCACTGCTGCCGGTGGGTCCAAATGAAGGGGAGGGCATGTCACAGCACCTTCGGCTCAACTTCATCGACGGACAGTGGGTCCCCGCGGAGTCGGGGCAGGTCCGGGAGAACGTCAATCCCGCCGATTTCGCCGATGTGATCGGTGAGTTCACCGAATCCGGCGGTGTCGACGTCGACCAGGCGGTCGACGCGGCCGCCGCCGCACTTCCGTCCTGGCGCGGCCGTGGCCCGATCGAACGGGCCGCGTATCTGACCGCGGCCGGCCGCATCCTCGGCGAACGGGCCGCGGAGGTCGCCGCCGTGATCACCCGCGAACAGGGCAAGCTGCTGAGCGAGGCGCGCGGCGAGGTGAACCGGGCGCGGGCCGTGCTGGAATTCACCGCCGGTCAGGCGCGGCTGCTCGGTGGGGTGACTGCCCCCGCGGAGGAGGAGCGCACCTTTGCGTACACCTTCAGGAAGCCCATCGGGGTCGTGGGGCTGGTGTCGCCGTGGAACTTCCCCCTCGCGATCCCGATGTGGAAGGTGGCACCCGCGCTGCTGTCCGGATGCACGGCGGTGCTCAAGCCGTCCCCGCTCACCCCGCTGACCTCGGCGCTCCTGGTGGAGATATTCCAGCAGGCGGGTCTCCCCGGCGGGGTGCTGAATCTGGTCCAGGGCGATGTGGCGGCGGGCGAGGCACTGGTCGCCAACCCGGCTGTCGCGGGCATCAGTTTCACCGGATCGCTGCCGGTCGGCACCGCCATCCACGCCGGGGGTGCGCATCGGCTGCTCCGCACCCAGCTCGAACTCGGCGGAAAGAACGCACTGATCGTGTGCGACGACGCCGATCTCGCCAAGGCCGTGGACGCCGTGGTGCACGGAGCCTTCGGTCAGGCGGGGCAGCGCTGCTCGGCGACGAGCCGGGTGGTGGTCGACGTACGGGTACGGGAGGAGTTCCTCGACCGGCTCGTCGGGCAGGTCGCGGGGCTGCGGGTGGGCCCCGGGGACGATCCCGCGTCCCGGATCTGCCCGGTGGTCAACACCGCCCGCACGGAAGCGGCGTTGGCGGCCGTCGCCGGCGCGCAGCGCGACGGTGGCAAGGTGCTGTGCGGGGGTGGGCGGGAGCGGCGTGACGATCTGCCCGAGGGTTGCTACGTACAGCCGACCGTCATCCGTGATGTGCCGTGGGACAGCGAGCTGGCCCAGGAGGAGGTGTTCGGACCGGTGCTGGCCGTCGTCGACGCGGACGGGTTCGACGAGGCCATGACGATAGCCAACTCGGTGAAGTACGGGATGTCGGGGACCGTCTTCACCGCGTCCCAGTCGCGGGCGTTCGAGGCGATCGACCGGTTCGAGGCGGGGATGCTCCATGTGAACCGTCCCGGTGTCGGGGCCTACGCCCATCTGCCGCATGTCGGTTCGAAGGCCTCCCAGTACGGGCCGCCGGAGTGCTCCCCCGAGGTGTGGGACTTCTACACCGAGTGGCACTCGGCCTGCATCGCCTACTGAGCCTCCGCACGGCCCGGAACATGCCGATGCCCCTCATCCGCCCGGCAGATGAGGGGCATCGGCGTGACGTCAGGTGTTGATGATGTCCTCCGCCAGTCCGAACGAGAGCGTCATCCCCGCTCCGCCGACCCCGTTGACCACGGTGACGCCCGGTTCCGGCTCGACGACCAGTTCGGTCCGGCCGTCCCGCAGCGACGGGTAGTAGCCCACCCAGCGCTCGGTGATCCGCGGGTCGGGCAGCACGGCGAACGTATCGAGGTAGTCGAGGACCGCCTGGTTGATCGTCTCGTCCTCGAAGGGGTCGAGCGTCTTGGCGTACGCGTGGCTGTCACCGATCGTCAGACGTCCGTCGGCCGTCTGGGAGAGCAGCACATGAATGCCGTTCTCCCGGTGGAAGGGCAATTCGAGTCCCATCCGCTCGGCGAGCCGGGCCTTGGACGTGCAGTCGTCGAACGCCGCGTAGTGCAGCAGGGTCAGCCCGCCGCAGAGCATCGGGCCGAGCTCCCAGCCGTCCGGCTGGGGGCCCGTCCGCATCATCTGGAGCTTGCAGCGCACCAGGCCGCTCTCCGCGAAGACGTCGGGGTACAGGGTCTCGAAGTCGTTGCCGCTGCAGACGTAGGCCCGGTCGACCGACCAGTCGCCGTCGGTCGTCTCCACGGTCGGCAGATTGATGCCCCGGACGGTCGCCCCGAACCTGATGTCGACGCCGTACTCGGCGACCAGATGCGAGGCGAGTGCCGGGATGGCCCGGCGCGGGTCGACGTTGAGCTCGGTCGGGCTCCACATCGCGGCGAGGAGCCCGTCGGCGCGGGTCGTGCCGGAGCGCTCCAGTGTCTCCCGCGGCGTGATCATCCTGACGCCCCGTTCCCGGGCGGGCGGCGTGGTCGCGAGAAACTCTTCGAGCACGTCCACCTCGTCGGGGTGGTGGGCCAGGTGCAGTGATCCGGTCTCGGCGGCCCACAGGCCGGTCTTGGCGGCGGTCTCCAGCCAGATCTCACGGCTGCGCAGCGCCCGCTCGTACGTCGCGCCGCGCTGCTGGCCGATGGACCAGATCATGCCGAAGTTCCGGATGGAGGCGCCCACGGCGTAGTCGTCGCGCTCGAACAGGACGACCCGGTCGCCGCGGCGGGCGGCGGCCAGCGCGTGGGCGAGGCCGACGATTCCGCCGCCGACGACAGCGGTGTCGGCTCGGTTCACAGTCATGGTGATCCCCTTCTCAAGGCGTACGGAATGAGGGTGCGCGGTCCGGTGGCGTACGGGGTTCGGCGTACCGGCCGACGGCGTACGGCCCGTGGCGTGCTCACGCGGTGCGCGGAAGCCGGTTCCAGTGGGGCAGCATCAGCAGCCCGGCGAGCAGCGCGGCCCCGGCGAAGCCGGTGAACAGGACGCCGCCGGAGAGGAATCCCGGCAGCAGCCCGCCGAGGATCGCACCGATCGAACCGCAGCCGTTGACCAGTCCGGCGGCCGTCCCCGCGCCCTTGGCGCTGCCGAAGTCGACCGCTGCGACGCACGAGATCATGGCGTCGGCCGCGTACACGGAGAGACCGATCACCGCAAGCACCGCGATCATCACCTCGGCGCTGCCGGCGGCGGTGAGCGGCATGAACAGAGCGAGCGCGGCGGTCAGTACACCGAGCGCGATGACGCAGGCGGGTGCCCGCCGGGACTGGAAGAACCGGTCGGAGACCCAGCCGACGAGAATCGGGGCGAGGATGCCCGCGACGCCGAAGGCGACGGGGATGAGGGTGGCGCCGACCTTGTCGATCTCGGGCAGCCGACGGCTGACGATCACCGGTCCCCAGAGCAGGATGGCGTACCGCGCGGGCTTGAGCAGGAAGTACGAGAGTCCCAGTGTGAGCACCATGCGGTCGCGCAGCGTCTCCCGGTAGAGGGCGAGACCGGTGAGGGAGGGCTCGGTCGGGACGGCTTCGGGCGTGGTGCCGGATTCGGGATCCGTCTCCTCGGTGGGCTCGACCAGACCGACATCCTGCGGCGTGTTGCGCTGGAAGAGCACGAAGAGCAGCAGCACGGCGGCGAGTGTGGCCGCGCCGGCCAGGAACGCCGCGTGCCAGCTGTCGAAGACCGAGTACGCGACCCAGCCGAGGAACGGTGGTGCGGCCAGGCCCCCGAACGCGTAGTTGGTGGACCACAGCCCCAGGATCCGCCCGCGTTCGGCCACGGTGAAGAAGTTGCCCATGTTCTTGCAGAGCGGCGCCCACCCGGCCGACTGCGACAGTCCCTGCAGGACCATCGCACCGCCGAACACCAGAAGTGCGCTGCTCACGCCCATGATGCAGGCGGCGGCAACGGCCCCGATCATGCCGCCGATGACCACGACGCGGGGGCCGAACCGGTCGGCCCACATGCCCCACAGGAACTGCCCGGCCGCATAGGCCGCGAGGTAGACGGCGTCGATGACGCCCAGCGCACGCTCGGTGAGCACGGTGTTGACGGCGGGATCGTCGAGGATGCCGAGTTTCGCGACGGAGAATGCCTGCCGTACGAAGTAGAAGCCTGCGTAGGCGATCCAGGTGATCGCGAAGATCTGCCGGCGCCAGCGGGCGGCGCGGGCGCTCCGCAGGATCGGTGAGATCCGGTCCAGTGCGTCGCGGGTGGTGACGGGTGATCCTTGTTTCTGTGGTACGAGGTCGGCCATGGCGGGGTCCTGTCCTCGATGTGCGCGGTTGGGGAGATGAGCGGTTCGGTGGGGGCGGTCCGCAGGCATGACAAGGGCATGGCACGGCCCCGGCGCGTGCCTCGGCAGCGCGCCGGGGCCGGGTCCTTGGGGTGGTACGGCGGCTCGGTCAGGAGGTGAGCGGCCGTCCGGCGGCCAGGGCGTTGCCGACCCAGTAGGCGTCGAAGTTGCGCAGCCGGTGTCCGTCGGGGAGCGGGCCGGTCGGCGCGTTCACGAGGAACGGCACGCGTTGTTCGGTGAGACCGCCGTGGGAGCGCAGCGGCTCCTTGAAGCCGGAGATGTCGTGCCGGGCGGGCGTGGTGCCGAGCGCCGTGTTGCGGGTGGCGATGACGACGAGGTCGCCGATGCGGTCGCCGGGGAGTTCGAAGCGCTCGCAGGCCTCCTCGCGGGTGAGGACGGTGTCCACGCCCTCCAGGGCGGCGAGTTCGGCGAGCAGACCGGCCCGGTCGGTGCCGTCCGGCAGGTGCACGGTGGCGTACGAACCGAGCGCCCCGTGGTGGACGGTGTACGGGTCGGTGATGGGCAGGATGACGCGGGCGGCTCCGGCGCCGAGCCGGGTGTCGAGCAGGTCCTGGAGGAAGACGACCTGGGCCGTGCCGTCGGCGTCGCTCTTGGCGTTCATGCCGTGATCGGCGGTGATGACGAGGACCGCTCCGAGTGCGTCGATCTGCTCGAAGTAGCTGTCGAGCATGGCGTAGAAGTCGTTGGCGACGGGCGATCCCGGCGCATGCTTGTGCTGGATGTAGTCCGTCAGGGAGAGGTACATCAGGTCGGGGCGGTCCTTGGCCAGGATGTCGGTGCCCGCGGCCATGACGAGCTCGCTGAGCTCGGCGCTGTAGACCGAGGGCAGTTCCATGCCGACGCGTTCGAGGACCTTGCTGATCCCGTGGGACTCGTCGGTCAGCTGGTCGGCCTTCTCGGCGGAGAAGCAGATGCCGTCGGAGAGGTCGCGGCCGAGCAGCCGGCGCAGCTTGTCCTTGGCGGTGATGACCGCGACCTTGGCACCTGCCTGCGAGAACGCGGCGAACAGGGTCGGCACCCGGAGCAGCTCCGGGGCATTCATCATGATCTCGGTGCCGGACGTGGTGTCGTAGAAGTAGTTGCCGCAGATGCCGTGCACGGCGGGCGGCGCACCCGTGGCGATGGAGATGTTGTTGGGATTGGTGAAGGACGGCATGGTGCAGTCGGCCCGCAGGTCGCTGCCCCGCTCCAGCATCCGTTCGAGGAAGGGCATCCTGCCGTCCGCGATCGCCCGCTCGTGGTAGGCGTCCTCACTGCCGTCGATGCAGACCACGACGACGGGCCGCCGGGGCCAGGCGTAGCCGCGCCCGTTGACCTCGAACTGCTCGGCAACAGATTCCTTCATGTACGGATCCACCCCTGAGGTCGAAGTACCGAGGCGGTGGTTGCCGCCTCACAGCTCATGGGTAGCACCCGGCTCGGGGCGGGCAGAACCACCGGGATTGCTATAGCCGTCATAGCCGCATCCACCCTGCCGCACCCCCTCCCCACCAGGCCGGATCGGGGCTAGGCTCCGCGCCGACGATCAACTTAGGGAGGCGTGTGGAACTCAACCTCCACCGGTTGTGGATCTTTATGCAGGTGGTCGAGCACCAGGGATTCTCGGCGGCCGCGCACAAGCTGTACATGAGCCAGCCGTCGGTCTCCAATCAGGTGCGCCGGTTCGAACAGTCCTTGCGCGTCACGCTGATCGACCGGTCGGGGGCCAGGATCAGGCCGACGGCCGAGGGCGAGGTGCTCGCCGAGTACGGCCGGCGGGTCTTCCTCCTCGCCGACGAGGCGGTCGCCGCAGTACAGCAGGTGAGCGGGCTGACGTCCGGACGGCTGCTGGTGGGCGGCACGACGACGGTCGGCACGTACCTGCTGCCGCCGCTGCTCGCCCGGTACCAGGAGCGGCATCCGGGCATCGAGTGCGACATCTTCGTCGGCAACAACGAGGCTGTGCTGGAGCGGTTGTTGTCGGGTGCCATCGGGATCGCGGTGGTGGCGGGCGCGCCGACGGCCGCGCAGCTGGTGCCGGAGACCGTTCTCGACGAGCGGCTGGTGCTGATCGCCGCGCCCGGCCATCCGCTGGCGGACGCGGGCGAGGTCCGGCCGCAGGACCTGTCGGACTCGCGGTTCCTGCTGCGGGAGCCCGGATCCCAGACCCGGGAGCTGCAGGAACAGGTCCTGGCGGAGTGGGAAATGACGGAGGTTCCGCACGGAGACATCTGGGGCCCCGAGGCCGTCAAGCAGTGCGTGGCGGCGGGGCTCGGGGTGTCGCTGATCTCGGAACACGCCGTGGTGGACGATGTGCGCGCCGGATCGCTCGCCGTCCTCCCGGTGACTCCGCAGCCCCGGTCCCGCCCCATCAGTCTGGTGCGGCGGCGCGACCGGGTGCTGTCCCCGGCGGAGCGCGCGTTCATGGGACTGCTCCGTGAGATCGGCCGCTGGCCGCAGGAGCTTCCGGACCGATGAATCCGCCGTGGGCCCCGGAACGCCTCAGGGAAGCGGGTCGCGCGGCGTGACCAGACCCGACTCGTATGCGAAGACGACGAGTTGGGCCCGGTCCCGGGCGCCCAGCTTCGTCATCGCCCGGCTGACATGGGTCTTTGCGGTGAACGGGCTGATCACCATGTGCGCGGCGATCTCCTCGTTGGTCAGCCCACGTGCGGCCAGCGCACTCACCTCGCGCTCGCGGCGGGTCAGTGTCTCGAAGCCGGGGGCCGTGGTCCGGTCGGGCGGCCGGGAGACGAACTCGCCGATCAGGCGGCGGGTGATGGCAGGCGACAGCAGCGCGTCGCCACGGGCCGCGACGCGGATGGCCTGGAGGAGTTCGGCGGGCTCGGTGTCCTTGAGAAGGAACCCGGCGGCCCCTGCGCGCAGCGCGTCGAAGACGTACTCGTCGAGCCCGTAGTTCGTGAGGATGACGACGTGGACACCGGCCAGCAGCGGGTCGGCGGCGATCTCGCGGGTGGCCTCGATGCCGCCCATCACGGGCATCTGTACATCGACGAGGGCGACGTCCGGGGTGTGGTGGCGGGCGAGTTCCACCCCCTGACGGCCGTCGGCTGCCTCGCCGATCACTTCGATGCCGTCCTCGGCGTCCAGCAGGGCGCGGAATCCGGCACGCATCAGGGCCTGGTCGTCGACGATCAGCACCCGGATCGCTTCCTGGTGGTTCATACAGCGGTTCCCATTGTCCGCAGGGGCAGTTCGGCGCGTACGGAGAAGCCGCCGCCCGGGCGTGGTGCGGCGGCGAGAGTGCCACCGAGGGCCCTGACGCGCTCGCCCATGCCGGTGAGGCCGGTGCCCGCGGTGACGGCATCGCCGGGGGCGCAGGGACCCTGATCGTCGACGCTCACGGTCAACGCATGCTTCCCGTAGACGATTTCGACGGTAGTCCGGGCACGGTCGGCGTGCCGGGCCACATTGGTGAGTGCTTCCTGCACGATGCGGTAGGCGGCCCGGTCGACGTCCGACGGCAGGGTGCGTTCGACGCCGGTGACGGTGACGGACAGTGCGATGCCCGCGGTACGGGCTCGCTCGGCCAGCTCGTCGATGCGGTCCAGCCCCGTGCCCGGCTCCACCACATCGGTGCGCAGTACCTCCAGGGTCGCGCGCAGCTCCCGCATCGCTTCGCCGCTCGCCTCCTGGATCGCGAGCAGCGCGGGCTCCACCTCACTGCCGCGCTTGCGGGCCAGGTGAACGGCAACTCCCGCCTGAAGCTTGACGATCGAGATGGAGTGGGTCAGTGAGTCGTGCAACTCCCGGGCGATCCGCAGCCGCTCCTCCCCGGCCCGGCGCAGCGCCGTTTCGTCGCGGCTGCGTTCGGCGTCGAGCGCCCGCTGCTCGGTCTGGCGGAGATACGCCTGCCAGTTCTTGTCGATGAGTCCGGTGACGCCGGCGCAGAGGAACCAGCCGAGCAGCAGCACGGTCCGCTCGACGGTGTCCTGCGCGCTGGGTGCGGCGACGATCAGGACCATGAAGTATCCGGCGAGAAAGAGGGCGCCCGCGACGATGCCCCACACGCGGTGTCCGCTGCGCGCCGCCGCATGCACGGCGGCCAGCACGGGGAACGCCGCCCAGGTTCCGGGGTGCGCGTGCACGACGTACCCCAGCATGGAGACGGTGGTGACGGCGAGCACGGCGCGCGGCGCCTGCCGGTGCCCGGCGAGAGCCAGACTGCCGACTGCGACAAGCAGCAGGTCGAGGGTGCCCGGACCCGAGGCGGCGTAGGCCGCGGCGAGAACCGCCGCGCCGATCGCGACGGCGAGTGCGGTGTCCAGCAGGTGAGTCCGCCGGTCGATGTCACCCTGCATGAGCCGCACCCTAACTCCCGTACAACGGCGTGGTCATCATCCTGCGGGACGGACCCCGCACTACTCCCGGGGCAGTAGTCACGGCCACCGCCGGTCGGCCTGGACCGTCCTCAACTGCCTTCGGCCGTACGACGACCGGGCACCGTCCGACGGGTGAGCATCGTCGCCATGACCGGACCCTTTCGATACACCTCACCCGAACCGCCGAAATCGGCGACCGGAGTGGTCGCCGACGTCTACGCACAGCTGGCCACCGACTTCGGCATCGACCGCGCCGTGACCTTTGTCGTCCTGTCCGCCGCGCCGCCGCTGCTGGCCGGCACCTGGGCCGTCATGCGGGAGTCCCTGCTGGCCGGGCAGGCGTCGCGCACCGGAAAGGAGGTGGTGGCGGCCGGGGTGTCGCTCGCCAACCGGTGCCCGTTCTGCGTCACCGCGCACACCGTGCTCCTGCATGCCACCGGCGACCACGCCCTGGCCGAGAGAATCGCCCGCGGCGAACAGCCCGAGGACTCCCGACACCGTCAACTCCTGGCGTGGGGAATGGACATGAGCACGCCGCAGCCGTTCCCGTCCGGGGAGGCACCGGAGTACATCGGGACAGCGCTCGCCTTCCACTTCATCAACCGGATCGTGTCGTCCCTGCTGACCGAGGAGATGCTGCCCGGGGGCGCCGAGAAGTACCGCCTGGTACGGAGCGTGGCGGGCCGCTCGCTGGCCCGCACGGTCCGCCGCGAACTGGTTCCCGGCGAGAGCCTGGCCCTGCTGGAGACCGAGGGGGCGGCACCCGCGTGGGCGGCGGACACGCCGATCGGCACCGCGTTCGGCGCGCTGCGCGCGGCGGCGCACCTGGGTGCGGAGCTGCTCGGCGACGAGGACGCGGCGCTGGTACGGGCGTCGGTGGCGGCCTGGGACGGCGTCGCACCGCTTCCCCTGCACGGCGAGGAACTGCCGGCCCGGGCGGAGCGGCCGGGCGCACGGCTTGCGCTGCTCGCGGCGCGTGCCCCGTACCGGATCACGGACGAGGACGTGGCGGCCTGGCTGGCGCCGCCGTTCACCGATCACTGCCTGGTTCATCTGATCGCATTCGGCGCGATCTGCGCCGTCGAGCGCATCGAGGCCACCCTGACCACAAGGACCGAGGAGCACGCATGACTGTCACCGACGCGTGGAACGGACCGATCGGCCTGCACTGGGCGGACCATCCCGACCGCTACAACGCCATGCTGGCCCGCTTCGACGAGCCGCTGTTCGACGCCGCGGCGATCGGCGCGGAGGACCGGGTCGTCGACATCGGCTGCGGCAGCGGGCCCTCGACCCGGATCGCCGCCCGGCGCGCCCCGCGGGGCCGGGTCACGGGCGTCGACGTCTCCGTGCCGCTCATCGAACGCGCCAGGGCTCTCACCGACCCCCAGGAATTCCCCTCCGTCTCCTACGAGTTGGGGGACGCACAGGTCCATCCGTTCAAGCCGGGCGGCTATGACGTGGCGATCAGCCGGGGCGGCGTGATGTTCTTCGCCGACCACATCGCGGCGTTCACCAATATCGCGCGCGCCCTGCGCCCCGGCGGCCGGCTGGCGTTCATCTGCCCGCAGCCCCCGCTGCCGGACAGCGAGGAGCGCGAGGCGCTCGGTCTGATGGCTTCCCTGCTGGGACAGGAGCACCCGGTGGAGAACGCGGTGGCGGTGGCCATGGCCTCGCTCTCGGACCCGGAGCGCGTCCGGAAGGTACTGGGCGCGGCGGGCTTCGAGGAGATCGGCATCGCCCCCGTGACGGCCACGACCTGCTGGGGACGGGACGCTGCGGACGCGGTGGACTTCTTCGTCTCCCGTACGCCGGGTCTCACCGTCTCCGACGCCGCCCGGGCCTCGATGGCGGACAGCCTGCTGCCGTACGAGACGGCGGAGGGCGTACTGCTGCGGGCAGGGGTGTGGGTGGTCGACGCCCGCCGCCCGCTCTGACCGGTGGTGCGTCAGGAGCCCGTGGGGACAGGCGGCCGGTGCTCGTACCAGCGCTGATCGGCCTCCAGCTGTGCGGCGAGGGAGATCAGCAGCTCCTCGCTGCGGGAGGGGCCGAGCAGCTGGGCGCCGACGGGGAGCCCGTCGGGGGTGAACCCGGCCGGGACATTGATGCCGGGCCAGCCCAGCACGTTCCACGGCCAGGCGTACGGGCACGCCTCGGTGATCGCCACATCGGTGCGCCAGGCGCTCAGGCCGTCGAATGTGCCGATCCGGGGTGGGGGCGCGGCGGTCGTCGGGGTGAGCAGTACGTCGAACCGGGCTCCCACCCGGGGCGTGTGGAAGAGCGCCCCGATCCTGCGCTGCTGGCGCACCTCCCGGGCCCGGGCCGCCCGCACCACCCTGCCCCCGAGCCGGGTGCCGGTGCGCAGGGCGCTGCGGGTGCGCGGGTCGAGGAGGGCGGGTTCGGGGTGGAGCGCGGCGAGTTCGGCGATCCCGGCTGTTGCGCGGGGGACGAAGCCCAGACCGATCAGCCCGTAACGGGGCCTGGCCTCCTCGACCTGATGGCCGAGCCGGGCGAGCACCTCGGCGAGTGCGGTGACAGCCCGTCGTACGTCGGGGTGGGGGGCGGTACCGGTGAGGGTGAGCGGGGGCCGCCAGGCGAGGGCGATACGCAGCCGGCCGGGGTCGCGGCCCGCGGCGGCGGAGGCCGCGACGGGCGGGGGCCGGTGCGGGTCGCCGGGGTGCGGCCCGGCGACCGCGTCGAGCAGCAGGGCGGCATCGGCGACGGTGCGGGCCAGCGGTCCGTTGACGGTGAGGCCCTGGAAGGCGTCGTGGTGCGGGTGGACGGAGATCCGGCCACGCTGCGGTTTGATGCCGACGAGATGGGTCCAGGCAGCGGGGATGCGGATGGACCCGGCGCCGTCCGACCCGAGCGCGGCGGGTACCAGCCCGGCGGCCACGGCCGCGGCCGAACCGCCGGACGAGCCGCCGGGGGTGTGGCCGGTGTTCCAGGGGTTGCGGGTGGCACCGAAGGCGAGTCCTTCGGTGAAGGGCCACTGCCCTAGCTCGCAGGAATTGGTCTTCCCGACGATCACGGCCCCTGCGGCGCGCAGCCGGCGGACGGCCTCGCCGTCGGCGGTGGCCGCGGGCAGGTCGCCGCGGCAGCCGAAGTAGGTGGGCATTCCGGCGACGTCGGTGTCGTCCTTGACGGCGACCGGTACCCCGAGCAGGGGCAGCCGCTCCCCCGCGGCGAGGCGCCGGTCGGCTTCGGCGGCCTCGGCGAGCGCTTCGGTGGCACGAAGGTGCCGGAAGGCGTTGAGAGTGCTCTGGCTCGCTTCGATGCGTTCGAGGGCGGCGGACACCTGCTGGGTCGAGGTGGTCCGGCCGTCGGCCAGCTCGCGTGCGCTGTCCGCCAGTCCGGTCGACTCCGTGAACTCTGCTGAGGACATGGGCTGTACGCCTCCCGGATTTCGACGCGTGCCCGCGCCTTCCGCATCTGTCCGCCCACGCGAACTTACTGGAGGGTAACGAGTAGCGGCCGGTCCACTCAACCGTTCGGCATGGAGTGTCAGTACCGCTTGCTGATTTCTCCGGCAGGAGTGGACAGAACCGAACAGCTGGGGTGTGGCCTGTGGAAACAGAGTTCGCGGGAGAGTTCGAGACCACCTGACGGTGCGCCTCGGCACCGCGGCAGGCGCCATGGACGCGAGTGCACGCCTGGAACACCGGGCAGCACGGATCGGGCTGAAGCTCACCCGCATCGTCCTGGACCGCGGCGCCATGCCCGACCAGCCCATGCTGACCGAGACCGGGCGCGGCACCCTCACCGAGCGGCGGGCCGCCGCCCTGCTCCGTTCGGCCGAACTGCGGGCGGCGGGCTTCCCCGTCATACGGGTGAAAATCGAGGCCTCCCCCTGGAACGCGGACATACCGCAGACGGCGGACGAGGCTGCCGCCCTGTCCCCCGCCTGTTACTTCGAACACCACGTCAAGCTGCTGCTGCCGGGGGAGCCGGAAGTGGCCACGGCGCGGGCCGTGGCCGAGCGGCACAGCGCGCACCTCTCGCGCAACGCCCGCCGTGCGGCGCGGCGTGGGCGCCACGAGCGGTTCGTCACCCAGCGCTGCCGCGGGGTCGGCCGGCCGGAGGCCCGCGCCCGGCTGGACGCGCTCCTCGGCGCGCTGACCGCCGCCGGGCTGGATGTGGCCGAGGTCGAGGAGGAGTTCGTGGTGCACGACGACCATCCGGCGGCGGACGCGGGCTGGATCGAGGAGCGGACCGGAGTGTCCGTGTGAGCGGGCCCGGCCGCCCGGTGCCCGGCGAGCCGGCGTTCTCCGATCCGTCGCTCGCCCCGCGCTGGCGGGCCGCCCGGCGCAGCGTCCAGGACCATCTGCTCCGTGTGGTCACCGGGTCGGCGTGGGGCGACGGGCTGATCCTGCGCGGCAGCCTTCCGCTCCAGGCGTGGGTGGGCGCGGCCGCCCGGGAGCCCGGGGATCTGGACTGGATCGTGCTGGAGGCGTCGACGGACCACTGCGTCGACCGTCTCGATCCCTATCCGTACGTCGACGGGATCGACGTCGTCCAGCAGTGGCCCGAGGCAGCGGACGGCGCGGCGGCACCCGACCTGTGGACGGACGACGAATGCTTCGCCACCGGTGGCGCCCGGCCCGCGCTCGCACCCGAGGGTCTGCGCTGGATCGACTCCGATGCCCTGGAACCCAGCCCCGCCCCGCAGGACGAGGTCACCGCCGCGCTGAAGACCGGTCCGCCTCCCCCGCAGGGCATCCGGATCGACCCGAGCGCGGTGACGGCGGACGGCGTGTGGATGTATCGGGCGTACGAAACGCCCGGCGTACGCGTGGTCGTGCCCTGGCAGGCGGACGGGCTGCCGCCCGGCGAGCTCCGGATGGACTTCGCCCGGGACGAGGCGATGCCGGACGGCCCCGTGTGGACGGCGTGCCCACGCGGTGACGGCGGACCGCCGGTACCGGTCCGGACCGCGAGTCCTGGGCTATCGCTCGCCTGGAAGCTGCTGTGGCTCGCCGAGGACCGGCAGGCCGAGGGCCGCTCGACGGCGAAGGATCTGTACGACGCGGTGCTGCTGGCGGAGCATCCGCCGACCCGGCTGTCGCCCCGGCTGCTGCGCACGGTGCTCGGGCCGCACGCGTCCGGCTTCGGCCCGGACACGGTCCGGGCCTGGCGGGTGGACTGGTCGGCGTTCCACGCCGCCCACCGGTGGGTGGACGGCGACGCGGACGGGCTGCGGGAGCGGCTGGCGACGGCGCTCGCAGTCCTGTGGGAACGGACGGCCGCGCGGTGACGGACCCGGTCGGTCGAGGACGGTCGACACCACCACCGTGCGCACTCACGCCGGCTCCGGCGGACAGCCCTCAGGGCTGGACGCTGATCTCGCCGATCCCGGTGCCGATGCCCGCGCAGTGTGCGGTGGACTGGCCGGACTGGCCCGGGTTGAGGGTGACGTGTTCACCGTCCACGTCCGGCGACCAACCGCAGACCAGGTGCACCCAGAAGGTCTGCGCCGTGGTGCCGTTGTTCCGGCACAGCGCGTATCCCGTGTAGTCGTCGATCTCGTGCTTTCCCGTGTCGCAGGAGAGGCCGGGTGGCGTCGCCATGGGTGTCACGGCGGTGGCGGCCGTCGCGGGTGCGGCGAGTGCCGCAGTCATTCCTGCGACGACGGCGCCCCGCAGCACGGCCCCGGACAGACTCCCCATGCACAGCTTCATCGTTCGCATTTCCTCTTCCTGGTGACGGACTCGGTGCCCCGACACCGTCCCCCACCGTCCGTGCCAGAAAACTGGGCTGGACCTCACCCTGTGTACGGGGGTGGGCGGTCGTTCCGGCCCGGGCGGACGCCCACATGGTCGGGCGCCGACACCGGACCGGGCCCGGCATCTCCTTCCGTGGGAGGCGACGTGACCGGTCATCGCTCCGGCACGCGGACGTCGGCCCGGGCGACGGTGATCGTGCTCGGTCTCACGAGCGGCCACGCCACCGCCGGCCGAGACGCTCGACATCAGCGCACTGCTGAGCCGTTCCCAGCAGTCGCTGTGACCCCGGACCGGCCACTGAGCAGCACGTACAGCACCAGCGAGGAGGCCAGGCCGACCGCCCAGCCGTAGTCCGCGAGCGGTTTCAGGAACGGGATCAGGCCGTCGGCCGGGAACGGGCCCTTGCCGGGGGCGGAATGGGAACCGCCGATGGCCAGGACGCCGCCGACCGCGAAGGCACCGACGGCGCGCCAGTTCCAGCCGTCCGTGTACCAGTAGCGGCCGCCGGGGCGATAGAGGTCGGCGAGGTCGAGCACGGTGCGTCGGACGATCCAGTAGTCGGCGATCAGGATGCCGGCCACCGTACCGAGCAGACCGCCGACCAGACCGAGCCAGGTGAAGATGTACAGCTCCGGGGTCTCGGTGAGCTTCCACGGCATGATCAGCACACCGACGACGCCCGTGATCAGCGCGCCCGTACGGAAGTTGATGAGCTTGGGTGCGAGATTGGCCAAGTCGTACGCGGGTGACACCACATTCGCCGCGATGTTCACGGAGATCGTCGCGATCAGCACGGTCACCAGGGCGTAGAGCAGTCCGAAGACGTTGTCGGTCCTGGCGACGAGCTCGACCGGATCCCAGATCGCCTCTCCGTAGACGGCCTGCGAGCCGGAGGTCACCAGGACCGAGAGGAGCGCGAAGAGCGTCATCGTGGTCGGCAGGCCCAGCGTCTGGCCCCAGATCTGGGCGCGCTGGCCGGCGCCGAAGCGGGTGAAGTCGGGGATGTTCAGGGAGAGCGTGGCCCAGAAAGCGATCATGCCCATCAGGGACGGGAAGAAGACCGGCCAGAAGTCCGCGCCCCAGCCGAGCTTCGAGGGCTGGTCGAGCAGCGGTCCGAAGCCGCCGGCCTTGACGGCGACCCAGACCAGCAGCACCAGGGCGCCGACGATGACGAACGGCGCCGCCCAGTTCTCGAACCGCCGCAGGGTGTCCATCCCCCGGTAGATGATGGCGAGTTCGACCGCCCAGAAGAGGGCGAAGCAGAGCCAGAGCGTCCAGGGTTGCCCGCCGATCTCGGAGGCGTTCGCCCAGCCACCGAAGATCTTCCCGAGCAGGGTGAAGATGCCGACGCCGCCGATCCAGGTCTGGATGCCGAACCAGGCGCAGGCCACCGCGGCCCGGATCAGCGCGGGCAGGTTGGCGCCGCGCAGACCGAAGGAAGCGCGAGCCAGCACGGGAAACGGGATGCCGTACTTCGGTCCGGCGTGGCCGGTCAGCAGCATCGGGCCGAGCACGATCAGGTTGGCCAGCGCGATGGTGAAGACGGCCTGCTTCCAGTCCATGCCGAGGGCGACGAGACCGGAGGCGAGCAGCCACGACGGGATGTTGTGGGCCATCCCGACCCAGAGGGCCGCGAAGTTGTACGTGGTCCAGGTGCGCCGCTCCAGGGGGACGGGCAGCAGGTCCTCATTGATGAAGCGGTTGTCGGCGGGGACAGCTCCGGGGGCGAGTTCCACCCGGTCCGGCGGCGCGGATATGCGGTCCTGCGGTGGGATCGGTGGAGTGGGTGGGACGGTCGATGTCATGGCGGCTGGACCCTTCGCTCGGGAGCGGTGCCGTGCGGGCTGGGGAGAGGGGCGCGTACAGCCGTGGGGGGAGGCGCGGGTCAGGCGGACAGGGCGGGGATGATCTCGGAGCCGTACGCGTCGATCGTCGCTTCGCGCGCATCGTGCATGTTGTAGACGGCGAACTGGTCGACGCCCAGGTCGCGCAGCGCCCGGAGTTTCTCGATGTGTGCCTCGGCGGGGCCGAGGAGGCAGAACCGGTCGACGATCTCGTCGGGGACGAAGGCGGTATCCGGATTTCCGGCGCGCCCGTGGTGGCTGTAGTCGTATCCGGCACGCCCCGCGATGTACTCGGTCAGTGCCTCGGGTACGAGGCCGGAGTGTTCGCCGTACCGGGACACCAGGTCCGCGACGTGGTTGCCGACCATGCCGCCGAACCAGCGGCACTGCTCGCGGGCGTGGTCGAGGTCGTCGCCCACGTAGGCGGGGGCGGCGACGCAGATGGTCACGGAGTCCGGGTCGCGGCCCGCCTCCGCCGCCGCGTCCCGTACGGCCTTGATCATCCACTCGGTGAGGAACGGGTCGGCGAGCTGCAGGATGAATCCGTCGGCCTTCTGTCCGGCGAGGGCGAGCGCCTTCGGACCGTACGCGGCCATCCAGACAGGCAGTCTGCCGTCCTTGACCCACGGGATCTGGACCGGCTGCCCGTCGACGGTCGCCTCCCGGCCCTCGGCGAGATCGCGGATGACGTCGATGGCCTCGCCGAGTCGGGCCAGGGTGTTGGGCTTGCGTCCGGCGACGCGCATCGCGGAGTCGCCGCGGCCGATGCCGCAGACGGTGCGGTTGCCGTACATGTCGTTGAGGGTGGCGAAGGTGGAGGCGGTGACCTCCCAGGTGCGGGTGCCCGGGTTGGTGACCATGGGGCCGACGATGAGGCGTTCGGTGTGCTCGAGGATCCGGCTGTAGATGACGAACGGTTCCTGCCAGAGCACCGCCGAGTCGAAGGTCCAGCCGTAGCGGAAACCGTTGCGTTCGGCGCGCCGCATCAGGCCCACGACGGCCGAGGCGGGCGGGTCGGTCTGGAGGACGAGTCCGAAGTCCATGGCAGGTGCTCCTAGTCCAGGTACTGACTGGTGGCGCGCGGGGTGTACATGCCGTGGCCGGCGCGCCCGGTGAACTTCCTCCGGTCGATGACGACTTCGCCACGCGAGAGGACGGTCTCGACCTGTCCGGTGATCCGCTTTCCCTCGTACGCCGAGTAGTCGACGTTCATGTGGTGCGTCTCGGCGGAGAGGGTCTGCTCGGCGTGCGGGTCGTAGATGACGACATCGGCGTCGGCGCCCGGGGCGATGGTGCCCTTCTTCGGGTAGAGGCCGAACATCCGGGCCGGGGAGGCGCAGGCGATCTCGATCCAGCGGCGGCGGGAGATGTGGCCGTCCACGACCGCCTGATGGAGAAGGTCCATCCGGTTCTCCACGCCGGGCATGCCGTTCGGGATCCTCGAGAAGTCTCCGCGGCCCATCTCCTTCTGGCCGGAGAAACAGAACGGGCAGTGGTCGGTGGAGACGACCTGGAGCTCGTTGTTCCGGAGGCCGCGCCAGAGCGCCTCCTGGTGCTCCTTGGGCCGCAGCGGGGTGGAGCAGACGTACTTCGCGCCCTCGAAGTCCGGCTCGGCGAGGTTGTCGGTGGAGAGGAAGAGGTACTGCGGGCAGGTCTCGCCGAAGACCGGAAGTCCCTTGTGGCGGGCGGCTGCCAGCTCGGCGACGGCCTCGTCGGCGGAGACGTGCACGACGTACAGCGGGGATCCGGCGACACGCGCGAGCTGGATGGCACGGTGGGTGGCCTCGGCCTCCAGCGCCACCTTGCGGACGTCGCCGTGGTAACGCGGGTCGGTGCGGCCCGCGGCCAGCGCCTGTTCGACGAGGACGTCGATCGCGATGCCGTTCTCGGCGTGCATCATGATCAGCCCGCCGTTCCCCGCGGCCCGTTGCATGGCGCGCAGGATCTGGCCGTCGTCGCTGTAGAAGACACCGGGGTACGCCATGAACAGCTTGAAGGAGGTGACTCCCTCCGAGACGAGGAGGTCCATCTCCTTGAGCGAGGACTCGTTCACATCGGAGAGGATCATGTGGAAGGCGTAGTCGATGGCGCAGTTGCCGTCGGCCTTCGCGTACCAGGCGTCGAGTCCTTCCCGGACCGCGCGCCCCACGGTCTGGATGGCGAAGTCGACGATCGTGGTGGTGCCGCCCCAGGCGGCCGCCCGGGTGCCGGTCTCGAAGGTGTCGGCGGCGTAGGTGCCGCCGAACGGCATCTCCATGTGCGTGTGCGCGTCGACACCGCCCGGGATGACGTACTTGCCGGAGGCGTCGATGGTCCGGTCGGCGGTCCAGCTCGTGGCCGCGTCGGTGCCGTGCGCGGCGAGCGCGGCGATGCGGCCACCCTCGATGAGTACGTCGGCGTGGATTTCGTCGGACGCGGTGACGACGAGGCCGCCGTGGATGACGGTGCGGCTCATGTACCCCTCCTCACTGTGGCGGAATGGGTCTACGCACGTAGATAGGGTGCGTGGTGAAGAACGTAGAAGTGGGTTACCCACTGTGGCAATACCGCTGCGGCTAACCGCTGAAGACGTTTCCGTTTCCGGGCATGGCGTACACCGTCGGCCCAAAGCCGACGCCGGGTCTCGTCGTATACCGCCGGGCGGACTTGCCCCGGCTCTCCCGGTGGCCGTTCGGCCGCTCTGTGGACGGTCGGGCGACGCCGGAAGACCGGTCTCGACAGCTCCGGCCGAACCGACCGGCACCTGAACACGGGCGGCCCTCGGGAACCGCACCCTCCGCAGCCCTTGAACTGTCCATCGCCGAAGCGACGCCAGGAACGATGCCCAAGGAAGACCACGAACCCATGGACGTCACCGACCGTGGGTGGGCCCCCGCACTCTCGCATTCCGAGCTGCCATCAGCACTTCCGCCCTGCTTGAGCCGACGCAGGGTCAGCCGCGGCGCCTTGGAACGCGTACGGCAGGATGGGCGATCGCGCCGGACCCCACTCCGCACATCCGTGTCTCCCGGCGCGAACCGCACACCCGAGAATCGAACAGGTAAAACGGTGACGAAGCATCCCGTCCGGCGCCCGGAAGCGGCGGCGGTTCCCCCCATCAGGCGTGTTCCCCGGACAGCGGGGGCGCAGCGGTGAACCGGGCCCTCACTCTGCACGACTTGGTCGTCGCCGGTACAGCGGTGGCTGCCGGCATCGCGGCAGGCCTCCTGCTGCGCGTAACTCTGCGATGGCTGGGAGAACGAGCCAGCAGGACGCGTTGGAGCGGTGACGACGTCATCGTCGACGCCTTGCGGACACTGGTCCCCTGGGCGGCGATAGCCGCCGGCGCGGCTGCGGCGGCCACGGCGCTTCCGCTGACCTCCAGGGTCGGGCACGACGTCACCATGACGCTGACCGCTTTGCTCATCCTGGCCGCGACGCTCACGGCGGCCCGGGTGATCACCGGCCTGGTGCGGTCCGTGGCGCAGTCCAGGTCGGGGGTGGCCGGATCGGCCACGATCTTCGTCAACATCACGCGCGTCGTGGTGCTGGCGATGGGCTTCCTCGTCATGCTCGAGACGCTGGGCGTCTCCATCGCGCCTCTGCTCACCGCGCTGGGCGTGGGCGGCCTGGCGGTCGCTCTGGCGTTGCAGGACACGCTGGCCAATCTGTTCGCCGGCGTGCACATCCTCGCTTCGAAGACGGTGCAGCCGGGCGACTACATCCGGCTCAGCAGCGGCGAGGAGGGCTATGTCGTCGACATCAACTGGCGGAACACCGTGGTGCGTCAGCTGTCGAACAACCTCGTGATCATCCCGAACGCACAGCTCGCCGGCACCAACATGATCAACTTCAGTCGGCCGGAACAGCAACTTTCGATCATGGTCCAAGTGGGTGTCGGCTATGACAGCGACCTCGAACACGTCGAGCGCGTCACGACCGAAGTCGTCGAGAATGTGATGACCGACATCACCGGCGCCGTCCCCGACCACGAACCGGCCGTCCGGTTCCACACGTTCGGGGACTCCAGGATCAACTTCACGGTCATTCTGGGGGTCGGCGAGTTCAGCGACCAGTACCGGATCAAGCACGAGTTCATCAAGCGCCTGCACGAGCGATTCCGGGCCGAGGGCATCACGGTCCCCGCTCCGACGCGCACCGTGACCGTGCAGCCGGGAGCGGCGCCGGTCGCGATCCCCCACCAGCGCGAGGCGACGGAGTCGTTGTCGTAGCCGTGGCCGCATCGCCGTCATGCGGCTGATCACAACTGCCCGGTCACACCGGTCCGGTCGCGCCGGCGGGCCGTCACACCGGCGACTTTCGGGCGAGCTTCGCACAGTACGGTCACGCCGCCGGGCAGTCCTTCGCGGTGTACGGCCACGCGTGGCGGCTGCGTCCGGAAGTCCGCCGGGCGGGCCGCGGTACGGACCGTTCGGCTCCACGTTGCACAACGTCGGCCGTCCGTGAACACCGCGCCGCACCCATGACTGCTCAACCTCCGACCAACACCGCCTGAAATCCGATGAGTTCGCCTCGGATCACTCGGCGCGGCACCGTCGCCCCGCGGACGATAACAACCGAGTCAAAAATAACGTAACGGTTACGGGTCTGGTCCAAATGTTGGGTACGGTTCACGCGCTCGTCCCGTTTCGGGCGTGAGGCGATCACCACGGACGGCGAGTCTGTGGCGCGTCACCGAACACCCGTTGTCCGGTTTCCCCGCTTTCGATCCCGGAGGATCACGTGCCCATATCGCGCTCCGCGCGTACCGTGCTGGCCGCCGCCACCGCTGCCGCCGCCCTGCCGCTGTCCATCGCCCCGGTCGCCCACGCCGACGAGTCCCGGGCCACCGCCGCGGCCCCGTACGCCGGTCTGCCGTCCGGCAGCAAGCAGGCGAAGACCCTCGTCATCGGCATCGACGGCGCCACGTTCGACGCCTTCGCCCGTGCCGACGTACCGCACCTCAAGCAGCTGATGTCCGAGGGGCTGACCGCGCGCAGCAACCTGTACGCGAACCCGATGGCCCCGACCGTCTCCGGCGCCGGCTGGTCGTCCATCGCCACGGGTGTCTGGCCCGACAAGCACAACGTGAAGGACAACAACTTCACCGACCCGAACTACGGCCAGTACCCGGACTACGCGACCCGGTTGGAGGCCGCCGACCCGACCACGTCCACCCTGGTCGTCGGTACCTGGAGCCCGGTCCCCCAGATCATCTTCGGCTCGACGACGGATCTGCGGATCGCCGGCGGCAACGACGAGGGCACCACCGCGAAGGCCGCGGACTATCTCGCCCATGGCAATCCCGACTCCACCTTCGTCCACCTCGACGAGGTCGACGGCGCCGGGCACGCCTCCGGCAGCGCGAGCGACGCCTACCTCAAGGCGCTCAACACCGTGGACGGGCAGGTCGGACGGCTGCTCGACGCCGTTGTTTCCCGGCCGACGTACGCCAAGGAGAACTGGCTCGTCGTCATCACCGCCGACCACGGCCACACCCCGACCGGTGGCCACGGCGGCAACACCCCGCTGGAGCGCGGCACCTTCGTGATCGCCCGCGGCCGGGGCATCGAGCCCGGTTCGGTACGCGACGACGTCAAGATCACCGACATCGCGCCGACCGTTCTGCACCACGAGGGCGTCGCCATCGACCCCTCGTGGAACCTCGACGGCACCGCGCTCTCCGCCCTGAAACCGGACGCCTTCGACACGCTGCGCGACACGCTCCGGACCCCCGTCGACGAGACGAAGCTCCCCGCCGGCACCAAGGGGTGGACGAACACGGCCCCCGACGGCTGGACCATCGACAACTCGAAGATGCCGGCCGGTGGCGTCACCGAGTGGCGCGGCTGGTCTTTCGCCACCGACGAGTTCTGGACCAACGCCGAGCGCGGCCAAGGCCGCGAGACGAACGTCCGCGCCCGCAATGTGTTCGCGGTCGCCGACTCCGACGAGTGGGACGACAAGGCGCACGACGCCGGACAGTTCGACTCCACGCTCGTCAGCCCCGCCTTCCCGTTGAACGGTGCGGCCACGGCGAACGTCTCCTACGCCACGAACTACCTCATCGACGGCCCGCAGACCGGTGACGTCTACGTCTCGTACGACGGTGGCGCACCGCAGCTCGTGAAGTCGTACCGGGCGAACACCAACGCGGTCGAGCACCTGCAGCTGAACGTTCCGGCGGGCGCACAGTCGGCGAAGCTGAGCTTCCGCTACACCGGCACCAACAGTGCCTTCTGGACCGTCGACCAGGTTGCGTTCGGCCAGCCCAACCCGCCGTCGCAGCTCGCCCTCGCCTCCCTGAAGGCCGACACCGAGCTGCTCGGCCGGCCTGGCTCCGACGCCGCGTGGAAGGTCACCGCGGACGGCGTGGTCAAGACCGCGCAGGGCGCTCCGGTGCGGGGCGCGAAGGTCGTCGCCGAACTGCGGTACGGCGACCAGGTGCAGAAGCTGACCGGCACGACGAAGCCGGACGGCTCCGTCCGCTTCGGGGCGACCGTGCAGCAGGGCAACGCCGAGGCCACCCTCACCGTCACCGACGTGCGCTACCAGCACCTCGCGTACTACGGCGAACTCGACGCGGTCCGCACCCTGGCCCTCACCCGCCCCACCGGCCACCGCGGCTGACCGACCGGCCGGGCCCCGGAGACACCCACCGGGGCCCGGCCCCGTCGCGCATACGCCGGACAGCGGCCCCGGCCGCGCCGGGGCCGCGCCGGGTTACCGTGGCAGTTCCCGCCGGTGCGGCCCTCCACAGGCCGCCGGGGCACACAGCACAGCGGCCCCCCGCGCCACTGTGCGCTGCGCACAGGTTCCCGCCCCCGGGCCTGTCTACTGTGCCGCCATCCCCACCCGCTGAGGGGTGAGTCGGTCGGTACGAATGCCTGGAGGACAGCCGGTGAGCGCGACAACTGCACGTTCCGGTGCAACCGGAGAACCCCTGGAGACGGGTCCGGACAAGGCCGGAGCCGCCGGGCTCCGCCCCGTCGGCGCCTACTTCGAGGCCATGCCGTTCGGCCGCGCCCATCTTCTGGCGGCGCTGGCCCTCTTCATGGCCTTCGTCATCGAGTCGTGGGAGCAGCTCGCCCTCGTCTACGTCTCCGGTGATCTCGGCGACGCGTTCTCCATCGACGCGGGCCGGATCGGCTGGGTGCTCTCCGCCGTCGCTCTCGGCATGATCCCGGGTGCGCTGGTCTGGGGTCCGGTGTCGGACCGGATCGGTCGGCGCGCGGTATGTCTGTGGAGCCTGTCCGCGTACGGAGCCATCGCCCTGGCCAGCGCGTTCTCGCCGAACTTCACGGTGCTGCTGGTCACTCGGGTGCTGTCGGGGCTGGCGCTCGCCGGAATCTACACGGTCACCTTCCCGTACTTCCTGGAGCTGCTGCCGTCCCGCATGCGTGGCCGGGCCGCGGTCTATCTGTCGATCGGCTGGCCGATCGGTGTGCTGGCCGCGGTCGGTGTGACGCAGCTGCTGGCCGGCCTGGGCTGGCATGTGGTGGCCATCGCCTCGGCCCTTGCCGGTCTCTGGGTGTTCGCGATCCGCGCCTGGGTGCCGGAGTCCCCTTACTGGCTGGCCGGGCAGAACCGGCACGACGACGCGGCTGCCGTGCTGCGCAGGCTGGGTGCCGATGTCCCGCCCGGCACCCGCTTCGAGGTCGTCGCCCCCGAGCGGGCCGGGCGTCCGGTGGAGCTGCTGCGCGGCAGGCTGCTGCGGATCACGCTGCAGATGCTCGTCGTGAACTTCACCTTCAACTGGGGGTACTGGGGTCTGCAGACCTGGCTGCCGACGCTGCTCCAGGACAAGGGCCTGAGCATGTCGGCGAGCCTGGGCTTCGTCGCCCTCAGCGCCCTGTTCATGATCCCCGGCTATGTGTCCGCGTCCCTGCTGACCGGGCGCTTCGGCCGCAAGAAGGTCTTTCTGCCGTACGTCGCACTCGCCGCGGTCAGTGGAATCTTCTTCGCCTACTCCGGCTCGATGACCGAGCTGTACATCGCGAACTTCGCGCTGTCCTTCTTCAGCCTCGGCGCCTGGGGCGTATGGAACACCTGGAACGGTGAGTTCTTCCCGACCGCTCTGCGCGGTACGGGGTACTCCTGGGCCACCGCGGCCCAGCTGGTCGCGACCTCCCTCGCCCCTTCGGTGGTCGGCTTCCTCCTGGCGCAGGCGACCGGCTTCTCCACGACGATCCTGTTCATCACCTCCTTCCTGGTGGTGGCGCTGCTCTTCGCCGCTCCGCTGCCGGAGACCGAGGGCCAGGACCTGGAGTAACGGCCCCGACGAGTTCCGCCCGCTCGGCCGTCTCCCCCACCGGCCGGCGGCCGGTTCCCACGGCGCGCGCCCCAGGGCCTGATGGCAGGATGATGCAGGTGAGACTCGGTGTGGACGTGGGGCGTGCGACGACGGTGGCCGTACTCGTCGGCCCCGACGGCACGACATCGGCACACGCCGTGGTCGACTCGTCGGCCTCCCTCGACCGTTCGCTGCGCGATGTCCTGGACGCACTGGGCCCCCTCATGAACGTCCCGTACGAGCGCGTCGAGGTCGTCTGTCTCACGACCGACCTCGACCGTACGCCCTACGACCCGTCGCCCGTCGCCGTGCTGCGCATCTCACCTCCCAGCCATCCCGCGCTCGGCCCGTCCCCGCGTCCGGGCGGGCTCACCCGCGTCGTCACGGGCGGGTCCTCGCTCACCGGCCGGCCGCTGGCGCCGCTGGACCGGGCCGGGGTCGCGGCGTTCGCCCGGGACGCGGCGGCTGCCTCGATCACCTCGTTCGCACTCTGCGCGGCCGGTTCGCCCGCCCGCCCGGAACCGGAGCTGGCCGCGGCCTCCGTGATCGCCCGCCACCTGCCCGGTGCGCACATCACCCTCTCGCACGAGATCGGCTCCCCCGGTCTGCGCGAGCGCGAGAACGCCGCCGCGGCCAACGCCTCGCTCGGCCGCTGGGCCGAGCACCTCACCACCACCGCCGAACGAGCACTGCGGGCCCGTGGCATCACCGCCCCGCTGTTCTTCGCCCGGGACGACGCCGGTCTCGTCTCCGCCGAGTACGTACGCCGCTACCCGGTGATCGCCACGGTCTCCGCCACGGCCTGCGCGCTGCGCGGCGCCGCACTGCGGGCGGGCGCCGAGCGGGCGGTCGTGGTGGACGCCGCCGGTTCCGCGGTCCGCTGCTCAGCCGTCACGGACGGCGAACTGGAGGCCGGGGACGCGGGCCCGGGGCCCGGCGGGCTCTGGATGGATGTGGGCAGGCCGCGCCTGAACACCCTGCCGTTCGGCGGCGAGGATCTGCCCACCGACGCACGGCCCCGGGTCGACGCTCTGGTGGCCGGAGTACTGGAGCGCGCGCCGGGCAGCACGGTGCTGTACGCGGGCGGCGCGGCCCCGCACTTCGGTGGTGACCGTGAGGCGATCTCGGCGGCGGCGTACGGCGCGGCGCGCGCGGACACCCGAGTGGAGCTGGAGCAGGTGGTGGTCGCGCCGGGCCGGGCGGAACTGGACCGGCTCATCGGGCTGGCCCGCGATCAGGCACTGGCCCGGGTCGTGTCGGCCGGTGCGGCGCCGGGCGGGGCCCGGGTGGCACGAGCGGTCCACACGCCCGTCTCGTATCTGCCGGGCGGGGTCCACCGCATCAGGGTCCGGGCCGTGGGCCCACCCGCAGGAGCCACGTCATGAGCGGGGCCCCGCTCCGGGTGGACGCAGCCGTGCTGGAACAGCTGGCGACCGGGTCGCTCGTGCTGGCGGCGGGCGCGGCGGAGTCGGCGTTCCGGGTGGCGCTGGACTGGGCACGGGCTTCTGTGGCCGCGCACGGGCCGGTGCGGCTGCTGGCCCCCGACGAGCTGAACGACCTGCGTCTGTGTGTGACGGTCACGCTGGTCGGCTCATCGGCGGCGCTCGCCGAGCAGCTGCCGACCGGTGCGGAGACGGTGCGGGCGGTGCGTGCCCTGGAACGGCTGCTGGGCACCCGGGCGGACGCGGTCGTCGCGCTGAACACGGCTGGGGAGAACGCCCTGCTGCCGGTGGCCGCCGCGGCGGACTGCGGGCTTCCGCTGGTCGACGGCGACGGCTGCGGACGAGTGCTTCCGCTGCTGGAGCAGTCGACGTTCACGCTGGCCGGGGTGGCCGCGGCGCCTCTCGCGCTGGCGACCCCGTCGGGCGATGTGGTCGTGGTGGAGTCCGCCGGCGGACGGGTGGAGGATCTGGTGCGGCCGCTGGTTCCGGCGGCGGGCGGCTGGGCGGTGGCCGTCTGCTATGCCATGCCGGGCGGGGTCCTGGCGGGGTCCGTGGTGCCGGGCACGGTCAGCAGGGCGATCCGCGCGGGCACGGCGACGCCCCGCGATCTGTTCGCGCCCTGGTCGCTGCGGCGGCTGTGCCGGGGCCGGATCACAGCGGTGGAGCACCCGGCGGACGAGCACGGCCACGGGGCGCCGGAACCGTACGAGTGGGTCGGCGGCCCGGACACCCACCCGTGGCCCGCGCTGCCGTCGCGCCCGACGAGTGTGCTGGTCGCCGAGACGGAGGGGCTCGGCCGTCACTTCCGTCTGGAGGCGCACAACGAGGTGCTGCTGGCGCTGGCGGACGGGGCGCCCGTCGCCGCCGCGCCCGACCAGATCCTGATCCTGTCGGCCTCCGCCGACCGGCGCGTGCTGGATGTGGAACGGGCGGTGCCGGGCGTGGAGGTCGAAGTGGTGGTCATCCCCGCCGCGCCGGCCTGGCACACGCCCGAGGGCCGACGGCTGGCCCGGGCCGGCGCGGTCGGTCCGCAGGACACACAGGAGGACTCGTGGTGAACAGGCCGACCGGCCGCCCTGTCCGCGAGGGCGCGCTCACCGTCGCCGAACTCGTCCAGCAGGGGCGGCTCGCCGGGGTCCGGATGTCCGGGGCGAGCGGCCGGGGCACCGAGGTGCGGTCGGTGCGCATCGTGGACCGTACGGCGGCCCTCGACACCCTCGAACCGCACACGGCGGTCGTGCTGACCGGCAGGGTGGCTGCCGCGGGCTGGACCGTGGAGATGGCGCTGCGCAAGGCGTGGGAGCATGCCGCGGCCTGTGTCGTGGTCACCGAGTCGGCGGGGCGGCCGGGTTCGGTGGGGGCGCTCGCCGACCGGCTCGGGGTACCCCTGCTGGTGATCGACGAGGACCCGCTGGACGCTGCGGTCCGCATCGCATCGGCGGTCGCCCGCCCGGACGCCGGACGGACCGCGCTGGTGGCCCAGGCGGCCCGGGCACTCGCCGACGCCGGACCGCACGCCGGACGGGTGCTCTCCGCGCTGCACGCGGTACTGCCGTCCACGGCGGTGGCGCTGACCGGGACGGCCGGTGAGGTGCTGGCGGGCCGACGGGCCGCGCTCTCGGTGGAGGGCGGGGCGCTCACGGTCCGGGTGGAGGTCCCGGACGGCGACGGCGGGTCGCTGGGCACCCTGGTCGCCCGGTCGGGCTCGCGGGTCGCGGGGTGGGAGGAGACGGTGCGGGACGTGCTGGGGCTCGCGGTCGCTCCGCTCACCGCGTGGTGCGCGCTGCGCCGTCTGGACGACGAACGGACTGGCCACCGAGCGGAGTTGTTGCTTCGCCGACTGCTGAAGGCTGATGCCCGAGCCTTGGGCGACGACGGGCCCGGGGCGGGCCAGGGTGAGGAGGAGCGTGCCGAGGCGGCGGCGCTGGGCTGGCCCGCACGTGGCCCGCTCGTCGCATACGCGCTGCGCCCGGTCGCGGGCCGGGAGGGCCCCGACCCCGGCCCTGCGCTGCGCGCGGTGTGGGCGGCGGTCGGACCGGGAGGGCCGCTGGTCGCATACGAGGGTTGCTGGGTGGCCTGGCAGTCGGTGACCCCGGCGGAGGGAGCGGACCCGCTCGACGGCGCGACCCGACACCTGGCCGACGCCCTCGCGGCCCTGGCCGCCTATGTGCCGGTCGCGGGCGGGGTGGCGGGAACGGCGGAATCGCTGCCGTCCCTCGGCCCGGTCCTCGCCGACGCGTGCGCGGCGGCCGGTGTCGCGGCCGCGGGTGATCCGGGGAGCGTGGTGCGCGGAGACCGGATGGGCGCGGCCCAACTCCTGTCCGCCGTACCGACGGAGTTGCTGCGCGGACCGGCGGAGGTGGTGCTCGCCCCGCTCCTCGCGGCGGACCGGGACGGCACCCTGCTGCGCACGCTGGCAGTCGTCCTCGACGCGGGTGCCGCGCCGACGGCGGCGGCCGAGGTACTTGGGGTGCACCGCAACACGGTGGCGGCCCGGCTGGAGCGTATCCGCTCACTGGGTTTCGATCCTGACGATGCGTCACAACGGCTGGCGCTCCATCTGGCCTGCCGGGTGCTGCTGTCCGGGGACGGTGACGGTGAACGCTGAGCGGCTCACCGCCGCCGTGTCCGCGGGAGTTACCGGTGCGGCGCGGAATGTCCCGCGCCGCCCGCTCCCGGTCCTCGGCCGGCTCGCCGTCGGTCGCACGCCGCGTCTCCGTGTCCGCGAGCGCTGCCGCGGATACCGGGGGCCGGGTGAGCAGGGTGGCGCGGCGCAGCCGGGCCGGCGGGCCCCCGGTGCGACCGGCCCCGGTGCGGGGCCGGTCCGCCGGTCAGGCTCCGTAGAGGGCCGCCGCATGCGCCGCGGTCAGCAGGCCCTGCCGCACGTCCTCGGCCACCGCCTCGGCCGCCCGCTCCCCCGCCGGGCCGAACCCGCCGCCTCCCCCGCTCTCGCAGCGCAGCACATCGCCCTCGCGCACGGTCAGCGCATTGATCTTCAGCAGTGAACGCTCGCCGTCACGCCCCGGGTTGAGTGTCACCCGCGGGGCCGCACCCGCCGCGCCACCGAAGACGCCCCAGGCCGGGGTGACCGAGCGCTCCCACCACAGGGAGAGCTGCTGGTCGGCGGCGAACCGGTACTGGCGCACCACGCCGTTGCCCCCGCGCGTGCGGCCCGCACCGGCGGAGTCGGGGCGTATCGCGTACTCCTCGACGCGCACCGGGAAGAGGGTCTCCAGCACCTCGACCGGCATGTCGCGCAGCGAGCCGTTGACGTTGTTGATCAGGCAGGACTCGCCGTCGGACGTCTCCCAGGCACCCCAGCCGCCGACCGTCGCCTCCTGGGAGACGAAGAGCTTTCCGCTGCGCGGGTCGGTGCCGGTGAACTGGACGATCATCGAGTCGCCGTAGCTTGCCGCGGCGGCGCGGTCCGGGACGGCCGGGGCGAGTGCCTGGACGACCAGGTCGATGACCAGACCGAGGTGCGAGTAGTAGTACTGGCAGGCGGCCGGTTCGACGGCGGCGAGCATGGTGCCGGGCCGGGTGAGCACATCGAGCGGCCTGAACGAGCCGCCGTTGAGCGGGACTTCACCGCTCACGAGCAGCTTGTAGCCGACCCGGCAGGCTGCGACGGTCTGCGCGGCACCGCAGTTGACGGGTCCGGTGGCCTGGTCGGCGCAGTCGGTGACGTCCATCGTCATGCGGTCGCCGTCGATGGTGACACGGACGGTGACATGCAGGGGTGTGCCGAGGTCGATGCCGTCGTTGTCGAGATGCCCCGTGGCCTCGTACACACCGTCGGGGATCGCGGAGATCTCCTGGCGCTCCAGCCGCTCGGTCTGGGCGAAGATCGCGTCACGGGCTGCGAGCACGGTCTCCAGGCCCCACCGTCCCACGATCTCCGCCAGCCGTCGTGCACCGGTGCGGGCACAGGCCACCTGGGCACGCATGTCGCCGAGGGTGGGGTACGGGAAGCGGACCTGACGTGAGATCAGATCATGGACCAGTTCGCAGGGTTCGCCGTTCTCATAGATCTTCAACGGGCCCATGCGCAGGCCCTCCTGATGGATCGTCGTGGAATCCATGGAGCCACCGGGGTCCTTGGATCCCATGTCGATCCAGTGCGCGCGGGAGGCGGCGAAGCCGACGAGTTCGGCGTCGACGAAGATCGGGGCGTAGACGGTGACGTCGTTGAGGTGCGTGCCGCCGATGTACGAGTCGTTGAGCACCCAGACGTCGCCGGGCCGCCAGATCCCGGCGCCGTACATCTGCTCCGTGGCCCGGGTGCACTCCTCCAGGTTGCCCAGGAAGATCGGCAGGCCGGAGGACTGGCCGAGGACATGGTGGTCGCGGTCCAGGAGCGCGACGGCGCAGTCCTTGGCCTCGTAGATGGTCGGGGTGTAGGAGGAGCGGATCAGCGTGGTGTTCATGTCCTCCGCGGCCTGGAGCAGCGCGCAGCGGATGATCTCCGTGGTGACGGGATCGACGGCGACCGGGGTGATCGGGTCGACGGCGACCTGGGCCGTACTGGTCATGCGACGCCTCCGAGCTTGATGACGAGGAATCCGTTGTCGTCCACGGTGACCGTGGCGTCCGGCGGGACGACGGTGGTGGAGGTGGCCTCGACGATGACGGCGGGGCCGGGGATGTGCTGCCCGGGGGCGAGGTGCTCGCGGCGCAGCACCGGGGTGTCGTGCGCGGCGCCGCCGAAGACGACCGGCTTGACGGGGGCCTCGGGGGCTTCGCCGGCTGCTGCCGCGTACGGGACGGCGGCGAGTTCGGGGAGTCCGCCGAGCGCGGTGGTACGCAAGGTGACGAACTCGACGGGCGCCTCGGGAGTCGCATGGCCGTAACGGCGTTCGTGAAGCCGGGCGAAGCGTTCGGCGACCGAGGCGAGGAAGCCTCCGGCGGCCGGCTCGGCGGGGCCGGAGAGCGGCACGGTCAGGGTGTAGTCCTGGCCTTCGTACCGCATGTCGACGGCATGCTCGATACGGTGCCGGGCCTCCGGTACGCCCTGCTCGGCGAGGGCTTCGAAGCCTTCGGCCTGCAGTCCGGCGAGGGCGTCCGCCATGGCCGCGCCGTCGAGGTCGGCGCCCGGGGTGAAGAACTGGAGCGTGAGGTCGCGGCGGACCTCGGTTCCGAGCATGCCCCACGCGGAGAACGCGCCGGGAAAGCGCGGGACGACGACCTCCTCGATGCCGAGTTCGCGGGCGATCTCCACCGCGTGCATGGGTCCGGCGCCGCCGAAGGCGAGAAGCACGAACTCGCGGGGTTCCAGGCCGTGCTCGACGGTGAGGGTACGGATCGCCTGGGCCATCTTGGCGTTGGCCACGTCGCAGATGCCGCCGGCCAGCTCGATGGGATCGAGACCGAGGGTGCCGGCGAGTTCCGCGACGGCGCGGTGGGCCGCTCCGGTGTCCAGGGTCATGTGCCCGCCGGCGAACCAGTCGGGATCGACGCGGCCGAGGACGGCGTTGGCATCGGTGACGGTTGCCTGGGTGCCGCCACGCCCGTAACAGGCGGGGCCCGGTACCGCGCCCGCCGATTCGGGGCCGACGCGCAGTCCGCCCGCCTCGGCGTAGGCGAGGGAGCCACCGCCCGCACCGATGGTGTGCAGGTCGACGAGCGGCATGAGGACGGGGAAGCCGTCGGCTGCGCCCTCGTTGGAGACATTGGGCCGCCCGCCGAGTACGAGCGACACATCGAACGAGGTGCCGCCCATGTCGACGCAGATCGCGTTCGGCCGTCCCAGCAGCGCGGACGCCGCGACCCCGCCCATGGTGCCGCCGACCGGTCCGGACAACAGGGTCTGGAGGGGGTGGCGGCGGGCGAAGGAGGCGTTGACGACGCCGCCGGAGGACTGCATGACCTGGACGGGAGCGGTCAGCCCGTGTGCGGCGAAGCGGTCCTCGATCCGGCCGAGGTAGCGGCGCACGACCGGACCTGTGTACGCCTCCAGTACGGCGGACGAGGTGCGTTCGTACTCCCGCCATTCGCGCGCCACCCGGTGGGAGAGCACGATCATCACGTCGTCGCCGAGCTCCTCGGCGAGGATCTCGCCGGCCCGCACCTCGTGGGCCGGGTTGACGTAGGAGAAGAGCAGCGCGACGGCGACGGCGTCGAAGCTCTCGTCGCGGGCGCGGCGGGCCGCGGCCCGCACGGCGTCCTCGTCGAGCGGGACCAGCTCGGTGCCGCGCGAGTCGAATCGGCCGCCCGCCTCGACGGTGGCGTACCGGTCCACGAGCGGCACGGGCTTGCGGTAGTGCAGGTCGAACATGCGGTCCCGATTGCCGCGGGCGATCTGGTAGACGTCGCGCAGCCCGGCCGAGGCGAGCAGCAGGACGCGGGCGCCCTTCCGCTCCAGCAGGGCGTTGAGGCCCTGGGTGGTGCCGTGGACGAAGAAGGAGATGTCGGCGGGGTCGTCGACCGCCCGGCCCAGCGAGGAGAAGACGCCCTCGGCGAGGTCTCCCGGCGTGGTGGGGGTCTTCGCCGCGTCGAAGGTGCCGCGCGTCTCGTCGTACGCGACGACATCGGTGAATGTGCCGCCGATGTCCATGGCCACCCGGTAAGTCATGCCGCCTCCCGGCTTTCTCAAGGGAATGGCGTGACGTTATCGACGGGGTGCGGCGGACGGCTGTGCGCTGCGCACGGCGCACGAAGCCCGACTGTGCGCAGCGCCGGGTTCCTGCTGAATCAGCCGGCTGGGCCCGGCTGTCGCACGTCCTCGTGGAGGTGGACGATCCGCCAGCTTTCCCCGGCCCGGTGCAGGATCACGGTGTTCCGGATGAGTTCGGGACGGTTCGGGCCACCGTCCGCGGCGGGTTCGAAGTCGACGCGCAGCCAGAAGCGCAGGACGGCGATGTCTCCGAAGACGTCGACGGTGCGGTCGTACGCGGTGAGGCCGGTCTCCACCGGTCCCGCACCGGCTTCCGGGCGGGCGTCACGGATCCGGTCGAGGTCGGGCTTGCCGAGCAGGAGCGGGTCGGCGGCGGAGTCCCAGACGGTCGCCTCGGGGTCGAGCGCCCGGTCGATCCTCGTCCGGTCGCCGGCCTCGTACGCCTCGTACATTCCGGTGAGGACGGCCCAGACGGCGTCGGCGTCGGTCGCCGATGCGCCGGGCCTGGCGGTGGACGGGAGAGGGCGGGTGTTCTCGGGCATGACGGTGCTCCTGAGCGGACACGGGGGCGATGGCGGCACGTGGCGTGACGGCGACACGAGGGTGTCACGGCGACGCTGCGGCGCGGGTGGCGGCCACGCTACACAGCCGCGCACCGGCCGCCACCCACACCCCTGTCGCTCATTCGCCGCTTCTCATGCGCCGCTGCTCATTCCACCGATCGAAGAGCCTCCGCCAGGATCTCCGCGCCCTCCTCCGCCTCGGCGATGGTCAGCGACAGCGGCGGGGCGATCCGGAGCACGCTGGTGTTGTGTCCGCCCCCCTTGCCGACGAGCAGCCCGCCCTCGCGTGCCGCTTCGAGTACAGCGGTTGCCGCCTCCGGGTTGGCGTCGTCGGTGCCGGGTTTCACCAGCTCGATGCCGATCATCAGTCCCCGGCCGCGCACCTCCCGCACGCACTCCGAGCCCGCGACGATCGCCCGCAGCCGCTCGATGAGCAGTCCGCCGACGCGTCGCGCGTTGCGCTGGAGGTCGTGGTCGAGGAGGTACGAGAGGTTGGCGAGGCCTGCCGCCATGGTGACCGGCGAGCCGCCGAACGTCGAAATGGAGTTGGCGTCCAGGCAGTTCATGACGTCGGCGCGGGCCACGACGCCGCCGATCGACATGCCGTTGCCGATGCCCTTGGCGAAGGTGAGGATGTCAGGCGGGCCGTTCCGGTCGTGCGCCTGCCAGCCCCAGAAGTGTTCGCCGGTCCGGCCCCAGCCGGTCTGCACCTCGTCGGAGATCCACAGGATGCCGTGCCGGCTCAGCACTTCGCGGAACGCCGCGAACAGGCCGTCGGGCGGGGAGGTGAACCCGCCGACACCCTGGATGGGTTCGGCGATCAGCGCGGCGGCGTCACGGGTGTGCCCGAGCAGGTCCTCCAGGTCGGCCACGCACGCCTTGATGAACTGTGCGTCGCTGAGTTCCGCGTACGGGCCCCGGGTCCGGACCCCGCCGTGGACGTACAGCGTCTGCAGCGGGGACAGACTCGTCGGCGACCAGGCCCTGTTGCCGGTGATGGCGACGGCCGAGAACGACCTGCCGTGGTAGCTGTTGCGCATCGCCAGGATCTGGTTGGACCTGCGGTACGTGGTGGCGAGCAGCAGCGCCGTGTCGTTGGCCTCGGTGCCCGAGGTGGTGAAGAAGACCCGGGCGTCGGGGATGCCGGAGAGCGTGGCGATGCGCTCGGCGAGTTCGACCATCGGCCGGTTGAGATACAGCGTCGAGGTATGGATGATCCGCCCGGCCTGCTCGGTGACCGCCTTCGTCACTTCGGGCAGCGCGTGAGCGGTCATCGTGGTGAGGATGCCGCCGAAGAAGTCGAGGTAGCGCTTGCCGTCCGCGTCCCAGACATAGCGGCCCTCACCGTGGGTGATCTCCAGCGGATGCCGGTAGTAGAGCGCGAGCCATTCGGGGCTGACGGCGAGGTGGCGGTGGTGGAGACTGCTCACGGCTCCACCAGTCCCTCGTACGCGTCGGGGCGGCGGTCCCGGTAGAACGCCCACTGCTGGCGCACTTCCTCGATGAGGCCGAAGTCGAGGTCCCGGACGAGGAGTTCCTCCTCCTTGTCGCTGGCCACCTCCCCGACGAACTGGCCGCGCGGGTCGACGAAGTAACTGGTGCCGTAGAAGTCGTTGTCGCCGTACTCCTCCTGGCCGACGCGGTTGATCGCGGCGACGAAGTACTCGTTGGCCACGGCGGACGCGGGCTGTTCCAGCTGCCAGAGGTAGCTGGAGAGGCCGCGCGAGGTCGCGGACGGGTTGTACACCAACTGGGCTCCGTTGAGTCCGAGTTGACGCCAGCCCTCGGGGAAGTGACGGTCGTAGCAGATATAGACGCCGACCTTGCCGACGGCGGTGTCGAAGACCGGCCAGCCGGCGTTCCCGGGCTTGAAGTAGTACTTCTCCCAGAACCCCTTGACCTGCGGGATGTGATGCTTGCGGTACTTGCCGAGGTACGAGCCGTCGGCGTCGATCACCGCGGCGGTGTTGAAGTAGAAGCCGGACTGCTCGATCTCGAAGACCGGCACGACGATCACCATGCCGGTCTCGCGGGCGAGCTCCTGCATCCGCCGGACGGTCGGCCCGTCCGGGACGGCCTCGGCCCAGCGGTAGTGCTCGGGCTCCTGCACCTGGCAGAAGTAGGGGGCGTTGAACACCTCCTGGAAGCCGATGATCTTCGCCCCCTGCCGGGCGGCCTCGCGAGCATGTTCCTCATGCTTGGCGATCATGGATTCGGTGTCGCCGGTCCAGGTCGCCTGGACGAGTGCGGCGCGTACGACGTGGGACATGAGCTGCTCCTTCGACGCGGCGTCAGAGAGCCTCTACGCGTTTTCTACGCACGTAGATTCGGTGCACAGGAGGAGAACGTAAGCCCCGCCACACGGTGGGGCAAGACCATTGCCGTGAACCGGCCGAGTCGATCATGTTTCGCACCCGTGCGGTTCACACTCTCTCTTCCTTCCCCAGGGGAGAGCAGATGCCACGCCGAAGACCCCGTCCGGCACGGAGCAGGTACGGATGATCGGCTCGTGGACCGGGCTCCGCACCGTGCCCCCGGAGCTCGCCGCAGCGGCGTTCATGGCCGGCGCCCTGCCCGCCGCCGCCTCGGTCTCCGCCGGCGCCTCCTCGATGCGCCGCGGGCCATGGCCGGACCGGTGATCGTGCGAGCTTTCCGCGGGTCAGCCGGGAGTGCCCGCGATGCCCGCGACCCGCAGTGCGTGCACCAGGTCCCACTCCCGGTCCGGGGACACCGCACGTGCCGCGGCGAGCAGTTGCGGTACGAGCTGACGGGGATCGCCCTCCGCGATCCGGGCCGCGTCCTCCGGGGTGTGCACGCGGACAAAGGCGCCCATCAGCGCCTGCGCCTCCGGTTCGAGACCCGCCCGGTCCAGGGCCAGCACCGCGTCGGCGATCTCCGCCGCGGGCCGAGCCACCCCTTGGCGCAGCAGTTGCCCGCAGTCGTCGGTGCGCCCCGCAGCGGCCAGCGCGCCCGCAGCGGCGGCGAGTTCGACGGGAGGAAGCGAGGCGACCTCCCAGAGCAGAGTTGCCCAGTCGGCCGCAAGACCCGACCGATGCAGCTCGTCGGCAAGCAACGGCAGCCGGTCCGCGGGCCAGCCCGCCGCTTCGCAGAGGACGACATGGGCCTCGCCGCCGCGGCCCTCGGTACGCAGCCGGACAAGCGTCTCGACGGCCTCGGCGGCGGCGCGGCGCGCGGCCGGGTCGGGGGCGGCCCGGGGCGACTTACGGGCGCGGGCATCGACGTGCTCCCCGGTCGGTGCGCCGCCGAAGCGCGCGCCGCGCGGCCCGGCGGCGGTAACCGGCGGGACGGGCAGGACAGGTGCGGTCATCGGGGCGTCGAGGCCGGTGCCGTCGTCCACGTCCAGTCCGGCGAAGCGGGCGCCGCGCGGTTTCTTACGTTTGCGGGCGGGCGGCGGAGCGGGGGCAGGCGACGGAAGCTGCTGATCCCGGGAAGCGGGGGCGGGGGCGGAATCGGGGGCGCTGCGGGGTCCGGGCACACGGGGCGACTCGGGTCGCTCCGCCGCCCCTCGCGACCCCTCCGCCCGGAACCAGCCCTGCGGCACCGTCACGGCCGCCAGCCGCTTTCGCAGCTCCGTGCAGCGGGCAGAGGCGCGCGCGTGGTCGTCCTGGGCCCATGCCAGCACCTGTTGGTCCGGTGCCGGTGTGCCGCGCGGCCCGGCCGCGCGCAACCGCTGGGCCGCGTAAGCCTGCTCCTTGAGCATCAGCTCCAGCCGGTCCACGAGTGCCTGCCGTCCGCCCGGCCGCCGGTCGTGGGCGGCGGCCGATGCGGAGTACAGGGCGGCGGCGCGTACCGACTCACGTTCCGCGAACCCCTTGCCGCGTTCTGCGGCCAGGTCCTGGAGCAGCGACTCCACCACGTCCCACGGCGGGATCTCCGTCCCGGCGAGGCAGGCCCGCATGCCCTCGGGGTCGCGCCGGCCGAACACCCCGTACCAACCGCGCCCGGGGTCGAGCAGAGCCGTGAGACTCCGCAGATACGTCGCGAACTCGGTTACTTCCTCAGCACGTTGATGTTCCGTCATCGTCGCCCTCACCGACCGTCGACTGGAGCGTTCCAGTCCGCAGGCATTCGACCGCAGGCGTGTTACGGGACGGCTACGTCCGCTTTTCCACTGGGGTGCGGTCGGCGCACGGCCGGAAGCGCGCACGCCCCCGCATCCGCCGTTCAGAAGGTGACGGCGATCCCGGTGTGCGGCCGCTTACCGAGGCGTACGACCATGGCAGGCCAGTCGACCAGCCAGAACTTCCAGGTGTACTTGCGGGCCAGCACACCGCGTACGACACGCGTCCCCGCCTCGTCGAGCAGTCGCGCCGTGCCCTCGGCGCTCGGCGCACCGTCGGCGATCCGGCCGCGCACGTCGCAGACGGTCACCGTGACCCGGCTGTTGTTCCGGATCCTTTTGACCTTCCACGAGTCGCTCCGGGTCCAGATGAACAGCTCCTCACCGTCGGCCGCCGCCCACACGGGCGTGGCGACGGGCGTGCCGTCCTTCCGGTACGTGGTCAGGCTGACGTACTCGCTGCGATCGAAGTCCTGGAGTGTCTGAGGAGTCACGGGCGTGACCCTACGCGTCCTGCCAACGGGGCGCGTATGCCTCGTGCGCGCTCACCGGCTCCGGAAGACGCTCCCGGGTCCATGCGCAGTCCGGGCCGAGCAGAGGGAGCGGGCCGGCGCCGGACCCGACGATCGCGCCGCTCGACGAGATCGACGCACCGGGCCGCCACCACCGCATTCAGCCGGCGGTCGCCGACCGAGCAGCGCCCACGCGGATCCGCGCCGCCCGGGGCCTCCAGGCGCTACCCGGCGCTACCCGGCCAGCGGGACGGCCGTGTCAGGTTCCTCGGCGCAGCGGATCAGCAGATCGTCCATGGAGAGGCCGAGTGCGCCGGCCAGCGCCGCGACGGTGAAGAACGCGGGGGTCGGGGCGCGACCGGTCTCGATCTTGCGCAGCGTCTCGGCGGAGATTCCGGCGCTCGCGGCGATCTCGACCATGCTGCGCGCGCCGCGCGCCTCGCGGAGCAGGCTGCCGAGCCGTTCGCCGCGAAGGCGCTCTTCCGGGGTGAGAGGCGTTCGTACCATGCCAGTCATTCTAGTGCGCGCGTTATTCTCATACCGCCGTTATTCTCATACCGCTCCGACCGGTATAGTAATTGGCATGGTGCAGCTCAAGACGGATACATCCATAGAGGCGATGCGCGAGGCCGGGCGGGTCGTGGCCCAGCTCCTGACAGCCGTACGGAAAACGGCGGCGGTCGGTGTGTCGCTGCGCGAACTCGACGAGGTGGCGCGCGACGTACTGCGCGACGCGGGCGCCGGTTCGCCGTTCCTGAACTACCGGCCACACTTCGCACCCGCCCCCTTCCCCGCGGTGATCTGCACGTCCGTCAATGACGCGATCGTCCACGGCATCCCGACCGACCAGCGGCTGCGCGACGGCGATCTGGTGAGCATCGACGCGGGCGCGACGCTCGACGGCTGGGTCGGCGACTCGGCCGTCAGCTTCACGGTCGGCCGCGCCCGGCCCGCGGACACCCGGCTGATCGACACGGCGTTCGCCGCACTGGACGCGGGGATCGCGGCGGCGGTCGTCGGCAACCGGATCGGGGACATCGCGCACGCGATCGGAACGGTCTGCCGGACCGCCGGATACGGCATTCCCGAAGGGTTCGGCGGCCACGGCGTGGGCCGCTCCATGCACGAGGACCCGGCCGTCCCCAACGAGGGGCGACCGGGCCGTGGCATTCCGTTGCGGCACGGAATGGTGCTGGCGATCGAGCCGATGCTGATCGGTAGCGGGCATGACGCGTTCCATCCGGACCGGGACGGCTGGACGCTGCGCACCTCCGACGGCAGCCGGGCCGCGCACACCGAGCACACGGTAGCGATCACGGACGCGGGGCCCCGCGTCCTCACCGCCCTCTGAACCACCCGGACCCATGTCTCCGTCACGGCCACGGGGCCGGCCCATGGCCGCCTGCCGACCACGAACCAGCCCCGCATATCGCCTTATTGACGGGAGGTCACATTCAGTCGCTCGGCGTCACGACCATCGCGGATCCGCCGCCCCGCCGCACCTTCTCCGCCGCCGCGACCCACCGTCCGTCCGGCAGCCGCTGCACACCGGTGGCCGCCCCGATCTCCGGGTTCAGCTTGAAGGCATGGCCGAGCGACTCCAGTTCCGGCCGCAGCGGACTGTTCCACAGCGCGGGTTCGAGCTCGGTCGTCGGCGAGTTGCGCTGACTGGCGCGTGGCGCCGCGATCGCATCGACGAGCGGAAGACCGCGGTCGACCGTGCCGATGAGCGACTGCAGCACCGTGGTGATGATCGTCGCGCCGCCCGGCGAGCCCAGGGCCAGTACCGGCTGCCCGTGCTTCAGCACGATCGTCGGCGAGATCGACGACCGCGGCCGCTTGCCCGGGCCCGGCAGGTTCGGGTCGTGCACCGCCGGGTTGGCGGGCGCGAACGAGAAGTCCGTCAGCTCGTTGTTGAGCAGATAGCCACGCCCCGGAACCGTGATGGCACTGCCGCCGGTCTGCTCGATGGTCAGGGTGTACGCGACGACGTTCCCCCACTTGTCGGCGGCCGTCAGATGCGTGGTGTTCTCCCCCTCGTAGGTCGTCGGGGCGGCCGTTCCACGGTTCGCACAGTCGGCCGGATGGCGCGGGTCGCCGGGGGCGAGGGGGCTGGTCAGCACCGCGTCGTCCTTGATCAGGCACTCCCTCGAGTCGGCGAACCGCTGACTCAGCAGTCCGCGCGTCGGCACGTCCTCGAACGCCGGGTCGCCGACCCACCGTCCTCGGTCCGCGAACGCGATCCGGCTCGCCTCGATGTAGCGGTGCAGATACTGGGCCTCGCTCGCCCGCGAAAGGTCGGTGTTCTCAAGGATGTTGAGCGCCTCGCCCACGCTCGTACCCCCGGACGAGGACGGCGCCATGCCGTACACGTCGAGCCCCCGGTAGCCGACCTTCGTCGGGGCCTGCCGCAGGGCACGGTAGGAGCGCAGGTCCTTCGCCGTGAGATCACCGGGGCGCACGACCCGGCTCGCCTTCGGGTCGACGGGCGGTTTGCGGACGGTCCGGACGACGTCGTCGGCCAGATCGCCGCGGTACAGCTCGTCGATGCCGTCGCGGCCCACCTTCTCGTACGTACGCGCAAGGTCGGGGTTCTTGAAGACGGAGCCGACCACGGGCAGTTGGCCGCCCGGCAGGAAGAGCTTCGCGGTGTCCGGGAAGTCGGCGAACCGGGCCTGGTTCCCCTCGGTCTGCGAACGGAATGTGGAGTCGACGACGAAGCCGTCCCTGGCGAGCCGCTCGGCCGGCTTCAGCAGACCGCTCAATGGCTTGCTGCCCCAGGCGTCGAGCGCGGTGGCCCAGGTGGCCGGGGTGCCGGGCGTGCCGACGCCCAGACCACTGGTGACGGCGTCCGCGAAGGCGAGGGGCTTGCCGTCCTCCAGGAAGAGGGAGGAGTCCGCGCTGCGCGGCGCGGTCTCGCGGCCGTCGATGGTCTCCACGGTGTGCTTCTTGGCGTTGTAGTAGACGAAGTAGCCGCCCCCGCCCAGGCCCGCCGAGTAGGGCTCCGTCACGCCGAGAGCGGCCGCGGTCGCCACGGCGGCGTCCACGGCGTTGCCGCCGTTGCGGAGCACCTCGATCCCGGCGGCCGTGGCGTCCGCGTCCACGCTGGATACGGCGCCGCCGTAACCCACGGCGACGGGCGACTTGGGGGGCGGCGATATCGACGATGCGGACGAGGACGGTGCGGCCGCCCCGACCGAGACGACAGCGGCGAGAACACCCAAGAACGACACATTCCGCGCGACTGAACGTCGCATGCGCACCTCCAGTGAAGGATCGTCCGCGCAGGGTAACTCCGCCTCCTACGTCTCGTCAGGACCGCAGTGAACATGGGTCCGAATCACCGATAACATGCCCGCCCATGACTGACGACGTACGCAACCTCGTGCTCGGCGTGATAGCCGCCGGCATCAGCGCCGCCCTCGGCTGGATCGCCCGAACCTACCTCTGGCGCCGCAAGCTCCGCCGCAAGCAGGCCTTCTTCGGACTGCCCGGGAACTCCGAGTGCCTGCTGGTCGTCAACCGCGACGCGGGCGGTGACGGCGCCGTCCACCGCCACGACGTCTTCGCCCTGCTCGAACTCTCCGCACTGATCAAGGATTGCTCGGCGCACGCGCAGATCCTCTCGCACGACGTCACCCAGCAGGGCTTCGGCGAGCGCACCGAGTTCTGCGTCGGCGGTCCGGTCTCCAACCGCCGGATGGCCGCCCATCTGCATTCGCTGCTGCCGGGCGTGAAGGTGAACACGGATCCGGAACCGGGTCCGGACCGCGGCGCCTTCCAGATCGGCTCGGAGCGCTACCGGGTCGAGAAGGGTGTCGCCGAGTACGTCGTGCTCGCTCGACTGACGGCCGGTCAGGACGCCCGTCCGGTATTCCTGTTCTGCGGACAGCAGGCGATCACCAATCAGGCCGCGTCACGCTACCTGGCCCGCAATTACGAGAAGCTGTCGCGCAAGCACGGCACCAACACGTTCTGCCTGCTGCTGAAGGTGGTCAACTCACGGGCGTACGGGCCCGATGTGGTGGAACTGGTCGCGGACGTGACACGGGCGGCGCAGACGCCCGCACCCGCGCCGCGGACCTCGCACCGCGCGGCGAGCTGATCCGCTGCGACGTCGGCCCGACCGGGCCGGTCCACACCGGTGCGGCCCGCCACGGGGCGGATGCCAGCACCGACACCTGGTGGAACCCGCCGTCGAAGGTCACCGGCCCACCGCGCCGGGACAACGCCCTGATCAGCGGGATCGGCTTCGAGCGCCCGGACGGCACTGCGGCCCCGGCCGTGTCGCACCCGGCCGGACGATCTCGTCCGGAGTCCATCCGGGAGCGGTCAGACGGTGCAGTGGGCGGGCCCGACGGAGCCATCGGTGCCGGACAGCGTCACCGCCGCACCCGGATCGGGCACGCCGGAGTGGACTGCCGTGCAGATCAGCTGCTGCTGAGCGAGTCCGGAAAGCCCGGTGACAGGCCCTTCCAGCCGGACCAGCACCCCGCTCCGACTCGCGGCCATGCTCAACCCGAGATGGCTCCGGGGGAGTTCCGTGGACATACCGGCATCTCGCTCCGTTCTGGAGGGGCCCTCGAAGAGCAGGACGAGCGCCTTGCCCGACGAGCCCTTCAGATCCCCCGTACCCGAGTCCCCCGTACCCGAGGACGCGGCCTCCCTCGGCATGTCGATCTGCCGTACGACGGGCAGCAGCGTGCCCGGGGAGGACGAGGAGACGAAGTACAGCAGTGTGCCCTCCTGGCTCCCCGCCGCCACGTCCACGGTCGCCGGGTCACCGACCTCGACCACCTCCGAGGCCCGGATGCCGCACCCGGTCACCGGCAGCGCGAACGCCGTCAGCGCGACCAGGGCGCGCAGCCGCCTCACACCCCCTCCCGTGGCAGTTCGACGGTGAACACCGCACCGCCGGACGGGACGTTGACGGCGCGGACCGTACCGCCGTGCAGCCGTACGTTCTCCTGCGTGATCGCCAGACCGAGTCCGCTGCCCGCCGACCGGGTTCGTGCCGCGTCGGCCTTGTAGAACCGGTCGAAGATGTGCGGCAGCACGGCTGCGTCGATCCCGGGACCGCTGTCCGCGACCTCCGTCACCAGACGGTCCCTCCCGTCCCGCCGCTCGGTCCACAGCCGTAGGGAGACGGGCTCGGCGCCGTGCCGCAGCGCGTTGCCGACCAGGTTGGCGACGATCACATCGAAACGGCGTGGGTCCAGCACCGCCCTCACGCCTTCCGGGAGTTCGGTGACCACCCGGTCCTCCCACCGTCTGCTCTGCAAGGTCTTGCGGATCGTCTCGGCGACATCGACCTCGTCGGGATGGAGGTCCGCGGCCTTCGCGTCGAAGCGGGAGATCTCCATCAGGTCCTCGACCAGGGTGGCCAGCTTCCCGGTCTCCGCGCTGATCAGCCGCACGGCTGCCGCGGTGTCGGCGTTCAGGTGCGCGGCGTCCTCGTCCAGGACCTCGGTGACGGCGAGCATCCCGGCGAGTGGGGTGCGCATCTCGTGCGAGACGTCGGAGGCGAAGCGTCTGGCCCGTTCCTCCGCCTGCCGGAGCTCCTCCACGGACTGCTGGAGCTTGGTGGACGACTCATTGAACGTCCATGCCAGATCGGCGAGTTCGTCCGATCCCTTCACCTCGATGCGGGTGTCGAGCTCGCCTCGACCGATACCGGCGGCGGCCCGCCGCAGATCACGCACCGGGCGCAGCACACTGCGGGCGGCGAGCAGTGCGGGCACCAGCGCGATGAGGAGGGCGGGCAGCGCGCCATCGCGGGCCGCGGTGACCATGGCACTGACGTTGGCCTCCTCCGGGAGGAGCGGCATCACGGCGTAGAGGACGAGCCCGGTGGGCTGACGCCCCTCGCCCCGGTCGAACATCACGGGCATCCCGATCGTCAGCCAGGGTTTGCCGTCCTTGACGACCCGCTGGAACGAGGCGTGCGCGGTGTTCCGGGCCGCATCGCGCAGTTCGGGTGTGATCACGTTGGAGACGGGCCGGTCCGAGGAGGAGACCTTCAGGTCCGCGTATTCGGCGAAGACGATCCAGGTGTGCGGCTTGCCCTCGCGGGCGAGGGTCTGGCACATCGTCCGGAGCCGGGTCGCGTCGACCGGCAGGGACACCGCCTGTGCGGTGATCCGGTCCCGGAACTGGGCGACCGCCGTGTCCTGCGCCTGCTGAAGGATCGCGGACCGCGCCTCGCGGTAGGTCAGGGTCGCGGTGGTGACCGCGCTGATCGCCGCGACCAGCAGGAAGGCGGATATGAGGCGGATACGCAGGCCGAACCGGGCGGCGAAAAGCCTCATTCGAGCGGCCCGAATCGGTAGCCGAAGCCACGGACGGTCTGGATGTAGCGGGGGCTGCCCGCCACGTCCTCGATCTTCTGCCGCAGCCGTCGCACACAGGCGTCGACGAGCCTCGCGTCGCCGTGGTAGCTGTGCTCCCACACGTATTCGAGGAGTTGCTGCCTGCTGAAGACCTGCTCGGGCGAGGCCGACAGGTACAGCAGCAGCTTGAGTTCGGACGGGGCGAGCAGGAGGCGCTCCCCCGCCTTGGCGACGGACAGCCCGGCGCGGTCGACGGCCAGTTCGCCGTGGAACTCGATGCCGCTGCGCCCGACCGGCTCGGCGAGCCGCCGCAGCACGGCCCGGATCCTGGCCTCGATCACCTCGGTACGGGCGGGTTTGACGATGTAGTCGTCCGCCCCGGCCTCCAGCCCGACGACCACGTCGAAGTCGTCGCCGCGTGCCGTGAGCATGATGATCGGCAGCTGGCTGGACTCCCTTATGCGACGGCAGACCTGGACGCCGTTCATACCGGGCAGCATCAGATCCAGCAGGACGAGATCAGGACGGAACTCCACCAGCGCACCGAGTCCCGCCTCCCCGCTCTCCACGGCCCGGAGTTCATGCCCGCGCCGGCGCAGCCCGAGCTCGACCCCTTCCCGTACGGAGGCGTCGTCCTCGATCAGAAGCACACGCGGCATGGCACCAGTATCCCCACGATCACGATCGAACCTGTCCCGCACATCAAGCCCCTCCGGCCGTGGGGAACGGGGCGGCAGCCGGACGCGAGCGCCACGCTCTCACCGGCCCCCGACCCCCCGTATCCGCGCACGCCCCGCACCCAACATCGCGCTGACCTCGCTCAACCGCAGCGGCCGGGCCAACAGCCCCACCACCCCCAGCAGCACTGCCGTACCCGCCCCCACGGCCGCGAAGTCCCCGAACCCGTCGCACGTGCGGGCCACCCCGTACGCCAGCGCCCCCGCCGGCACACATGCCACCACCAGCCGTGCATGCGCCCACAGTCCGGCCGAGCGCCACAGCACCGACCGCGCTCCCCCGGCTCCTTGAGACACCCTGCGATGCAGCACACAGCCCGTGACCGCGAACCCCGCGAAGAGTGCCACCGAGTACGCCCCCGCCATCCCCGTCACCGCCCACCGCGCGGGCAGCATCAGATAGGCGAGCGCCGACAGCCCGGCGTTGAGCGCCGCGATCACCAGGTTCAGGAAGAACGGCGTACGGGTGTCGCTCATCGCGTAGAACCCACGGGACAGCACGTACTGCCCGGAGTACGCGATGAGCCCCGGCGCGAACGCCATCATCATCCCCGCCATCACCGCGATGTCGGCGCCGCCGGTACGGCCGTATCCGAACACGGCCCCCATCACCCACGGCGCCAGCGCGAAGAAGACACCCGCCGCGGGCACCACCACCGCGGCCGTGGTCCGCAGCGCGTACGAGACATCGCGGCGCACCCCCGCGAGGTCGCCGTCGGCCGCCGCCCGGCTCATCCGCGGCATCAGCGCCGTGACGAGCGAGACGGTCACGATGCCCTGCGGCACCACCCACAGCTGAAAGGCGTAGCTGTACGCGGTGTAGCCCGCGCCGCCCACCACCCCTTGCTCGACAGCGTGTTGTCCGGTGATGGTGGAGAGCCGGGTCACCACCCAGTAGGCGCCCTGGTTCGCCAGGACCAGCATGACGAGCCATCCGGCCGACCGCAGCGGGCGCGTCAGACCGCTCCCCCGCCAGTCGAACCGGGGCCGCCAGCGGAACTTCGCGGCCCGCAGCGCGGGCACCAGGGCCAGCGTCTGCACGACGATCCCGGCGGTCGTCCCCCAGCCGAGCAGCCGTGCATGGGCGGCGGTCAACTCCCCGTCGGAGCCTGCCACGACTGCCAGATAGAGCCCGAACACCGCGATGATGACCACGTTGTTGAGGACAGGGGTCCACATCATCGCGCCGAAGCGGTTCCGGGAGTTGAGTACTTGACCGAGGAGGGTGAAGAGCCCGTAGAAGAGGATCTGCGGCAGGCAGTAGCGGGCCAGCGCGATCGTGAGCTCCGCCTGCTCCCCGGAGTAGTCCGTGTAGGTGCCGACGATCAGTGGGGCGCCGGCGACCGCGAGCGCGGTGAGGGCGACGAGGCCGACCGTGCAGACGGTGAGCAGCCGGTCGGTGTACGCGGCGCCGCCGTCGCTGTGTTCCCTGGCGGCCCGCACCAGCTCCGGGACGAACACGGCATTGAGGGCTCCGCCGATCAGGAGCATGTAGAGGATGTTGGGGACGGTGTTGGCGACCGTGTAGCCGTCGGCCGTGAGTCCGGTACCGAGGGCGGCGACGACGACCGCCGAGCGTATGAACCCGGTCGCCCGCGAGACGACCGAGCCGGCAGCCATGACGGCGCCACTGCGCAGCACCGATCCCGGCTGCCGTCCCTCCGGCGCCTCCTGCGCGACCGCCCCGGTCGTCTGTGCGGCGGTCACCGGCGGGCCAGATACGCCTGGAACGCCCTGTACAGCGTGTTGTTGGCGGCTCCGCCCACCGATGTCTCCCACTCCCCGAGGGTCTCGACGACCTGCCCGCCGGTGCCGAGCTTCCAGCGCAGCAGTCCGAAGGAGCGGTCGTCGGGGTCAAGGGTGGAGGGTACCCCGCGCATGTCGTACAGCTCGGCGCCGAGGGCGTGCGCATCGAGCATCATCCGCCACTGGAGGGCGTTGCTGGGGCGGACCTCACGCCGGTGGTCGGCGGACGCGCCCGTCTGGTACCAGACCTGCCGCCCGGCGCTGATCATGGTGTGCGCGGCGAGGATCTCGCCCTCGTGGACGGCGAGATAGAGCTGCATCCGGCCGGGCTGTTCGGCGTTGAGCACGGCGTACTGCCGCTGGTAGTACGCGAGGGAGCGACCGAGCCGGAAGCCGTCCCGCTCCTCGGTGATCCGCAGCAGCCGGTGGAACTCGGGCAGTTCCGCCGCGCCGCCGACGACGATCCGGACACCGGACTTCTCGGCCTTGCGGACGTTGCGGCGCCACTCCTGGTTGAGTCCCGCCCACAGCTCATCAGGGGTGCGTCCGGCGAGCGGCACCTGGAAGACGTAGCGCGGCTGCGCGTCGGCGTCGTTGCCCGCGTCGCCGTCCCCGCCGCACCGACGCCAGCCGCGCGCCCGGAGCCGGTCGGCGACCGCGGTGCCGAGCGGATCCACCTCCGTCGCCAGTACGTCGCGGACCTTCCGGCCGGGCCCGGTGGCCGCCTTGAGCCGGGCGGCGTCCCAGCGGCGGTACGCCGGTGACGGCCCCATCCGTACGGCGAAGGCGCCCGCCTTCCGCAGATACGCCGCCAACGGCCGCAGCCAGCGGTCGATCTCCGGATCGGCCCAGTCGGCCACCGGGCCTTCCGGCAGATAGGCAAAGTATTTACGGGTGCCCGGGAATTGTCGGTAGAGGACCAGAGCGCTGCCGGCCAATTCGCCGTCGGCGCCGTGCCATCCGAGCATTTCCGATGTCCACTGGTCCTTCACTCCGGCCCAGGACGGATACTGCAGAAAGCTCGCCCCGGGCCGCGCGGTCACACCGGCCCGGTGCTCGGCGGCGGTGAGGCTGCGTATCCGCATCTCCTGTTCACCTCTGCGGTCACCGGTCGCGAGCAGCGCTGACATGTCCGTGGCCCTCCCCTGGTCCCGCCCCTCCACTCGGCTCGGCGGGGCTGCACAGGATGCTCACAGCGGTCCGTGACGGGTCCGAGCGGCGCATGTGACCGGACGATGACCGTTGCGCTCCATTCGTTGTCACACAACGGAATCCATGGCTATTCGGGGATTTGAGGAACTTAAAGTCGGGTGAATGCCTCTCCACCGGTGAGAAGCACAGCCCTGGAGGTTTTTCGTTGTTCTCTGCACGTCGGCACATATGCCGTACCGCGCCCTTGGCCCGCCCGGCCCGGCTCACCCTGATAACCGGAACGGCGGTGCTCGGCGCCGCCCTGACCGCCTGCTCCGGCGGCGCTGCCGCATCGGACGCCGGTTCCGGATCCGGTCACGCCGCCGGGACTTCTCAGGCTCCGGACACCAGAATCTCGGTGAACCTCCAGGGCTCCGGGGCCACCGCGGGCAAGCCGGTGAAGGTGACACTGGCCGACGGAAAGCTCAAGTCGGTGAAGGTGACCGCCACCGAGGGAGACGCGCTCACCGGCCGGATATCCGGCGACGGCCGCAGCTGGACCTCGGACCGGGTCGCCGCACCCGGCACCGAGTACAGCGTCGAGGCGACGGACACCAGGGGTGGCACGGACCGCGCCGGCTTCTCGACAGCCGAGGCCGACAAGGTCAACAAGCTGACGCTCGCCCCCGGCAAGAACACCACGGTCGGTATCGCCCAGCCGCTGTCGATCGTCTTCGACAACCCGGTGAAGGACAGGGCGGCGGTCGAGAAGGCACTCAAGGTGACCACGTCGAACAACACCGAGGGTTCCTGGGGCTGGTTGCAGGACTACTCCGGCAAGGACCGCGTCGACTGGCGGCCCAAGGACTACTGGAAGTCGGGTACCCGCGTCACGCTCGACGCCGAACTGGACGGCATCAACTCAGGGACGGCCGGCGGCTGGTTCGTGCGCGACTACCGGACGACCTTCACCATCGGCCGCAACCAGGTGGTCAAGGTCGACCTCGACCGGCACCGGCTGGCGCTGCACCGGGACGGGAAGACGGTCATGGACGTGCCGATGTCGGCGGGCACCCCGGGCGGCGAGAAGGCGTCCTGGCGGGGCACCGCCGTACTCATGGCGAAGGAGGGCACGATCAACATGCGCTCCGAGACGGTCGGTCTGGGCGATGCGTACGACAAGATGGTCGACTCGTCGATGCGGCTGACCTGGTCGGGGATGTATGCCCATGCAGCGCCGTGGAACGCCGCGTACTTCGGGGTCGCCAACCACAGTTCCGGCTGTGTGGGAATGAGCAATGCGAACGCCGCCGAGCTGTTCGAGAAGGCGCAGGTCGGCGATCCGTTCGAGATCACCGGCGCGGACGCCAAGGGGACGGTCGCGGTGGGCAACGGCTACGGGGCGTGGAATGTGTCCTGGGCCGACTGGCAGGCGAAGAGCGCACTCAGCTGACCCGTTGCCCTGCTCCCACCCCTCGGCCACTGCTGACATCACGTCCAACAATCGTTACCCTCACGCAACTCACCGGGGAGTTACCAACGGTAAGCGACCGGGGTTACCGTCGGGTCACTTTGCACTGACACGCGTGAGGAGTGACCCGTGGGACGTCCGTACCCGGCTCTGCGCACCACCGCTGCCCTCGGAACCGCCGCCGTCCTGATCGCCGGAGCCGCCCTCGGCGCGGCCCCGGCGGCCGTCGCCGACAGCCCCGCCGCGCCCGTGGCGGATTCCGCCCCGAGCCTGACGTTCCACGACATCCCCGGCTCCGGCGGAATCACGCTCAAGGGCAATGTCTTCACGCCCGCCGGTGCGAAGGCCGGCGAGAAGCACCCGCTCATCGTGCTGCCCACCAGCTGGTCGATGCCGCAGATCGAGTACCTGGCGCAGGCACAGCAGCTCGCCGACTCCGGCTATGTGGTGGTCAGTTACACCTCGCGCGGATTCTGGCTCTCCGGCGGGAGGATCGAGGTCGCCGGTCCGCCGGACATCGCCGATGTCTCCGCCGTGATCGACTGGGCGCTCGACCGGACGCCGGCCGACCCGCAGCGGATCGGCATGGGCGGGGTCTCGTACGGCGCGGGCATCAGCCTGCTGGCAGCCGGACACGACAAGCGGATCAAGGCCGTCGTCGCACTGAGCGGCTGGGCCGATCTCATCGACTCCATCTACAGCGGCCGCACCCAGCACCTCCAGGCAGCCGCGCTGCTCGGCGGCGCCGGCCTGCTCACCGGCCGCCCGAGCAACGAACTCAACCAGATACTCACCGACTTCCTCGGCTCCAACCTGGCCAAGGAACAGGACATGATCGCCTGGGGGAGGAAGCGCTCCCCCGCCACATATCTGGACCGGATCAACGCCAACGGCGCCGCCGTCATGATGGGCAACGCCTGGGGCGACACAATCTTCCCTCCCAACCAGTACGCCGCGTTCTTCGAGAAACTCAGCGGCCCCAAGCGCCTGGAGTTCCGCCCCGGTGACCACGCCACCGCCGAGGCCACCGGGCTGCTCGGTCTGCCCAACGACACCTGGACCGACGCCCACCGTTGGTTCGACCGCTACCTCAAGGGCGAGCGCAACGGCATCGACCAGGAGCAGCCGGTTCAGCTCAAGTCCCGTACGGACAGCGGTTACGAGGGGTACCCGGACTGGAAGTCGGTCGGCGCCGTGGAGGAGCGGCTCGCGCTCGGCGGTACGGAGAAGGTCTACGCGAACGTCGACTCGGGCGCCAATGGCGGCATCACCCTGCTGTCGAACGCCCTAGACCAGTTCGTGAAGCTGCCGCCGGTCGCCTCGATCCCCCTGCTGCCGCGCACCTTCGCAAGCGTCTGGCAGTCCGAGAGGTACGGCTCCGCGCGGCACGTCCGGGGCACCGCGAGGCTTCACACCACGGTCACCAGCAACAAGGAGAGCGGCACCCTCGTCGCATATCTCTACGACGTGGGGCCGCTCGGCCTCGGCAAGCTGGTCAGCAACGCCCCCCATACCTTCCACGGACAGCTTCCGGGCCGTCCGTTCGCCGTCGACCTGGAGCTGTTCTCCACCGCGTACGACGTCCCGGCCGGTCATCGGCTCGCCCTGGTGATCGACACCGTCGACCCCCTGTACATCGAGCACAACCCTGCCGGCGCACAGCTGACCTTCTCCTCGCCGGGCGCGGACCCCTCGTACCTGTCCGTCCCGTTGCGCGAGAAGTGATCACCGGCTGCTGCCGGGCGGTACCGCTCCTCCGGACCGCCGTACGGCCGGTCCCGGGCTACTGCACTCCCGGCAGCAGGGTTCCTGGTTCGGCCGGTGCGACTTCCACGGCCTCCGTCTTCGGACTGCGCCGCTCCCGCTTGGCCACCCAGGTGGCGAACCAGGAGAGCAGCATGCACATCCCGATGTAGATCGGCGAGATCACCATCACCACGGGGATGAAGGGAAGATCGTAGTCGAGGTTGGACGCGATGAGTTTGCCCGCGTGGAGGAACTCCTCGTACGTGATCAGAAAGCCGAGCGAGGTGTCCTTCAGGGCCACCACCAACTGGCTGATGATGGTGGGCAGCATGGCACGGACCGCCTGGGGGGCCAGCACGAAGGTCATGACCTGCGTCTTGCGCATCCCCAGTGCGTACGCGGCCTCGCGCTGGCCGCGATCCACCGAGTTGATGCCGGTACGGAACACCTCGGCGAGCACCGAGCCGTTGTAGAGGGTCAGTCCGGCGACCAGCGCGGGCAGCGGCTGCACCTTCAGCGCCACGAAGATGAAGAAGATCATCACCAGGACGGGCATGGCCCGGAAGAACTCCACCACGAGCGTGGCCAGCCAGCGCACCGCCCGGTGTTCGGAGAGCCGGCCGACGGCCAGGACCGCCCCGAGGGCCAGTGAGAGCACCGCCGCGTAGGCGAAAGCCTTGAGTGTGTTGCCGAGTCCGCGCAACAGGAGTTCCTGGATGCCCTTGTACTCGAAGGGGGTCCACTTGGCGCTGGTGAACTGCTCGGTCTCGACGAGCAGATAGATGATCCAGCCGACCAGGGCAATGATCACGGCCGTCGAGGCGATTCCGTACACGAAGTGGCGTTTACGGGTCCGCGGGCCCGGGATGTCGTAGAGCGCGGAGGCGGCCGCCGTCTGGGTCATCGGGCCACTCCGTAGCGCTTCTCCAGCACGTTGAAGAGCGCGCTGATGGACAACGTGATGATGAGGTAGCCGACGGCGATCCAGACGAAGGTCCAGATGATGCTGTAGCCCAGCTCGTTGAGGGTCTTGTAGGTGCCGAGCAGTTCGGTGACGCTGAACGCCCCCGCGATCGCCGAGTTCTTGGCGAGGGCGATGAGCGTCGAACCGACCGGCGGGATCACCGAGCGGAACGCCTGCGGCAGCACCACATTGCCCAGCGTCTGCCCGAAGGTCATTCCGAGACTGCGGGCCGCCTCGCCCTGCCCCTGCGGCACGGTGTTGATGCCGGAGCGGAGCACCTCGCAGATGAACGCCGAGGTGTAGCAGCCGAGCGCGAGGATCGCGAAGACCTTGAACGGCAGGACCAGACCGAAGCGCGGCAGACCGAGCAGGACGGCGAAGAAGAGCAGGGTCAGCGGGGTGTTGCGCAGCACCGTCACCCAGACCGTGCCGAACACCCGCAGCGAGCCGACGGGCGCCACTCGGAACGAGGCCATGACGAAGCCGAGGACAAGCGCCAGGATCGAGGCGTAGACGGTGAGTTCGAGGGTGCCGAGGAAGCCTTTGCCGTAGAGCGAGAAGTTCTCTGTGAGTACGTCCATGGACGCGGCCCGTCCTCTCAGGTCGCCGGGTAGCGGTCGATGGGCGGCGGAGTCGGCGCGGGCACCCCGGACAGGCCGAGCGTGGCCTCGAACGCCTTCTTCCAGTTGCCGTTCTTCTCGTTGGCCTCAAGGGCGTCGTTGAGTGCGAACCGGAGCGCGTTGTCGCTGCGCTGGACGCCGATGCCGTACGGCTCCTCGGAGAACGGCTTGCCGACCACCTTCAGCTCCTTGGGCGCCTTGGCCGCGAAGCCCAGCAGGATGGCGTCGTCGGTGGTGACGGCGTCGACCTGGTACGTCAGCAGGTTGTCGACGCAGATCGAGTACGTGTCGTACGCGACGAGGATCGCCTTCGGGTAGTCGGCCGCGATGCGCTGGTACGGGGTCGAGCCCGCGGCCGAGCAGACGGTCCTGCCGGCCAGGTCCTGCGGGCCGTTGATGTCGTGCTCGTCCGTGCGCACGAGCAGGGACTGACCTGCCATGAAATACGGCCCGGCGAACCCGACGAGCTTCTTGCGCATGTCGTTGATGGTGTAGGTGCCGACGTAGTAGTCGATCTGCCCGTTCTGCAGCGCGGTCTCGCGGTTGGCGGAGGCGATCGTCTTGAAGTGGATCGTCTTCGGGTCGAAGCCGAGCGAGGCCGACATCATCCGGGCGATCTCGATGTCGAATCCGGAGTAGATGCCCGTGGCCGGGTCCTTCTCGCCCAGATAGGGCTGGTCCTCCTTGGCCCCGACCCGGAGATATCCGCGCTTCCTGGCCTTCGTCCAGGTCTTCGATTCGGGCAGCCGGAACGCGGTGTCGACCTTGTAGACCGGCAGCTGGCCGGGCTTGGGCCCCTTCACCGGAGGGCTGCCCTCCTTCCCGCAGCCGACGGCGATGACGGCCAGCAGAAGGCTCGCGCAGGCGGCCAGAAGTCTTCTCGTTCGCAACAGGGAGCCTCCCGTCAGTGCTTGAGGATCTTGGACAGGAAGTCCTTGGCCCGGTCGGTCTCCGGGGCGGTGAAGAACGCCTCCGGGGTGCGGTCCTCGACGATGCGGCCGTCGGCCATGAAGACCACACGGTTGGCTGCCGACCGGGCGAACCCCATCTCGTGGGTGACGACGACCATGGTCATGCCGTCCCGGGCCAGCTGCCGCATGACCTCCAGCACCTCGTTGATCATTTCCGGGTCGAGCGCCGAGGTCGGCTCGTCGAAGAGGAGGGCCTTGGGGTCCATGGCGAGGGCGCGGGCGATGGCCACCCGCTGCTGCTGACCGCCGGAGAGCTGGGCGGGGTACTTGTCCGCCTGGGAGGCGAGCCCGACCCGCTCCAGCAGCTCCCGGGACCGCAGGTCGCACTGGTCCTTCTTGCGCTTGCGGACCTTGAGCTGGGCGAGCGAGACATTGGCCAGCACGGTCTTGTGCGCGAAGAGATTGAAGGACTGGAAGACCATCCCGACTTCGGCCCGCAGCTCCGCGAGTCCCTTGCCCTCCTCCGGGAGGGGCCTGCCGTCGATGGCGATGTAGCCCGACTCGATCGTCTCGAGCCTGTTGATGGTCCGGCAGAGCGTCGATTTTCCGGAGCCGGAGGGGCCGATGACCACCACCACCTCCCCGCGGCCGACGGTGAGATTGATGTCCTGCAGTACGTGCAACTTTCCGTAGTACTTATTGACGTCCCGCAGCTCGATCAACGGATCGACGGCCATACGCTGCCCTACCCACTTATCGCTGTGTCGAGGTCAGCGCAAACTATCCATCCCGGCAAGGGACTTCGTATCCGACACGCACAAATGGGGTATAAGGCTTCTTATTAGGTTTCGACGTTTCGCCTATCCTTCGGCTGACTCCGCGTACACCTGCGAGAGCTCAGGGCTTCCGGCCATCGCCCAGTCGAGCCCTGCCTCGACGACATCGATCTCCCGCCCGGAGGCGAGCCGCACCACCGGCTGGCCGCTGGGCCAGATGTGCCAGACGGCACCGGGGACGTTCCGCACCAGGACCGTGCCGAGGTACAGCCCGGCGTCGTTACCCAGCCAGGGCAACTCCTCGGGGTCGTCCCGCCAGCGGGGCGGCAGCTGGTCGAGCGCCATCAACGAGGCCGGAGTGTCATCGAGTTCCAGCCCTCGCTGCCCCGCTCGGACACGCAGCAGCTCACACTCCGCGAGCAGCTCGGCCACGCCGTCCGGGTCGGCCTCGACGGCGGCCGCGAGGCCCGCCCCGCGCCTACCGTCGTGACGCTTACGCCAGTTGTCCAAGAAGGGGATGTTCATGCCACTCAGGGTCGCATCCCGGCCCGGTTACGCACCACAGGGCGCGCGGCCTGTCGTTCGAGTGCTGAACCAGGTGCGCATGCCCACCCGTGCGCTGCCGCGCGCGCCGCCCGCAACCACCGGGCGGGCGCGGCCGCCACCGGTTCGACGCGTCCGATCAGTACGCCGTCCGGCCGCACTCCGTACCGCACGGAACCGCCCCGGGAACGTCGGCCAGGTGCCGCCCCACCCACGCACGGTCGCCGGTCGACTCCTCCTCGTACGCGTCGGCCGAGGCCGGATGCGCGCGGTTCCGGTCCAGCAGCGCGACCTGCTCCGCCGTATCGATGCGGGTCGGCTCCCGGAGCGTCAGCCCCGTCGGACGAGTCCTCAGCACATGCGCACTCACGATCTCATCCTTCATGACCGCGCAGCCCACCCAGGTACATGTGTCGGCCATGTTCTTTGAAAGGGGTGGAGGCGGAGTGATCCCGACTGGTACGTTCGCGATCATGTCCAGCCCCGAGGCGAACAGAGACTAGCCACCGGTCCCGCCGGTGGCCGACCCGCTGTCGAGTCGATCCCGCACGGCCGATCAGGCCGGAGGATCGCTTCTGCCCGGCCGCTGCCGCAGGACCACCGCAGTGTGGGCTGCGCTTCCCCGTATGCGTTCGTGCCCTGATTCCCGGCCACGACGCTGCCCCCGCGTTGTCGCGTCACGTCCGTGAACAGGCCTGACGCTCTTCCGCGTTGCCGCTCGACCTGTCGGGCGGGCGCGGCCCACACCCCTGTCTGGTCCGTCCATCAGTCTGCCCATGGGGTTCCTTCATGCCATTTGCTGTCTACGCGCTCGGGCTCGCCGTCTTCGCGCAGGGCACTTCCGAGTTCATGTTGTCCGGTCTGGTCTCGGACATCGCCGACGACCTGCACGTATCCATCCCGGCCGCCGGCCTGCTGACGTCTGCGTTCGCGGTCGGGATGGTCGTCGGCGCACCCGCGATGGCGCTCCTCAGCCGGAACTGGCCCCGGCGTCGTGCGCTGCTGTTCTTCCTCTCCGTCTTCACCGCCGTCCATGTCATGGGCGCGGTCACACCCGGCTACGGCCTGCTGCTGGCGACACGGATCGTCGGAGCACTGGCCAACGCGGGTTTCTGGGCCGTGGCGCTGGTGACCGCGGTCTCCGTGGCCGGACCCGGCGCCCGGGCACGCGCCACGTCGGTGGTGGTCGGCGGTGTCACCGTCGCCTGTGTCGCGGGGGTGCCCGCCGGTGCGGTTCTGGGCGGGCACTGGGGGTGGCGCGCTGCGTTCTGGGCCGTGGCCCTCGTCTCCGTACCGGCTCTTGCGGTGATCGCCAGGACGATCCCCGGCGAACGGGCCGACTCCCACGCGGTGGGCGGGCGTGCCGAACTGCGGTCCCTGACCGAGCCGCGGCTCGTCCTCACCCTGCTGACGAGCGCGCTCGTGCAGGGCGCGACCTTCTGCGCGTTCTCCTATCTGGAGCCGCTGGTCACCCGGGTCACGGGGGCCGGAGCCGGGTGGGTGCCTGCCGTGCTCGCGCTGTTCGGGGTCGGCTCGTTCCTGGGTGTCACCCTCGCGGGCCGGATCGTCGATGCGCGGCCGGTCGCCGTCACCACCGTCGGGCTGGTGGCACTCACCGCCGGCTGGGCCGGGCTGGCACTGACCGCGGGAAGCCCGGTCGCGGTCGTCGCGCTCGTCCTGGTCCAGGGCATGCTCGCGTTCGGCACCGGAACGGCACTGATCTCGCGGGTGCTCCAGTCGGCGCCCGGTGCGCCGACGCTGGCCGGCTCGTTCTCCACGGCCGCCTTCAACGTGGGCGGCGCGCTGGGGCCCTGGCTCGGCGGCATCACGATCAGTGCGGGGTTCGGCTTCCGGTCGCCGCTGTGGGTGAGTGCGCTGCTGATGGTCCTGGCGCTCGGCGCGACCGCGGCGTTGTCCGGATATGACGCCCCGCCCGGCGCTGAACGGGCGGGGCGGTCGGAGCCTTCGCAAGCAGCCAGCAAGCGGGACAATGACAGGAATCACCGTATCGGCGACCACTGACAATCGGCCGGGGCCGATCTGAGATGCTTGCCCTCGCACGTGGGCGAACAGGGGGAAGCGCATGGCCGAGGACCGCGACGGCATGGTCGTCTACTGGCGGCCCGGCTGCCCGTACTGCATGAAGCTCCGCCTGCGGCTCCGGTTCACCCGCCTCAGGTACACCGAGGTGAACATCTGGCGGGATCCCGAGGCGGCGGCGTTCGTCCGCTCGGTCGCCGACGGGAACGAAACCGTTCCGACGGTGTCCGTGGCCGGGCACGCGATGGTCAACCCGTCCAAGCGGCAGGTGCTCGACGCGGTCCGGGCCCACGCGCCGCAACTGGAGGCGTCGTAGGTCCGGACCGGCCGGACGGGACAGTCAGGGACTGGGCGGCGGCGCCGGTGGCGGCAAGAGCCCGGGTACGGGTCTGCCCGGTCCCCCCAGGACGTTCCCGATCAAGGCGCCCTTGTGCGCCGGGAGCAGCAGGGCGTCACCGGCCGGCGGTCACAGATCCAGATCGACGACCACCGGCGCATGGTCGGACGCGCCCTTGCCCTTGCGCTCCTCGCGGTCCACATAGCTGTCCTTCACCGCCGCCGTGAAGGGGGCGTTGCCGTAGACCAGGTCGATCCGCATGCCCTTGTTCTTCGGGAAGCGCAGCTCGCGGTAGTCCCAGAAGGTGTACGGGCGGTCGTACTTGAGCGGGCGCGGCATCACGTCCGAGAGGCCCTCCTCGCGAAGGGTGGCGAGGGCGGCGCGCTCGGCGGGGGTGACATGCGTGGCGCCCTCGAACAGGGCGGGGTCCCAGACGTCCTCGTCGGTCGGCGCCACGTTGAAGTCGCCGAGGACCGCGAACGGCTGGGCACCCGCGGCGTCGGGGGCGACCGCCTTCTGCAGGGCCTCGAACCAGCGCAGCTTGTACGCGTAGTGCTCGTGGGCGATCTCACGGCCGTTCGGCACGTACACCGACCAGAGACGGACCGGGCCGCAGGTCGCCGAGATCGCCCGGGGCTCCTGCACGCCCTCGTAATCGGGGCCGCCGGGCAGCCCCATGACGACATCGGCCAGACCCGCCCGGGAGACCAGCGCGACCCCGTTCCACCGGCCCGTGGCGTTGACCGCGGACTCGTAGCCGAGCTCGCGCAGCTCGTCCGCCGGGAACTGCTCGGCCGCGCACTTGGTCTCCTGGATGCACAGCACGTCCGTGCCGGTGCTCTCCAGCCAGGCCAGCAGCCGGGGGAGGCGGGCGGTGATCGAATTGACGTTCCACGTGGCGATGCGCATGTACGTAAACCTAGCGGCTCCCACTGACACTCGCCGGACCGGCGCCGGTCACAGGCCGGTCGAGTCACCCGGGGTCAGCCGGCCGTGGTCGGTGCCGCCGAGGCTGCCGATCTGCCGGTCGTAGATCGGGCGGGCGAGATCGGTGAGCAGCGCGTCGTGGATGTCGATGGCTCGCCGCGGCTTGACCTCGCGTACGTAGTCGATGACCTCGGAGATCTTGTTCCAGGGGGCCATCACCGGGAGCATCAGGGTGTCGACGGGGTGGTCGGGCACGGTGAGCGCGTCGCCCGGGTGGAAGAGCGAACCGTCCACCAGGAAGCCGATGTTGGTGATCCGCGGGATGTCGGGGTGGATCACCGCGTGCAGTTCGCCGTGCACCTGTACGTCGAAACCGGCCGCGGAGAACGTGTCCCCGTGTCCGACGGTGTGGACGCGCCCGGGGAACGCCGCGGAGAGCTGGTCGGCGACACTGCGCAGGGTCCAGACCTGCGCGGCCGGGTTCGCCTCCAGACCGGCCCGCAGCCGGTTCTCGTCGAAGTGGTCGGGGTGCTCGTGCGTCACCAACAGCGCGTCGGCGCCGAGTGCCGCGTCCTCCTCCGAGAAGCCGCCCGGGTCAATGACAAGCGTCCGCCCGTCCTTCTCCAGTCGGATGCAGGAGTGCGTCTTCTTCGTCAGGGTCAGGTGCACGGGGTTCGCAGCGTTCATGGTGCCCATCCTGCTACGGGCGCGGCCTCGTTTCTTCCTGAATCACGGTCTGGGCGATCGTGAACGCGGCGCCCGCGGCCGGGATGCCGCAGTAGACGGCGGTCTGCAGCAGCACCTCCTTGATCTCCGTGGGCGTCAGCCCGTTGCGCAGGGCGGCCCTGATGTGCGCGGCCAGGCTCTCCAGATGGCCGGAGGTGACCAGCGCGGTGAGCGTGATGCAGCTGCGGGTGCGGCGGTCCAGGACCTCGCGGGTCCAGGTCTCCCCCCAGGCGTAGCGCGTGACGAGCTCCTGGAACTCGCCGGTGAACTCGTCGGAGGCGGCCATGACCCGGTCGACATGGGCGTCGCCGAGCACCTCCCGGCGTACCTTCATGCCCGGTTGGTACGGGTCGGCGCGGCCGCTGGTCGCGGCCTCCGGCTGATCCTCGGCGGGGGCGATCTCCGCGATGGGCAGCACGGGGGCGGAGAGCGCGGGGCCGGTGCCCGGGACGGGGATGGCGGCGAGGGTGTCCTGCCAGCTCGTCGAGAAGTGGGTGACGAGCAGGTCGGTGACCGCGGCCGGCTGCTCGACCGGGGCGAGGTGCGAGGCCCCGGGGACGAGGGCGAGCCGGGCGTCCGGGATGCCCGCGACCAGGGTCCGGGCCTCGGCGGGCCCGGTGACCCGGTCCTCGGCGCCGACCAGCACGAGGGTCGGGACGCCGATGCGGCCGAGCTCGGTACGGATGTCGAAGGCGGCGAGCGCTTCGCAGGCGGCGATGTAACAGCCGGGGTCGGTGGTGCGGACCATCTGGACGGCCCACTCGACGATCGCGGCCTGGGCGGCGGCGAAGCCGGGGGTGAACCAGCGTTCCGGCGCGCTGCGCGCCATGGGCTCCAGGCCGTTGGTCCGGACGACCACCCCGCGCTGCCGGAACTCGTCGGCGCTGCCGAACCGGGGTGAGGCGGCCACCAGGGCCAGCGAGGCGACCCGGTGCGGATGGCGCAGCGCGAGGTCGGCGCCGATCGCGCCGCCGATGGAGCAGCCCGCGTACGCGAAGCGCTGGACGCCGAGACCGTCGAGGGTGGCCAGCAGCCGGTCGGAGAGTTCACCGACGGAGGTGGCCGGGTGGGCGGGGGCGCCGCCGTGGCCCGGCAGGTCGAAGCGGAAGATCCGCCAGTGCTGGGAGAGCTCCGGTATCTGCCGGTCCCACATGTGCCAGGTGGTGCCGAGCGAGGGGCCGATGACGAGGACGGGGGCGTCCTGCGGTCCGTCGAACCGGTACTGCAGGGTGTGCACCGGCTGCGCGGGGGAGGCCTGCCGGGGCGGGGCGGGCTGCGTCGGTGGCGCGGGCTGCACGGGCGGCGCCTGCTGGGCCGGCGGCACCGGCTCCAGGTGTACGGCCTGGAACGGGGTGTGCTCGGGCTGCGCGTGCGACGGCGGCGCCGATGTGGTCTGCGGTCCGTGGAACGGATCCACCGGCTGGAGATGCAGCCCGGGCTGCGTGCCCTGCGCGGCGGCGTACGGATCCACGGGCTGCAGGCCCGGGAACGGCTCCACCGTCTGCGGCCCCTGGAACGGCTGCTCCGGTGGTGCGGACTGCGGCCCCAGGTAGGACTGCGCGGACTGCGGGGTCTTCGTCTCACTCACCCGCCCACGCTCCCATATCGCATATTTTCTGGCGGGAGGGGGGTCGGGACACTCGCCGGACCTCCGCATGAGTGCACTGCCGGACGAGGATCCTCCACATCTGACTTCACATACCAGCGCTTCGTGGTCCTGACGTTGGTGTACCCCGCCCAGAGCGCAAGGACGTGAGCAGGGAACGCGGGCGCCGGTATCCGCAGCGGTTCGCCACCCACGTCTTCCAACTTCCGCGCCGCACACTGGGTGTGTCGGACAGCGACATCCGGCAGGTCACGGGCAACGCCATCGGCACCGGGGACGGCTTCGGCGCGATGCTGCTCCCGTTCCTGGCCACCCTGGCCTCCTCCTCTGGCGACGGCTACCCGCCGGCCGTCGCGAACCGGTTGGCCGGCAATGTCGTCGACCTGTTCGCCACCCTGATCGCGGAGCGGGCCCACCCGGGCGGCATGGACGCGAACGCACCGAGCCATCTGGTGCTGCGCGTCCGTGACCACATCAGCGCCAGTGCCGAGGTCTGCTGGGAAGCGTTCTGGGCGCGGCGGGCGCAGTCCAGCCCTTCGTGGGCCCGTTCGATGGCCTCCCCGTACCGGGATTCGCAGGAGAGGGACCAGGAGTACACGTTGAGGTGAAAGGCCTGCATGTACGGGTCGTCAAGTGCGGTGGCGGCCTCGCCGGCCAGGCGGAAGACCTCGGGCCAGTGCCCCCAGTGAACCCACAGGTTGCAGAACCATTCCATGGCATAGGCGGTCTCCACGACCTGGATGTGCTCACCCCGGTGGGCGGCGCTGCGCAGCGCGGCGAGCCAGGCGGGGGCTTCGCTCTGGAGCCAGGCACGGGCCTGCTCGGCACTCTCCAGCGGGACCAGGCCCTGCCAGGAGGACGGCGGCGCCCCGTACTTGGGCTTGTACCAGCGGCCGGCGACCACAGCCGTCTCCAGCAGCCAGGTACGCAGCCGGTCCTCGGCTTCTTCCTGCTCGCCGGGTTCTTCCTCGCGGGACAGCCGGGCGCGGGCGAACAGCCGCAGCAGGTCGTGCAACTGGTAGCGGCCGGTGAAGGTAGCCTGCAGCAGGCCGGCCTCGACGAGCTCCTCCATCACGTCCTCGGCCTCGAAGACGCCGGTGGCGGTCAGAGCGGCGCCGTAGGCAGCGGTCATGTCCGGCCCCGGAACCGGACTCAGCAGCCGCAGCATGCGCGCGGCCTGGCCGGTCAGCTGGCGGTAGGACAGTTCGAACGCCGCCTCCACCCGCACGTCGCCGGCGGCGAGCGCGCTCAGTCGGCGTTCTTCGTCGGCCAGGCGCCGGACCAGGTGGTCAACGGTCCATCCGGAACGGACCGTCAGCCAGTCTCCCGCCACCCGCAAGGCCAACGGCAGTCGCCCGCACAGCTCCGCCACCTGCGCCACAGCCGCGGCTTCCGCGTCCGCCCGCTCCTCACCCAGGATCCGGCGCAGCAGATCGACCGCCTCCTCCTGCGCCATCTCCGACAGCGCCAGGCGGTCGACATCCTCAAGACCGGTCAAGGGCCGCCGACTGGTGACCAGCACCAGACTCCGCCCGCCTGCCGGCAGCAGCGCACGGACCTGCCCCTCGTCGCGGGCGTTGTCCAACACCACCAGGCACCGGCGGTCGCCCAACAGCGCCCGCAGAAGCCCCGCGCGGATGTTGATCCTCCTGCGCCAGCCGGCGGTCCGACACGCCAAGGGCCTTCAGCAGCTTCAGCAGCGCTTCGCCCGTGTCCACGGGGCCATCCACTCCGTGCAGGTCCACCACGAAACACCCGTCGGGGAACTTCTCCGCCGGATCCGTCGCCGCCTTCAGCGCCGGCGTCGTCTTCCCGCACCCCGGAGGACCCGAGACGACCCACACCGACACCTCTCCGCCGGCTGGGGCCCGTTCCGCGACCTCCCGCAGGAGAGCCAGCTCCGGTTCGCGCCCCGTGAAATCCCCCACCGATCGCGGCGGCACAACCGTCCCCGCCACCGCGACCGCGCGCGTCGGACGCGCCGTCCGCGCCGCGGCCAGCAGCGCCTCCCGCTCGTCGTCCGCGAGTCCAAGACCCTCCGTCGGCGCCACCACCGTGCGCCGCTGCGGAACCCGACTGCGCCCCCGCTCCATATCGCCGATGGCCCGGACACTCACACCCGACGCCTCGGCCAACTCCTCCATCGTCAAACGGCCTCGCTGCCGCAGACCGCGCAGAACGGCCCCGAACGACTTGTCCCCGTACACAACTCCTCTTTCCTCCACACCCCGAGGAAGGAATACGGTGTGCCAGTTCGGGTAAAACCGCAGGTCGGCGGTGTCAACAGCCGTGCCGAGCCCACCCCGAAGGGTGGTCTCGGCACGGCCCCAAGCCGGGCTGCGGGTCAGTGAGCAGTGAACCGGACCGCGTCCTGGATCAGCTCCACAAAGGGTGACGCGGGCGTGGCCGGGGGACCGGAAGGCGGAATCGTGGTGCTTCAGTGCTTCAGAGGCCGAAGCGGGCGCGGCTCGCCTCGGGCACCAGGTCGGCGTACTCGGGGTGTTTGCCGATCCAGCCCCGGATGAAGGGGCAGTACGGCAGGACACGCAGCCCGCGTGCCCGGGCGTCGTCGAGAGCCCCGCGGGCGAGCAGCCCGCCCAGGCCCCGACCCGCGAACCGGGGATCGGTCTCGGTGTGGATGAAGGCGATCTCGCCCTCCGAGAGGTGGTACTCGGCGAAGCCCGCGGTCTCGGTGCCGTCGTCACCGGCGAGGACCTCGTACCGGGACCTCTCTGGCCGGTCCGTCACCTGCGGTTCCATGGGTACTCCTGTGCGGTCGTGGTGTGACGGGGTGGGTGGGTGCGGTCAGAGCGTGCGGCGCACGCCCGCCTGGCGTTCCAGATTGCGGAGCTGGACGGCCAGGTCGCCTTCCACGGCGAGGTGGGCGGGGCCGCTGCGGCCGATGGGCAGGACCTGCTCGCTGCGCATGTCCTCGAGCATCAGGGCGAACGCCGTGTACATCGCGACGAGCGCCACCACGAGGCCGAGCGCACCGGACGTGCGGGTCAGCCATTCGGCGCCGGTGATGCCCGCGAGGCCGGTGGCCGCCCAGCGGGGCAGGGAGACCGCAAGCACGAACCACAGCGCGCGCTTGGGCCGGGTCACGGCGGTCATCAGCGCCCCGAAGCAGAGGAGCGCCAGGTTGAACACGCCGAGGACCTGAAGGCCGTCGGCCGCGCCGCTGAGCATGATGAGCGAGTAGGGCAGCCAGCTGCCGGCGAACACCGCCATCAGCGTCGCCGCGATCACGTCACGGGCGCCGAAGGCCAGGAAGCTCACCAGGAGTTGGAGGACGAAGGCCGGCAGCACAGTGAAGGCGACGGCGGCGCGGGCCGCCTCGTCGAAGAGCCCGAGCTGGAGGCAGCCCGTCATCACGGAAGCGATGGCTATCGTGAAGAAGCCGAGCGGCATGGGTGAGGCGATGGGGCGCAGGTTGATCCGGGTCATCGACCGGAGATCCGGCTCGAAACGGCGTCCCGGCGGTGTGTCCGGCGGGGTTGCCTGAGTGTCGCCGCCGTCGGCGGCGGGGGAGGCTGCGGTCATCGGGTGGATCTCTCTTTCAGTGATCGAAGCAGGGGTCGACGAAGGACGGCGTCGTCCCGGGAACGGAGCCACGCGCGACGCGCCAGCGGCGGTGCTGCTCGGACTCGGCGACGGCCTCGGCCACGAGCGACGCCTGGCGGGCGCCGCCCTGGTAGCCGCCGAAGTGGGCCACTGGGCTCCAGTCGGGGGTCACCGGCGGGATGGCCTCGTCGAGACCCTCGTACTCGGCGGACGCGTACACGATGCGGCCGCCGACGACGGTGAGGACGGACTCGATGTCGGGGATAGCCGCCTCGGGCACGGTGAGGTAGTCGTCGGACAGGATCGCGAGGTCGCCGTAGCAGCCCTCTCGCAGGACTCCCTTGACGTCCTGCTCACCGGTGAGCTGCGCTCCACCCCGGGTGTAGAGGCCGAGGGCGGTCTCCCGGTCGATCAGGTTCCCGGCCGGGTAGAGGGCCGTGCCGCCGACGGTGCGCCCGGTCACCAGCCAGTGGAGTGCGACCCACGGGTTGTACGAGGAGACGCGGGTGGCGTCGGTTCCGGCGGCCACGGTCAGGCCCCGGTCGAGCATGGCCCGCACCGGCGGGGTGTGGGCGGCGGCCTCGGCGCCGTAGCGGTCGAGGAACGCGGCGCCCTGGAAGGACATCCGGTTCTGGACCGAGACGGCTCCGCCGAGGGCGGCGATCCGGTCCAGGCTGCCGGCCGAGACGGTCTCCGCGTGATCGAAGAGCCAGCGGTTGCCGCCGGGGAAGAGTCCTTCCGCCGCGAGTTTCTCGAAGACGGCCAGATCGCGGCGGATCGTCTCGTCGTAGGTCGCGTGGAGCCGGAAGCCCCAGCCGTTCTCCATCAGGAGCCGGACGGCGCTCTCGAATTCGGTCTCGTAGCCCACGGCGAGTTCGGGTCGGGGTTCGGAGAAGTTCTCGAAGTCGGCGGCGGCCCAGGTCAGGTTCTCGCCCGCGCCGTTCAGCCGGAGCCACTCGTCCCCGTCCTCGGGCTTGACCATCTCGGTCCAGCGCTTCAGGTCGGCGAGCTCCTGGCCGGCTGTCTGCGGGAACAGGTGGTAGGCGATGCGCAGGGAGAGCTCCCCCGACCGGGCGAGGTCGACGACCGTGGCGTAGTTGTCGGGGAAGTTCTGGAACCCGCCGGCGGCGTCGACCGCGGATGTCAGTCCGAAGCGGTTGAGCTCGCGCAGGAAGTGTCGCGTCGACGTCCGCTTGTCGGCCTCGTCGAGGGCCGGCGCCTTGGCCAGGGTCGAGTACAGGATGAGGGCGCCCGGCGCTGCGAGGAGGACCCCGTTGGGTTCGCCGTCCCGGCCCCGTACGATCTGCCCCCCGCGCGGGTCGGGGGTGTCTCGCGTGAATCCGGCTGCCTGCACCGCGGCCCGGTTCATCAGGGCCGACTGGTACAGGTGCAGGACGAATACCGGGGTGTCGGGGGCGGCGGCGTTCAGCTCGGCGACGGTGGGCATCCTGCGCTCGGCGAACTGTTCGGCGGTCCAGCCGCCGACGACCCGGATCCACTGCCCCTTGGGGGTGCGGCCGGCCTGCTCGCGCAGCATGGCGAGAGCCTGTCGGAGGCTGCGCACGCCGTCCCAGCGCAGTTCCAGGACGTAGTTCAGGCCGCCCCGAATGACGTGCAGGTGCGAGTCGTTCAGGCCGGGAATCACCCGGCGCCCGAGGGCGTCGACGACCCTGGTTCCCGGGCCGACCAGGTGGGCGAGGTCGTGGTCGTCACCGAGAGCCGCGACCCGGCCGTCGCGGATCGCGACGGCGCGAGCCTCGGGTCGGTCGGGGTCACCGGTGAACACCTTCGCGTTGCGGACGAGGAGGTCGGCCTGCGGCTGTTCCTGCCGCGGGCCGGGCACGAGGCCCGCCACAGGCATGCTCGTCGTCGGCATGCTCATCGACGGCCCCATCACGCCAGGACCTTGCGCAGGGTGTCGATCGCGACACCGATGGCGAGTTCCGCGGCCTGCGTCTCGCGCAGCGCGTTCAGCATGACGAAGTCGTGAATGACCCCCTGGACGCGCAGGGCGGTGACGGGGACTCCGGCGGCGCGGAGCTTCGCCGCGTATGCCTCGCCCTCGTCGCGCAGGACGTCGGCTTCGGCGGTGATGACCAGGGCGGGCGGCAGGCCGGCCAGCTGGTCGGTGGTGGCGCGCAGCGGCGAGGCGGTGATCTGGGCGCGCTCGGCCTCGTCGGTCGTGTACTGGTCCCAGAACCACTGCATGCCGTCGCGGCGCAGGAAGTAGCCCTCGCCGAACCGGTGGTACGAGTCGGTGTCGAAGCTCGCGTCCGTGACCGGGTAGAAGAGGACCTGCTGGACGAGCGTGACGTCGCCGCGCTGCTTGGCCATCAGGGTGAGGGCCGCAGTCATGTTGCCACCGACCGAGTCGCCGGCGACGGCAATCCGGGTGCCGTCGAGGTCCTTGTGGTGTCCCTCGCGGGCGATCCACTGGGCGACGCTGTAGTTCTGCTCGATGGCGACCGGGTAGCGGGCCTCGGGCGACAGGTCGTACTCGGGGAAGACCACGGCCGCCCCGGTGCCGACGGAGAGCTCGCGGACGAGCCGGTCGTGGGTGTGGGCGTTGCCGAAGACCCAGCCGGCACCGTGGATGTAGAGGATGACGGGGAGGGGGCCGGTGGCACCGCGCGGGCGGACGATCCGGGCACGGACGTCGCCGGTCGGACCGCCGTGGACAGTGATCCATTCCTCGTCGACGGCGGGCAGCAGGACGCCTTCACCGCTCTGGACGTCATCCACGGCCTTGCGGCCGTCCTCCACGGGAATCTGGTAGAGGAACGGCGGCTGGGCGGTGGCCTCGGCGAACGCCTGGGCGGCGGGTTCGAGGGTCGGCCGGTTCGGCATGAGGGGTTCTCCTTCGGAGGGTGTGCGGGGTGGGGCGGGGCGGGCGTTCAGCGGGTGCCGCGCGCCGCGTCGAGGAAGGTCGCCCCGCGCATGAGCCAGTGGTGTTTCTTGTCAGGGGAGTACAGGGCCTGCTTGTCGGCGACTACGCGGTGGAGCCGCCGGCGGGCTTACATGCGGGTGTCGTGGCCGAGGCCGATCGGCAGCTGCTCGAGCGTGCCGAACGCCTGGGTTCCGGCGCCCTTCTGGTGCAGCAACGGCTGGCCGCCACTGCGCGGGGGTGTGGTGGTGGATGCGGTGATCGCGGTTTCCTTCAGGTGCTCCTGGCCGGATGAGTGGGAGGGCCCGGCCTCCCGCGCGGGGGACGCGGGCTGCCGGGCCCGGCCTTCGCGGCTCGCGCTCAGCGCCCGCCGTGGGCGGCGGCCTGCGGCGCCGCCGGGGCCGACCGATGCAGTACGAGCCGGGTGAGCAGCCCGCTGCCGAGACCGGCCACGAGGGCGAGGGCCGCCCACCACAGCGGGTACGGCGTGAGGCCGAGGGCCGCGTCGAGCGACCAGGCGCCTGGTCCGGTGGCAGCGAGGGCGGCGGCGGTACCGATGAGGACGAGCGGGTACTCGTATCCGTCGTTCTGCACCCAGAGCCCGTGGTGCCATTTCACGGTGAGCGCGACCGTCATGACCCCGATGGCCCCGGTCGCGGCGAGCGGGGTCAGGAAGCCGGCGGCGAGCAGCAGACCCGATCCGATCTGGCCACCGCCCGCCGCCAGGGCGGTGAGGGCTCCGCCGCGGAAGCCGTCGGCACGGAACTCCTCCGTGCCGCCCTCGAGTCCCCTGCCGCCCAGGTGCGAGCTGATCTTCTGCACACCGTGGCCGGCCACGAGCAGTCCCACCAGCAGACGCAGGATCAGAATGCCGGTGTCCACGGAGGTCAGCCGGCCGCGTGCGCGCCGATGACGCTCTGCGCGTACACGACACCCAGACCGTACGCACCCGCGTGGGCCTTGACGATCTCCATGACCGCGCCGTACGTCTCCTGACGCGCCCAGTCGCGCTGCAGCTCCAGCAGGACCTGCACCCAGGTCACCGGGACCGCACCGGCGGCGATCATCCGCTGCAGCGCGTGCTCGTGGGCGGCCGGGCTGACGCCACCCGAGGCGTCGGAGACCACGTACACCTCGTACCCCTGCTCCAGCGCCGAGAGCGCGGGCAGCACCAGGCAGACCTCGGTCCACAGACCCGACAGGATGATCTTCTTGCGCCCGGTCGCCTTGACCGCCGCGACGAGCGCCTCGTCCTCCCAGGCGTTCATCGTGGTGCGGTCGATGACCTCGTGCTTGGGAAACACCTCGGCCAGCTGGGGCAGCAGGGGCCCGGAGAACGACTCGGCGGCGACCGTGGTCAGGACGGCCGGCACGTCGAACGCCTGAGCCGCCTTGGCGAGACCCACGGTGCTGTTGATGATCGCGGCACGATCGCCGCTCCCGGTGCCGAAGAACATCTGCGGCTGGTGGTCCACGAAGAGCATGACCGCGTTGTCGGGCGTGAGCAGGTCCTTGCTCGGAGCGGCCTGCACCTTGTTGATGTCGAACATGAGGGGTCCTTTCGGAACAGTCGGTATCGCGCCCGCCGCGTTTCCGCGACTCGGCACATCCGAAAGCTATGACCGGCCCGACCGACCGACTTTTCTCCCTGCGCCCAGGTGTTGGCACGACAGCGCACTACCCGCTCAGGGCCGGAGCGGTGAGGGTGTCGACGCCGACGACGCCGTCGACCTGGCCCACACCAACGTCACCTCCCTTGTGGAGACCGTGTTCTCGGGGTTGTCGGCATTGGTGGTCGAGGACGTGGCCGACGAGGGGGAAGTGATCCGCCTGTCGGCGCGCCCCGGGAGGAGTCGGTGCCGTGCCCCTTGCGCTGCCGGAGCGATACCAGAACCGCACGACCCGGCCGGCCGGCCGACTTGGCTCCATTGCCGCGGAGTTGGCGGGCGGGGCGGGCGCCCGCCTCTCACGCTGCGCCGAGGGGACGCCCGTGGTACCGGCCCGGCAGGGGCACTCACGCGCTGAGTCGGTCCGGCCGCGGAACGTGGCCGAGGGCACATCGGCGGCGCCGCGTTCGCCGTCATCGGCGCCTTCCGTGAGGCTGCGCACCGGGAGCCCACCCTGACCGCGATCGTCGACGCCCTCGATGCCTCGGCCGTACGGCACAACTCCTACGCCGCACAGACCGGCGACGACGAACGGTTCGTCACCGCTGTCATCGCCAACACCGACGCGCACGACAACTGCGCGACGCGTCGCCACACACAGAGCCCCCGTCAAGGTAGGACTGCGCGGACTGCGGGGTCTTCGTCTCACTCACATCGCTCACTCGCTCCAGGTCAGTGAGCGCTCTGTCGGCCTCCGGTCAGGGGGTGGCCGCAGATACGACATATACGACAGGGGCTGCCGGATCGGTCATGTCGACACTGATGTTCTGGGTGGGACGCGGGTCCTTGTTGGTGTGCGTGGTGCCCGCCCAGTCGGCGCCGGGGCCGAAGTACCAGCCGGCGATCTTGGTGTCGCGGGCCCCGATGGTGACCTCGCCCTCCTGCAGGGCGGCGCGACCGCTGCCGAGACGGCTCAGGAACCGGTCGAGCCCGGCGGACGACGTGCGGAACTGCACGTACATCCGGCTGGCCTTCCAGTTGTTGGTTTCGTAGTACTGGACGTCCAGGGCGTTGCCGGGGATCGGCAGTTCGAAGATCCTGCGCTGCATCCGGGACGGCCAGCCCTCGCGCATCCCCTGCGCGGCGGCCTCGGCCTCCTTGTCCTGACCGGAGCGGCGGCTCTGCCCTGCGGAGATCAGCAGATAGCCGGCCGGGACGCCGATCAGCAGCACGATGATGGTCGCCGTGATCAGGCGCCGGCGGATCGTCCGGCGCCGGTCCTGCGGGGGCCTGCCGCTGCCCTCGCCGGGCGGCGAGGACTGGCGCGGCACAACGGGATGCTCGGCTGTGGTCATGTTCTGGGAATCCCTAGGAGGTGCGGGTGTTGCGCGTGGAGCGGATGGTGTTCGCGGCCTGGTCGTAGATCTGCGCATACCGCTCGTACCGCTCGACGCGACGGCGGTTGGTGCGGCGGAACCTCCGCGCGACCAGCCGGGCCAGGTCGGCGGCGCCGACCATACCTGCCTCCGGGCCGAGCTGCGCCTTGGCGATCCGGGCCTCGGGCCGGTAGCCGCGGCCGGTGAGGTGGCGTTTGAAGGCGTCCCTGGCGGGGCCGATCAGCAGATCGTCCGCGGCGCTCACGCCGCCGCCGATGACGAAGCAGGAGGGGTCGAGCGCGGCGGCCAGATTGGCGATGCCGACGCCGAGCCACTGGCCGATGTCCTGGAGGAGCTCGATGCACATCGCATCGCCCTCCCGGGCCAGTTCGGTGATGAGCGGCCCGGTGATCTCGGGGATGTTCCCCTTGACGCGCTCGATGATTCCGTGGGCGACCGGGGAGTCCGCGGCGGCCAGCTCCCGGGCCTCGCGGACCAGGGCGTTGCCGGAGCTGTACTGCTCCCAGCAGCCACGGTTCCCGCAGGGACAGCGGTGCCCGCCGGGCACCACCTGCATGTGGCCGAACTCACCGGCGACGCCGTACTTGCCGCGCTTGACCTGACCGTCCTCCAGGATCGCGCCGCCGATGCCGGTGCCGAGCGTGATCATGACCAGATGGTCCTCGCCGCGCCCGGCGCCGAAGCGCCACTCCGCCCAGGCGGCGGTGTTCGCGTCGTTGTCGACCATGACGGGGACGACGAGGCGCGAGGCCAGGGCGTCCCTGAGGGGTTCGTCACGCCAGGCGAGATGCGGGGCGAAGAGCACCTTGGAGCGGTCCGCGTCGACCCAGCCCGCCGCGCCGATGCCGACGGCGTGCACGTCGTGCCGGTCGGAGAGATCGAGGACCAGCTCGACGATGGTGTCCTCGACGACCTTGGGGCTCTTGGACTTGTCGGGCGTCTCGGTGCGCAGCTGCTCGAGGATGTTGCCGTCGGCGTCGACGACGCCCGCCATCACCTTCGTACCCCCGATGTCGATACCGACGGTGGGCACCCGGGGCGCGGTGAGGTGCGAGCGCCGCTCACGGGTGCCGACGGTCCGCAGGACGGTGGCGCGGGCGGAGCCGCGGTGTGTGAAGTCGCGGTACGTGCTCATCGTCCCTGCGGGGTCTGGGGGCCGGGTGGTGATGCTCCCGGCGACGGACGGCGCCCGTCGGGCTCGATTCTGCCACTGCCGGGGCGCCGGGGCGGGCGGCCGGGGCCCCGCGGCGCCCCGGTGGCGCCCCACCCCAGAGGGTGTCGGGCGGATCAGGGTCGAGCCCGGCCATGATCCGCCGGAGAGTCCTGAGCTTCTCTAAGAGGAGCTCACAAAATGGGAGTCCGATCAGCTCGCGGCGTCTGGTGCGTGCGATCGCAAGGCGCTGGAAGGTCCTCGTAGCGGAGCTACCAGGGCATTTCGGCAACGCAGCGAGCGTGCGTGCCAGGCGTCGCGAGCCGGGCGCCCATTTTGTGAGCTCCTCTAAGGCGTGTCGTCGGTGTCCGGGCGCCCCGGTGACGTGGCCCGCTGGAGCTCGTGGCTGAGCTCCTCGAGCTCGCTGCCGCCCGCCATCTGGCGGGTCAGCTCGTCCAGCGTGATGCCGTCCTTGGCATGGCTGCCGGACATGGCACCCCGCTTGAGCAGCACGAACCGGTCTCCGACCAGATATGCGTGGTGCGGGTTGTGCGTGATGAGAACCACGCCGAGTCCGGCGTCCCGGGCGGCCGCGACGTACTTGAGCACGACCCCGGACTGCTTGACGCCGAGCGCCGCGGTGGGCTCGTCCAGGACCAGCACCTTGGCACCGAAGTAGACGGCGCGCGCGATGGCGACGCACTGGCGCTCGCCGCCGGACAGGGTGCCGATCGGCTGGTCGACGTCGCGCAGGTCGATGCCCATGCGCAGCAGTTCGGAGCGGGTGGTCTCGCGCATCTTCCGGACGTCGAGCGTCTTGAACGGGCCGACACCCGTCGTCGGCTCGGAGCCGAGGAAGAAGTTCCGCCAGACCGGCATCAGCGGGACGACGGCCAGGTCCTGGTAGACGGTGGCGATGCCCCGGTCGAGGGCGTCGCGCGGGTTGGCGAGCGTGGTCTCCTCACCGTCGATGAGGAACGTGCCGGCGTCGTGCCGGTGCAGGCCCGCGATGATCTTGATGAGGGTGGACTTGCCCGCACCGTTGTCGCCCAGTACGCAGGAGATCTCGCCCGCGTGGACCACCAGCGAGACGTCCTGGAGCGCCTTGATGTTGCCGTAGAACTTGCTGACGTGGTCCAGCTCGATCAGCGCCCGGGGGGCCGGGGTCGTCATTTCGTCGCCTCCGCGCGCTTGCGTACCCATGCGTTGAGCAGGGTGGCCAGGAGCAGCATGGCTCCGAGGAAGAACTTGAACCAGTCCGGGTTCCACTCCGCGTAGACGATGCCCTTGCTGGTCATACCGAAGATGAACGCGCCGACCGCCGAGCCGATGGCGGAGCCGTAACCTCCGGTGATCAGGCAGCCGCCGATGACGGCCGCGATGATGTACGTCAGCTCGTTGCCGACGCCCTCACCGGACTGCACCACGTCGTACGAGAACAGCAGATGCTGCCCGGAGACCCAGGCGGCGAAGGCGACCCCGAGGTAGAGCCCGACCTTGGTACGGATCACCGGGACGCCGACCGCGCGGGCCGCGTCGGCCTCGCCGCCGACCGCGAAGATCCAGTTCCCGAAGCGGGTACGGAGCAGGATCCCGGTGGCGATCGCCACGAGCACCGCCCACCACAGGATGGTCACCTTGAACTCGACCCCGCCGACGGTCCACTCCGAGGCGAAGACCTTGCGGGCCGAGTCGAAGCCCTCCATGTCGCCGATGGACTTCGTCGACACGGTGCCGCTGATCAGCTTGGTGAAGCCGAGATTGAGACCGGTCAGCATCAGGAACGTGCCGAGCGTGATGATGAAGCTCGGAAGTTTGGTCCGGGTCAGCATGAGCCCGTTGAACGCGCCGATGGCCAGGGTCACCAGCAGCGACACGAAGACGCCGACCCAGACGTTGGCCGTCATCTGGTAGCTGAACATCGACGAGACCAGCGCGGAGCTGGTGACCAGCACACCGGCGGAGAGGTCGAACTCGCCGCCGATCATCAACAGGGCGACCGGCGCCGCCATGATCCCGATGGTGGACGCCGCGTACAGCACCGTGCCGAAGCTGGACGCGCGCAGGAAGCTGTCGGCGACGATCGAGAAGAAGAGAAAGACGGCCGCGGCGCCGACGACCGATCCGAGTTCGGGGCGGCCCAGGAGCCTGCGCAGCGGTGAGGTGCGCAGCAGCCGCTCGTCGGCCCCGGAGGGCGCGGGTGGTTGCTCCGTCGTGGTCATCGGGTCCCCCGCTTCGTGTACTCCGCCAGCTGGGCGGCGTCCTTCGAGGTGATGATCTGCGGGCCGGTGAGGACGGGGCGGCCGCCGCCGAGCACATTGCGGTTGTAGCGGTAGAGCCAGAGCAGGTCGACGGCCTCGTACCCCTGGAGGTAGGGCTGCTGGTCCACGGCGAAGCCCAGGGTCTTGTCCTGGAGTGCGGTGGCGACCTTGGCGTTCAGGTCGAAGGTGTCGATCTCGGCCTTGGAGCCCGCGGTCCGCTTCGCCTTCACAGCGGCGTCGGCGAACGGCGCGCCCAGGGTGACGACCGCGTCGATGCTCTTGTCCGCCTGGAGCTTCGCCTCGATGGACGCCTGGACGTCGGGCATGTTGGTGCCCTCGACGTACAGGTTCTGCATCTGCCCGTCGAAGGTCTTCTTCGCCCCGGCGCAGCGCTGCTCGTGCCCGATGTTGCCCTGCTCGTGCAGGATGCACAGGGCCTTCTTGCGGCCGCGCGCGTTGAGCTCGTCGCCGACGGCCTCGCCCGCGATGGACTCGTCCTGGCCGATGTGGGTGAGCGCGCCGAACGCCTTGGACTCCGCGGAGCCCGAGTTCACGGTGATCACCGGGATCCCGGCCCGGGTCGCCTTGGCGACGACGTCCTTCAACGCGTCGGGCTTGGCGAGCGTGACGATCAGCCCGTCGACCTTCTGGTCGATGGCGGCCTGGACGAGCTGGGCCTGCTGCTGCGCCTCGTCGTTGTGCGAGTACAGGAACTTGATGTTGTCCTTGACGGCCGCCTGCTTCGCGCCGTTCTGGACGATGTCCCAGAAGGTGTCGCCGTCGCCCGAGTGCGTGACCATGGCGAAGGTCCAGCGGGGTGTGTTCACCGCGGACCGGCCCTCGGCGGCGGCCCGGGCCGCGCGCTCCTCCGCCCGCTTGCCACCGGTGCTGCTGCATCCCACGAGGGAGGCCCCGAGCACCGCCGCAAGCACGGCGCCCATCGCACGTACCCCTGTCCGAACCCTTGCCACGACGTGGTGCCCTTCTTGTGCTGCTCGCTGTGCTGCTTGGTGCCGACCGGCGGTGTTTCCACCCGGTCCGGCTGGCCAAGTATCCCCGAGCCGGACTCGGCGCCGCCCGGCAGGGGCGGGCCGTGGGTGTCGGCACGGAGGGGGCACGGCGGTCCGCACGCGGGTCACCGGGTACCGCGCGCGGTGTATTTCTCCAGCTGCGGCACGTCGGCGGCGGTGACGATCGCCGGGCCGGTGAGCACGGGCTTTCCGCCCCCGATGATGTTGCCGTTGGTCCTGTCGAGCCACAGTTCGTCGACGGCGAGATAGCCCTGGAGATAGGGCTGCTGGTCGACGGCGAAGCCGACCTCGGAGGCCTTCAGCCGTTTGACGACCTCGGCGTTGAGATCGAACGTGTCGACCTCGGCCTTGGAGCCGGAGCCTTCCTTGGCCTTGACGGAGGCGGCGGCGAACGGCGCGCCGAGGGTGACGATCGCGTCGATGCCGTGGTCGGCCTGGAGCTTCGCCTCGATGGAGGACGTGGAGGCGGGCATGTTGGTGCCTTCGATGCTGAGGTTCTCGACGCTTCCCTCGAAGGTCTTCTTCACCCCGGCGCAGCGCTCCTCCAGCGACACATTGCCCTGCTCGTGGATGACGCAGACGGCCTTCTTGCGGCCCCGCTTGTTGAGCTCCTCACCGACGGCCTCGCCGGCGACCTTCTCGTCCTGCCCGATATGGCCGATCGCGCCGACACCCTTCGAGAACTGCGCGCCCGAGTTGATGGTGACGACGGGGATGCCCGCCTTCACGGCCTTGGTGACGGCGTCCGCCACGGCCTCCGGTTTGGCGAGGGTGACGACGATCCCGTCGACCTTCTGGTCGATGGCGGCCTGGACGAGCTGGGCCTGCTCCTTGCCCTCCTTGTTCGCGGAGTACAGGAACTCGACGTTGTCCTTGGCCGCCGCCTGCTTCGCACCGCTCTGGACGATGTCCCAGAAGGTGTCGCCCTCCCCCGAGTGCGTGATCATCGCGATCTTCATCCGGGGTGTGGAGACGCCCTTGGCTCCCTGCCCGCTGCCGCTGCCGGATTTGTCCTCGGAGCTCTTGCCGCCGGAGCTGCTGCATCCGGCGACGACGGTGACGGCGAGGCTGATGGTGCAGATGGCGATCAGGGGTGCTGCCTTGCGAGAAGTACGCATGGTGGGTCCGCCTTGTCTCCCGGCCGCCCGAGTGCGGCTTGGGGAGTTGTAGCGAGGAGCGGGGACACCGTCAACGGGCCGATATGCGGGCGTCAGCGGACAAGCAGCTGGAAATCGAAGGCGTAGCGCGACGCCCGGTAGATGTGCGAGCCGAATTCGACCGCCCGCCCGGTGTCGTCGTACGTGGTGCGTTCCATGGTCAGCAGCGGCGCGCCCTCGGGCTCGGCGAGCTGTGCCGCCTCCTCGGCCGTGGCGAGGCGGGCGCCGACGGTCTGGCGGGCGCTGTGCAGGGTGACTCCGGCGGCCCGCAGCATCCGGTAGAGGCCGGTGGCCTCCAGCCGTTCGGTGGACAGGTCGACGAGACCGGCCGGCAGATGGTTACGGAGCAGGGCCATCGGTTCGCCGTGCGCGGACCGCAGCCGTTCGACGAGGTGGACCTCGGTGCCTTCCGGGACGCCGAGGGCGGCGGCGGTCGCGGCGGGGGCGGGCTCGACCATGTTGCGCAGGACGCGGGTGGTGGGGTGCTGCCCGGCCGCCTCCAGGTCGTCGTACAGACTGCTCAGTTCGAGCGGACGCCGCACCTGGCTGTGGACGACCTGGGTGCCCACCCCGCGGCGACGGACCATCAGTCCCTTGTCGACGAGCGACTGGATGGCCTGGCGGACGGTGGGCCGGGACAGACCGAGCCGGGCCGCGAGCTCGATCTCGTTGCCGAGGAGGCTGCCGGGGGCGAGCCGGCCCTTCTCGATGGCCGCCTCCAGCTGCTGGGACAGCTGGTAGTAGAGCGGGACCGGGCTGCTGCGGTCCACGCCGAGTTCGAGGGCGGCGGGGTCGGCGGTGGGTTTGGACACGGCAGGAGCGTAGCTGTCACGTCCGGACGGCCGGTAGTCAGGTCGTCCTGTTGTCCGGACAATCCGGGTGTCTGTTTGTTCGCGTCGCTCCCCGGGTGAAGCCGTTGCAGAGGTACTGCTGGAGGAAGAGGAAGGCGATCAGGGTGGGCGGGGTGACGAGCACCGCGCCCGTCGAAATGTTCTCCTCGCAGGTGAAGCCGGCCGTCGAGGCGGGGCGCCGCCTCACGGCTCTCGACGGTGAACCGGTGGACACGGTGAACCGGTGGACAACGTGACGCCGGAGCCGTCCGGGGTGTCGGTACTGCGGTTGGAGGCGTCGAACACACCCTCGTTTGTCAGGACATATAGTTGACAGCGCAGCTGGGGGGCGGCACGTTGGGTCCATGCGTATCGGACTCATCGGCACCGGCCGGATCGGTTCCTTCCATGCGGGCGCGCTGGCCCGCCACCCCGAGGTGGACACCCTGGTGGTGACGGACACCGACGGGGCGCGGGCGGCCGGGGTCGCGGACCGCATCGGCCATGCGACAGCCGTCGGGTCCGCGGCCGAGGTGCTGGACGCGGGGGTGGATGCCGTCGTGATCGCCTCGGCCACCTCGGCACATGCGGAGCTGATCGCACTGGCCGCACGGGCGGGCCTGCCGGCGTTCTGCGAGAAGCCCATCGCACTGGATCTGGCGGGAACGCTGGGCGCCCTGCATGAGGTCGAGCGGGCCGGAAGCGTGCTCCAACTGGGCTTCATGCGCCGCTTCGACGCCGGTTACGGTGCGGCGCGCAGCGCCGTGCGGAGCGGGGCGCTGGGCAGGCTCCACACCGTCCGGGCCATGACGTCCGATCCTGCGCCGCCGCCCGCCGCGTATCTGCCGTACTCCGGCGGCCTGTTCCGGGATTGCCTGGTCCATGACTTCGACATCCTGCGGTGGGTGACGGGCCGTGAGGTCGTGGAGGTGTACGCCACCGGTTCGGACGCCGGTCCCGCGATGTTCCGGGCGGCGGGCGATGTCGACACGGCGGCGGCGCTGCTGACCCTGGACGACTCCACACTGGCGACGGCGACGGCGACCCGGTGCAACGGCGCCGGGTACGACGTACGGATGGAGCTGGCGGGCGAGCTCGACCAGGTCGCGGTCGGTCTGGACGACCGTACGCCGCTGACGTCGGTGGAACCCCAGGGCCCCGCCGCCCCGGCCAAGCCGTGGCCGGGGTTCCTGGAGCGGTTCGCCGCGGCGTACGAGGCGGAACTCGACGCGTTCGTACAGGTGGTGCGGGGCGAGGCGGCCAACCCGTGTGACGGCCGGGAGGCTCTGCACGCGCTGCGGATCGCGGAGGCGTGCGAGCTGTCCCGGCGCGAGCACCGGCCGGTGGCGGTGGCGGAGATCCCCACCGGCTGACGGCGCGGGCCCCGCTACCAGGCGACCGGCAGCCGCTCGGGGCCCCGGATCAGCATGCCCGTACGCCAGGTCAGGGCGGCGGGATGCGCGTCCAGGGCCAGTCCGGGGCAGCGCTCCAGCAGGGATCTGATCGCAATCCGGGCCTCGATGCGAGCCAGGGGCGCGCCCAGGCAGTAGTGGATGCCGTGGCCGAAGGCGACATGGCCGCGGGCGTCCCGGGTGATGTCGAAACGGTCGGCGTCCTCGAAGCGGTCCGGGTCGCGGTTGGCGTCGGCCATCGCGATCAGGACCAGTTTGCCGCCGCCGGGAACGACGGTGCCGCCGATGTCGAGCGGCTCGGTGGTGAACCGGTACGTGGGGGTCTCGACCGGCCCCTCGTAGCGCAGCGTCTCCTCCACCGCGTTGTCGATGAGTCCGAAATCGGCGCGTAGTACGGCCAGTTGGTCCGGGTGAGCGAGGAGAGCCAGAACGCCGTTGGAGATGAGGTTGACCGTGGTCTCGTGTCCGGCGACGAGCAGCAGCCAGGCCATACCCATCAGCTCGTCCTCGGAGAGCCGGTCGCCGTCGTCGTCCGACGTGTGGATCAGCGCGCTCATCAGGTCGTCGCCGGGCTGTGCGCGCTTGTCGGCCAGCAGCCCCGCCACGTAGCGGGTCATGTTCCCGGTGGCGGCCACCCGCGCCGCCGCGTCGACCGACGACACAGCGATGCCGGACCATTCACGGAACGACCCGCGGTCCAGGAACGGGACCCCGAGCAGTTCGCAGATGACGGACATCGGCAGCGGGAACGACAGCGCGTCGACGAGGTCGGTCCTGCGGTCCGGTTCCGCCAGCATCCGGTCGAGCAGTTCGTCGGTCATCTCCTGGATCCGTGGAGCGAGTTGCTCCATGCGGCGCGGGGTGAACTCACGGGTCACCAGCTTGCGCAGCCGGGTGTGCACGGGGGCGTCCGAGCTGAGCATGGACGTCCCTGCGGAGACCTTGCTGACGCCCAGGGCGGGCGAGGCGTTGTCCCACCGCTTGGACAGCCGCGGGTCCGCGAGCGCGGTGCGGCCTTCCTCGTATCCGACGACGAGCCAGGCGTCGGTGCCTTCCGGCATCCGGATCCGGTGGACGGGTCCACGCTCCCGGAGCGCGGCGTAGACGGGGTGGGGGTCGCGGGTGAACGTCTCACCGAGCGCGGCGAGATCGACGACATCCGCTGATTCGGTCGCGTCGGTCGCTCGACTGGTCAAGGCGGGTCCCTTCACTGCGTCCGGGCGGAGAGCACGGTTCCCTGGGCGACCGCGCACAGGGCTTCCGCGCCGTCATCCGCCGCGGCGAACAGATCGCAGCGGACCACCGCCTGGCGACGGCCGGTGTGGACGACGGTGGCGCGGGCGATCAGGGTGCGCCCGGTGGCCGGACGGATGTACTGGATCGAGAAGCCACCGGTCAGTACGGCCGGCCCGAGCGTCGTTCCGGCGGCGAAGGTGATCGAGTTGTCGGCGGCGTACGACAGCACGCCGCCGTGCACAAAGCCGTTCTGCTGCTGGAGCTCCTGCCGGATGTCCACTTCGAGGGTGGCGGCGCCGCCCCCGAAGGCGGTGATCCGTGCCCCGACGAGCCCGCTGAACGGCTGGCTGTCGAGGACCTTCTGCGCCATCTGCATGTCAAGTCCGTTCATGACAAGCCTTCTTATCTCACCAGCGCACCGGCAGCTGCCGGACCCCTCGGATCAGCATCCCGGGCAGCCAGTCCAGCTCCGCACCGGCCGGGTCGAGTGCGAGATCCGGGCACCGCTCCAGCAGCGTACGAATCGCGATCCGGCCCTCCATCCGGGCCAGCGGCGCCCCCATGCAGAAGTGCATGCCGTGGCCGAAGGCCAGGTGGCCCTGGGCGTCGCGACTGATGTCGAAGTGGTCCGGGTCCGGGTAGCGAGCGGGGTCGCGGTCGCCACCGGCCAGGGCGACCAGGATCGCTTCGCCCGCCGGAATGGTCCGGTTGCCGATCTCGACCGGCTCCCGGGCGAAGCGGAAGGTGGCGGTCTCCACCGGTCCGTCGTACCGGAGCATCTCCTCGACCGCGCCGTCGATCAGACCGAGGTCGGCGCGGAGTGCGGCGAGTTGGCCGGGGTGGGCGAGCAGGGCCCGTACCCCGTTGGAGATCAGATTGACGGTGGTCTCGTGTCCGGCGACGAGCAGCAGGAAGGCCATGCCGACGAGTTCGTCGGGCGACAGACCGTCACCCTCCTCGTCCCGCACTCTGATCAGCGCGCTCATCAGGTCGTCGCCGGGAGCGCACCGCTTGTCCTCGATGAGCTCCACGAGATAGGCCCCCATCGCGCGGACCGCTTCGCCTCCCGTGTCCGAGGACGTCGGGGCGACGATGCCGTTCGACAGCAGGCGGAACCGGTCGCGGTCCAGGTCCGGCACGCCGATCAGCTCGCAGATGACGGTCATCGGCAGCGGGAAGGCGAGCGCGTCGACGAGGTCGCCGCTCCCTGCGGGCACCATCGCGTCGAGCAGTTCGTCGGTGATCTGCTGGACCCGCGGCCGCAGCGACTCGATCCTTCGGGCGGTGAACTCGCGGGCGACGAGCTTGCGCAGCCGGGTGTGGTGCGGCGCGTCCATCTCCAGCATGTTGGCGTTGATCGGATCGCCGTCACCGATCCAGAGGTCCGAGGTCCGCCAGTCCTTGCTGAGCCGTTGGTCGGCGAGGGCCGCGCGGCCCTCCTCGTACCCGACGATCAGCCAGATCCGCTCGGCGTCATCGGTGCGGATGGTGTGCACCGGGCCCTCGGAGCGCAGCTTCGCGTACGTCGGGTAGGGATTCGCGGTGAAGTCGTGGACCCCGCGAAGATCGATGTCGACTGCGGACACGGTTCAGCCCCTCCCGGCCGGTTCGGTTCGATCGCCTCGGATCGAACCGTCTCAGCGTACGTCGCCCCCGCCGTCGTCCTCCTCGTCGAGCAACCCCGCATCGTGCACCAACAGCGCTATCTGGACACGGTTGTTGAAGTCGAACTTCGCAAGAATGCGTGACACGTGTGTTTTCACGGTGGCCACGCTGAGATAGAGGCTCGCGGCGATTTCCGCGTTGGAACGGCCGCGTCCGACGGCGACCGCGACCTCGCGCTCCCGCTCGGCGAGACCGGCGATCCTCCGGCGTGCCCGCTGGGCCCGGCCCGCGCGGTCGTCGGCGCCGGTCCCCGCTCCGATGCCTGCGGCCCGGTTCATCAGCTGCCGGGTGACGGCGGGCGACAGCACGGGGTCACCGGCCGCGACCCGGCGCACCGAGTCGACGATCTGCGCGGGCGGCGTATCTTTCAGGACAAATCCTGCGGCCCCGGCGCGGATGGCTCGCAGCACCTGCTCATCGGCGTGGAAAGTGGTCAGGACGACGACTTCCGGGGCGTCGGGGCGGCTGCGCAGCGCCTCGGTCGCGGCCAGTCCGTCCACGGTCGGCATTCTGATGTCCATCAGCACCACGTCGGGGCGGAGCCGGTCGACGAGGTCCGCGACCTCGGAGCCATCCGCTCCCTCCCCCACAATCGCGATGTCCTCCGCGCCGCCGAGCATGAACGTCAGCCCGGCCCGCACGAGCGGATCGTCGTCGACGATGAGCAGCCGCACGGGCCGTGCCGGAGGATCCAGGGGGGTGGTCATGAGGTCCACGGTAGCCAGGCCCGGATCCCGAATCCGCCGTCGGGTTCGGGCCCGTGGCCGAGGCGGCCCCCGGCGAGGGTGGCGCGCTCGGTCAGACCGATGAGGCCCTGGCCGGAGCCGGGAACCCGCTCGAACGGTTCGACGGGCGCCGGGTTGCGCACCTCGATGGTGAGACCCTCGCCCGGACCCCCGGTGACGGTGACGGTGACCTCGGCTCCGGGGGCGTGTTTACGGGCGTTGGTCAGGCCTTCCTGCGCGATGCGGTAGACGGTGCGGCCGGTGGCGGCGGGGGCGGCGGCCGGGTCGGCGATGCGGTTGTCGAGGGTGACCTTCATGCCGGCGCGACGGGACTCGGCGATCAGCGCGTCGAGGGTGGCAAGGGTGGGCTGCGGCCGGTTGCCCTCCCCGTTGTCACCGGGGCTGCGGAGGACACCGATGATCTCGCGGAGGTCCTGGAGCGCCTCGTGCGCGCTGTCCCGGATCACCCCGGCAGCCCGGCCGACCTCGGCGGGGGGCGCGTCGGGGCGGAATTCGAGGGCGCCCGCATGGACGCTGAGGAGGGTGAGGCGGTGGGCGAGGACGTCATGCATCTCTCGGGCGATGGCCTCGCGGGCCAGCCGCTGCGCCTGCTCGGCGCGGAGCTCGGCCTCGGTCTCGGCCCGGTGGGCGCGCTCGCGCAGGGTGATGACGAGCTGGCGCCGGGACCGCACGACCATGCCCCAGCTCAGCACCAGCAGGACCAGCAGCACACCGATGATCGTGGAGGCAACGAACGAGGTGTCCGGGTCGGGGCGCAGATACGGCTGTACGGGGGCGACGGCCAGGGCCAGCGCACCGACGGCGGCCACCGGTTTGAACGGCCGGTGCACCGCCACGCTGAACAGCGCGACGAGCATGGCCCCGGCAGCGACCGGTTCGACGGTGGCGAGCAGCGTCAGGACCACGGCCAGTCCGACCGGCCACCGGCGCCGCGTCCACAGCGCGCAGCAGGCCGCGGCACCGATCAGCGAGTCGACCAGGACGACACCGTCGGGTGTGGTGCGGTCGGCGTCGATCGCGGCGGCCGCGAGCAGGCCGATGCCGGCCGCACAGAGGAAGGCCGTGATGTCGACGACCCAGTCCCGTACTGTGCGGCGCGCCCGGCGGCCGTGGTCGCCGGGCAGCTCGGGCTCGGCCATGGCCGAGGGGAGCAGCCAGCGGTACTCCGTACGCGTCATATCGACAAAGCTACTCAAGTGACGGGCTCGTACCGGCCGTGCGGGAGCGAGGAGCCACCAAAGTTGCCGGATCGGATACTTTCGGCGCGGTGCCGCAGACCGGCGGCCGACACCCCGGCCGGAGCGGGCCCGCGAGGCTCTCCCCCATGAAGAAACTCTGCGAGTCGGTCGGCTTCATCGTGTTCATCCAGGGCGTCGCCGGACTGCTGCACGAATGGACGGGCTGGTTCCGGCTCTGGGCGGTGGTGCGGCGGCTGGAGTTCCTCAGCGGCTACCCGGTCTTCGTCAACATCGTGCTGGTGGTGGCCGGCGCCTCGGTGATGGTTGCGGCGGACCGGCTCCGGGAGTAATGGCCTCCCCCGCCACAGGGAATGGATCAGCGCGCGGCGTCATGCGGCTTCGATGGCAAGGCGGAGGACGCAGTCGCCGCAGAACGTCGGTGACTGACGACAACGCCGCGGGTGGAGTCGCGGGGCCTCGGGAGCCGGCTCCCTGTCGTGGGGGAGGCCGCAACCGGCCGGCTCACGGGGCAGCGGCGGCGCGACGCCCCCAGCCCGTCCCGGCGAGGACGAGCACCGCGCCCACCACGCCCAGGACCCCGAGCCGTTCTCCTCCGATGGCGATGCCTGCGGCGGCGGCCCACAGAGGTTCCGTACCGAGCAGCAGGCTGACCCGGGACGGCGAGGTGCGGCGTACCGACCACATCTGCACGAAGAACGCGAAGAGCGTGCAGAAGACGGAGAGGAAGAGCAGCCCGCCCCACTCCCGGACACCGAACTCCGAGGCCACCGCCCACGGCGACGCCCCCGTACCGGGCACGCCGGCGAGCACGGCGAAGACGGCGACTGCGCTGCCGAGCTGCACCGTGGTGAGCGACAGCGAGTCGGCGCCCTGGACGGACTTGATGCGGGCCATCAGCAGCACGTGGAGGGTACGGGCGAGTGCGGCAACCAGCATCAGCAGATCGCCCATCGAGGGGCTGGTGAAACCGCCGCCCTGGGTCAGCAGCACCACACCGGCGACGGACAGCGCGGCGGCGGCGAGGAAGGCCCTGGGCGGCCGGACCCGGGTCACCGCGGCCTCGGCGAGCGGTGTGAAGATCATGGTGAGGCTGATGATGAGGCCGGCGTTGGTCGCCGAGGTGTGCACGACGCCGTACGTCTCCACGAGGAAGATCCCGCTGAGGACCGACCCCAGCAGCCCCGCGCCGCGCCACTGCGCCGCGCTGAGCGCCCGCAGCCTGCGCCATCCCGTGGCGGCCAGCACGGGCAGCACGATGACGAATCGCAGGACGAGGACCGCGATGACGGTCTGCGTGGTCGTGATGCCCTTGGCGGCGAGATAGCTGGCGCCCCAGACGACCGCGACGAGCAGCACGGGCAGATCGGTGAGCCAGGCCCGGCGCGGTGGTGCGAGGGCGGGCAGGGCGATCGAGGACACCTGGTTTCTCCTGGCACTCGTGGTTCTCGTGATGCTCCACAGCGGGAACCATGGGGAGACCGCACCGGCTCACCCGCGGAACGATCACGGTACCGGGAGGTCCCCGACCCCGGGAACATCTGTCCCACCCCTCGGGCGTGGCCTGCGCTCCTGCACGAACGGGCCCGGGACCCGGGGTGAAGGGGACGCGCGCAGTGGTCACCTGGCGGACGGGCGGGTCCAGCGGCGGGCACGGTGAACGGCGAGCGGGCGGCGACGCGTTCGGTCTCCCGCCCTGCCCGGCGAGGGCGGCGCCAGGACCCTCGTCCGCATCCCGACGAGGCGCGGAAGGCCGCCCGGCCGGGCGGGCGGGCGGGCGCCGTTCAGTCGTCGACCGAGCCGAACCGAGCCCGGCCGACGGGCCGGTAGGTGTGGATCGCGATGCCTTTGGGGGTGGTGCGGGTGCCGGTCAGCGCGAACGCGGTGGGCAGCCCGCCCTCCGGGAAGAGCCGACGGCCGCGGCCGAGCACAACGGGGTAGGTCAGCAGGTTGTACTCGTCGATCAGGTCGTGCGCCATCAGGGACTGGGCGAGCGTGCCGCTGCCGTGGATCTGCAGCTCGCCGCCCACGGTGCGCTCCTTGATCCGGGCGACCTCCTCGGCGACATCGGCGGAGACGACGGTGGTGTTCTCCCAGTCGGCCTTCTCCAGCGTGGTCGACACGACGAACTTGGGATACGGGTTCAGCCGGCCGGCGATCGGGTCGTCCGGGTCGGTGACCCGGGGCCAGTACGCGGCGAAGATGTCGTACGTACGACGGCCCAGCAGGAACGCCGCCGACCGGTCGAGTACCTCGATCATGAACTGCCCCATGCCCTCGTCCATGAAGGGCGCGAGCCAGCCGCCGTACTCGAATCCGCCGCTCGGGTCCTCGTCGGGGCTGCCGGGCGCCTGCATGACACCGTCGAGGGACAGAAATGTGGTGAGGGTCAGCTTCGCCATGGTCCTTCTCCTTCCGGGCCGTCCGGCTCCTTCGGGGCCGTCCGGGCGGTCATGCACCGTCGTCTCTTCCGACCCCGCTTTCGCCCGGAACTCATCGGTCCACCCGACGGAGCTTCCGCCGCGTAGGTGTCCGTTTCCCGCCGGTCACCGCACGGCGAACGGACTTTCCTTGTCCCTGTCGAAACAACAGCCCCGACCGACAAGGAACCCGCCATGAACAGCACCGACACCAGGACCGCACTCGTCACCGGCGGCAGCCGCGGCATCGGCGCCGCGACCGCGCTGCGGCTCGCCCAGGACGGCGCCGATGTGGCGCTGACGTATGTACAGGACGAGGACGGCGCCCGTGAGATCGTCCAAAAGATCGAGGCGTACGGCCGCCGCGCGCTCGCCCTGCGCGCCGACTCGGCCGACCCCGAGGCGGTCCCGGCGGCCGTGCACGAGGCCGCGGACACGTTCGGCCGGCTCGACATTCTCGTCAACAACGCGGGCATCGGCGTCCTCGGCCCCATCGGCTCACTCACCCCGGCCGATGTGGACCGGGTGCTGGCCGTCAATGTCCGGGCGGTGTTCCTCGCCTGCCGGGCGGCGGCCACCCGGATGGAGCGCGGCGGTCGCATCATCTCCGTCGGAACGGCCCTGAGCAGGCGCGCGGGCGGTCCGGGCGGCACGCTCTACGCCATGAGCAAGTCGGCGCTCGCCGGTCTCACCAAGCCGCTCGCCCATGAGCTCGGCCCGCGCTCCATCACGGTGAACCTGGTCCAGCCCGGCCCGATCGACACGGACCTGAACCCGGCCGACGGCCCGTACGCCGCCGGACAGCGCGTCGGCACCGCCCTGGACCGCTTCGGTACGACGGCTGAAGTGGCCTCCCTGATCTCCTACTTGGCCGGTGACGAAGCGGCGTACATCACCGGTACGGAGGTGGTGGTGGACGGCGGCCACGCGGCCTGACCCGTACTCCGCCCGGCCGCGCCCTCCCTGTCCCGTGCCCCTGTCCGTCCTACCCTGGTCAGGATGGTTTCGAACGACAAGGGAGATCATGACCGAGACCCCGGTTCACCCCCTGGGCGGCGGCCGCACCCTCCCCGCCGTCGGGCTCGGCACCTGGCCGATGAAGGACGACGCGGCGGAGGAGGCGGTGGCCGGAGCGCTGGACCTCGGATACCGGCTCATCGACACCGCACTCAATTACCGCAACGAGACCGGCACCGGACGCGGGATCGCCCGCAGCGCTGTGGCGCGCGAGGACATCGTCGTCACCACCAAGGTTCCGGGCAGGCATCAGGGTTACGAGCAGACCCTGGCGTCGTTCGAGGAGTCCCGCCGCAATCTCGGGCTCGACTACGTGGACCTGTATCTCATCCACTGGCCACTGCCCCGGGTGGATCTGTACGTCGACACCTGGAAGGCGATGATCCAGCTCCGCAAGGACGGGCTGGTGCGCTCGATCGGCGTCTCCAACTTCACCGCGTCCCAGCTCGACCGGCTGGAACGGGAGACCGGAGTGCTGCCCGCCGTGAACCAGATCGAGATGCATCCGCGCTTCCCGCAGGAGGAGCTGCGGGCCGTGCACGCCGCCAAGGGCATCGTGACCGAGAGCTGGAGTCCGCTGGGCCGCGGCCGCAATCTCCTGGCGGACCCCGAGCTCGTCGCCGTCGCCGCGGCACACGGGGTGACCCCCGGTCAGGCCGCGCTGCGTTGGCACACCCAGCTGGGGGCGGTCCCGATCCCGAAGTCCTCCGATCCGGGGCGGCAGCGCCAGAATCTGGAGATCTTCGGCTTCGAACTGACGGCGGACGAACTGGCCAGGATCTCCGCCGGACCGCGGCGGCGGTACGGCGGAGACCCGGATGTCCACGAGGAGTTCTGAACCGTCAGGACTCACGGATTACTGACGGCTGGGCGTGAGCTCCGCCATCCGGGACCAACCGTCGCCCGGCACCTCGACATTGATGATCTCCGGGGCCACGGCGACGAGGTCCGCCATCAGGTCCATCGCCGCCGCGAAGTGCTCGGACTTCACATGCGCCTCTCCGGCCTCGGGGGACGCGAAGGCCTCCAGGAGCACGAACTGGTCCGGGTTCTCGACGCTGTACGACCACTCGAAGAACAGGTTGCCCGGCTCCTGACGGGTGGCAAGCGTGAAGGGCTCGACGGCGGGCAGCCAGTTGTCGCGCTCTTCGCTGTGGACGGTGAACTTGACGGCGATGAAGATCATGACGACTCCTGCTCGGGATGTGCGACGCACCCAGGGTCCCATAAGCCCTGGATGCGGACGCATCGGGCACACCCGAGGGGGTGGCGGGAGCCGCCGCGCACGAAGGAGTGACGTGCGCCGCCACCCGCGAGGCGGCAGGGCCGCCCGTCCTCGTCAGCCGCCCAGTTCCTGGTGGCGGGCGGCCAGTCGTGCCGCCCCTTCCTCCGTCAGCGAGCCGAACAGTCGCAGTCGTGAGATACCGCCGTCCGGGAAGATGTCGATCCGGACGTGCGTGGCGCGCACGGTCTCCGGGAGGACGAAGCGATGGTTCGTGTCGGGCTGCAGCCGGGTCCGCGGCAGGACCTCCGTCCAGTCGCCGCTCGTCCCGTCCCGCACCGAAAGGCTCGCCCAGCCCGCCGAGTTGCCCTTGAGACAGGCGGTGTCGATCTCGACGGCCCGGATCTCCGCCTGCTCGGCGAGCCTGTAGCGGATCCAGTCGTTGCCCTTGTCGCGGCGGCGTCGGGTCTCCCAGCCGTCGTCCATCTTGCGGGAGCGACCGGGCTGGATGGTGTTGGTGGCCGGGGAGTAGAAGCGGTCGGAGGCGTCCTCGACCTGGCCGCCGTTCTCCAGCGCGGCGAGGTCGAAGGTGGCGAGGGCGGCCAGCCAGGCGGGGTCGGGGGCGACCTCTCCGTAGACCCGGAGGCGGGCGATCCCGCCGTCGGGGTGCTGGTTGACCCGCAGATGGGTGACGCGCCGGTCGGTGTCGACCGCGAAGCCGTTGGCCGCGTGGCCGCCGACGGCCGTACGGAGTATGAGGGTTGTCCACTCCACGTCCGGTGCGAGGAGTTCCTCGGGGGACGGGGAGCCGGGCACGGAGGCCGCTTCGACGGAGACGGCCTGCGGGTGGTTGCCGCGGAAGTGGGCGGTGTCGACGACGATGCCGCGGACGACGCCGGGCGCGCCGAGCCGTACCAGCGCCCAGTCGTGGTCCTCGTCCGAGGGGTGCGGCTGCGCGGCACTGACGCCGCGGCGGCGACGGGTCTCCCAGCCGTCCATGATCTTGCCCTTGTGCCCGAAGTGCTCCGGGTCGAACTCCGCGGGCCCCGGCTTCAGCAGGTTCTCACGCTCGGCGAAGAACTCGTCGTTGGCTGCGATCACACCCGCGCCGAGCCGCCGGTCGGCGAGATCGACGAGGTGGGTGAAGGGGAAGTCGGCGGTGCGGTAGTCGGCGTACGGGTCGCCGCCCGAGTACGGGTCGGCGGCACCGGTGAAGTGCGCTGTCGCCGTCATGGTCAGTGGTTCCTTTCGAGGAGACGGCCGGTGGGCTCGGCAAGGACGCCGCCGGCCGCGATCCGCCGCCCGCGCAGCCAGGTCGACTTCACCACACCGTGCAAGGTCTTACCGGCGTAGGCGGTGACCTGGTTGCGGTGGAAGAGCTCGGCGGGGTCGACGGTGAAGGTCTCGTCGGGGGCGAGGACCGCGAAGTCGGCGTCGCGCCCGGCCTCGATGGCGCCCTTGCGGGTCAGTCCGGCCAGCTCGGCGGGGGCGGCGGACATCCAGCGGACCACGTCGTCGAGCGAGTGGCCGCGCCGGCGCGCCTCGGTCCAGATGGCGGGCAGTCCGAGCTGGAGGGAGGAGATGCCGCCCCAGGCGGAGGCGAAGTCCGGCGTCTTGAGGTCCGCGGTGCAGGGCGAGTGGTCCGAGACGATGCAGTCGATCGTGCCGTCGGCGAGCCCGGCCCAGAGCGCATCCTGGTTGGCGGCTTCCCGGATCGGCGGGCAGCACTTGAACTCCGTCGCCCCGTCAGGGACTTCCTCCGCGGTGAGGGTGAGGAAGTGCGGGCAGGACTCGACGGTGACGCGTATGCCCTCCCGCTTGGCGGCGGCGATCAGCGGCAGCGCGTCGCCGGACGACAGGTGCAGGACGTGAATGCGGGCGTTCAGCCGCCTGGCGTGCGCGATGAGGCTCTCGATGGCGGTGTTCTCGGCGTCGCGCGGCCGGGAGGCGAGGAAGTCGGCGTAGGCGGGTCCGCTGCGCTGCGGCGCGGCCGCCAGGTGGTGCGGGTCCTCGGCGTGCACGATCAGCAGTCCGTCGAAGCCGGCGATCTCGGCCAGGGAGCGGGCCAGCTGCTCCTGGTCCAGCTCCGGGAACTCCTCGACCCCGGAGGGCGACAGGAAGCACTTGAAGCCGAAGACCCCGGCCTCGTACAGCGGCCGCAGGTCCTTCACGTTGGACGGGATCGCGCCGCCCCAGAAGCCGGTGTCGATGTGCGCCTTGGCGGCTGCCACCTGCTGCTTGGTACGCAGATGGCCGACGGTGGTGGTCGGCGGGAGGGAGTTGAGGGGCATGTCGAGCAGGGTGGTGATCCCACCCGCTGCGGCGGCGCGGGTGGCGGTCCAGAAACCTTCCCACTCGGTGCGGCCGGGGTCGTTCACGTGGACATGGGTGTCGACGAGGCCGGGCAGCAGGACGTCGTCGCCGAAGTCCTGGAGCCGGGCACCGGCCGGCACCTCGGTGTCGTACGGCAGGACGGCGTCGATCGCACCGGCTGCGACGGCCACCGCCGCGGGGCGCGTCCCCTCGGGGGTGACGACGCGCGTCGAGCGCAGTACCAGGTTCACGTCCGCACCGGACACCCGTGCTCCTCACTTCCGCATGGTCGGCGGCTCACGGCCACCGAAAGAATTCAACGAACTGTTGAAGGAGTCTTCACTCGGGATTCGAGCCCGTCAAGACCCCACCTTCCTCGCCGGACGGCGAGCGGACCACCCGCACACCCGATTGGAGATTTCCACAAAGTAAAAGACTCTTTTCGAGGAGCGGAACGTAGCATGGGCCAGGTGCGGCATCGCGGAACGGTCCGGCTGATCCCGGACTCCCGGACAAACAGGCCCTGACCGGCCAGGACGCCGCACCGGGTGCAGTGTGCCGATCGGGAACCTCCCGGTAGGCTGCTGCCTTGCCCATCCGCCTCGAAAGGACCGTTGACGTGCCGCCGTCCCACGCCAGCACATCCGACTCCAAACCCGCCGGTTCCAGCGGCGGTGTGCAGTCACTTGAGCGCGCCTTCGATCTGCTGGAACGGATGGCCGACGCCGGGGGCGAGGTCGGACTCAGCGAACTCTCCGCGAGCAGCGGACTTCCGTTGCCCACCATTCACCGGCTGATGCGCACCCTGGTCGCCTGTGGCTATGTACGCCAGCAGTCCAACCGGCGCTATGCGCTCGGCCCGCGCCTGATCCGGCTCGGCGAGTCCGCGTCCCGGCTGCTCGGGACCTGGGCCCGTCCGTATCTCGCGCGGCTCGTCGAGGAGACCGGCGAGACGGCGAACATGGCGCTGCTCGACGGCGACGAGATCGTGTACGTCGCCCAGGTGCCGTCGAAGCACTCGATGCGGATGTTCACCGAGGTCGGCCGCCGGGTGCTCCCCCACTCCACCGGGGTGGGCAAGGCGCTGCTCGCACACACCCCGCCGGAGGAGGTACGGGCGCTGCTGGCCCGCACCGGAATGCCGGCCGCCACCGAGAAGACGATCACCACCCCGGACGGTTTCCTGGACGCGCTCGACCAGGTCCGCCGGGCGGGCTACGCGGTCGACGACAACGAGCAGGAGATAGGGGTCCGCTGCCTGGCGGTCTCCGTACCCAACTCCCCCACCTCGGCCGCGATCTCGATCTCGGGCCCGGCGGGACGGGTGACGGAGGCGGCGACGGAACGGATCGTGCCGATCCTGCAGCAGGTCGCGAAGGAGCTGTCCGACGCGCTGGCCAGCAGCGGTCCGACCGGCTGAGACCCTACGGACACAGCGGTGCCCGCCGGGCAGGCCCCGGCGGGCACCGACATGTTCCGGGTCAGCTGGGCACCGCTTCCGTCAGCCGCCCGTCCCGCATCACCACCGTCCGGTCCGTCCGTTCCAGATGCATCCGGTCGTGGGTGACCAGTACGGTCGCCGTCGACCGTTCCCGGGTCAGCGCGATCAGCAGCTCCAGTACCGCCGCGCCGCGCTCATGGTCGAGAGCGCTCGTCGGCTCGTCGACCAGGAGTACCGCCGGATCGTTCATCAGCGCCCGCGCGATATTGATCCGCTGGCGCTGACCGCCCGACAGCTGGTGCGGCCTGCGGCCCGCCTTGTCGGCCAGACCGACCGCGTCGAGGAGCTCCAGCGCCCGCCCGCGGGCGCCGCGCGTGGTGCCGCCCGACAGATGGGTCATCACCTGAAGCTGTTCGACGGCGGTCAGCGACGGCAGCAGGTTCGGCTGCTGGAAGACGATGCCGATGCGTTCGCGGCGCAGCGCCGCCTTCTCCGCGCGTCCGAGTCCCGCCGTCTCCCGGCCCGCGACCACGACCTGCCCCTCGTCCGGCGTGACCAGCGTCGCGGCCACCGCGAGGAGGCTGGACTTACCGGAGCCGGACGGTCCGACGACCGCGGTGAGTGAGCCCTCGGGGACGTCGAGCGAGACCCGGTCGAGTGCGGTGAGCCGGCCGTCGCCGTCGGGGTAGGTGAGGGTGACATCGGCGAGGGTGAGGGTCATCGGGCACTCCCGAGTGCGGTGAGCGGGTCGACGGCGGTGATCCGCCGGATGGACAGTGCCGCCCCGAGGGCACCGAGGGCGATCATGACGGCCGACGGAACGAGGACGGTCGCCGCGTCGAGGACGAACGGCACGGCCCCGCCACTGACCACCGCGCCGATGCCCGAGGCGAGCGCGGTGCCCAGTCCCGTACCGATCGCCAGCATCACGACCGCCTGCCCGAGCGCGTCGCGCAGGAGGTACGGGGTGGAGGCGCCGAGCGCCTTGAGGACGGCGACGTCGCCGCTGCGCTGGATCGTCCAGACGGTGAAGAAGGCCCCGATCACCAGGGCCGAGATGGCGAAGAGGAAGCCGCGCATCAGCTGGAGCGAGCCGTTCTCGGCCTGGTAGGAGCCGATGGCGGTGAGCGAGTCGTCGAGGGAGAGCGTGCTGGTGCCGGCCGCCGTGTCACCGGCGGCCAGGTCGGCGTCGCCGGTGGTGGTCAGGGCGATCACCGTGGCGTGCGGCGCGCCGCCGGTCCCGCTGTCCGCGAAGCGCTGCCAGTCGTCGAGCGAGGTCCACACGACCGGCGTATGGCTGTACGAGGCATCTCCCGCGACGGCCGCCACACGCACCTCGACGCGGCCGAGTCGCACCCGGTCGCCGACGGCCGCGCCGAGCTCGTCGGCGGCCTGCTCCGAGAGCACGACCCTCCCCGGGGCGACGCGCGCTGCGCCGGCCGTCGGGGCAAGGCCCGAGTCCTGCTCGACACCGAACGCCGACACGGCAGCCGTCCCCTCCCCTCCAACGGCGGCGGCGTTGAGCGTACGGATGCCGAGGGGCCGTGCGGCACCGACACCGGGCCGCTCGGCCCAGCTCCGCCACGCACTCTCCCCGACGGTCGAGTTGGTGAAGGACACCGACTGGCCGTCGGGCGGGGCGGCGAACGCGAGGTGGTCGGCGTTCAGCCCCGTGACGGCCGAGGTGTTCTCCCTGGCCAGACCGGCCGTAAGACCGGACAACAAGCCCACGAGCAGCGTGATCAGCACCACGACCGTGCCCATGAGCGCGAACCGGCCCCTGGCGAACCGGAGATCTCTCCATGCGACGAACATGGCTCCAGCCTCGGTCGGCCGGCCCGCGAAAACATCGCACGCCGGTGGGGCCTGACATCAACCTTTCGATTGACCGGCCGCGGACGCCGCGCGTCTACGCTGGAACGCATCATGGATTCGCGTTCGCACACCCCGGTCGCCGCCGCACTGCGGCTGTGTCTGCACGCATTGCTGCTGGGACTGCTGGCGCTCGCCGCGGTGCCGGCCGTGAGCGACGGCGCATCCAGCGCGACCGCCGTGGTCGCGCTCGCCTGCGTCATGGCCGCCGTCTACGCGGCGGGCGCGCTCGCCCCCGCCGTGCAGCCGCAGAACAGGGCGGCCGCCCTGTGGCTGTCGCTCCTCGGGGCGCTCTGGCTTGCGCTTCTCGTCCTCTCGCCGGACGCCCTGTGGCTGGCTTTCCCGCTGTACTTCCTGCAGCTGCATCTGCTGCCGATGCGCTGGGGTCTGCCCGCCGTCGTCGTCACCGCGGCGGCTGCCATCACCGGCTTTGTGCTGCACGGCGGGCAGATCACGCCCGGCGCGTTCATCGGGCCACTGCTCGGTGCGGCGGTCGCGATCGCCACGGTCCTCGGGTACGACGCGTTGTTCCGGGAGAGCGAGCGGCGCCGCAAGCTGATCGAGGAGCTGGTCTCGACCCGGGCGGAGCTGGCCGTCGCCGAGCGCACGGCGGGAACGCTCGCCGAACGCGAGCGGCTGGCCCGCGAGATCCACGACACACTCGCACAGGGCCTGTCCAGCATTCAGCTGCTGCTGCGCGCCGCCGAACGCACCCTTCCGCCGGACGCCCCCGCCACCGCGCATGTGCGCCGGGCCCGCGAAGCCGCGCAGGAAAATCTTGCCGAGGCCCGCCGCTTCGTACGCGCCCTCTCCCCGCCCGATCTGGAGAACGGTTCGCTCGCCGGCGCCCTCGAACGCCTCTGCGCGCGTACCACCGGACCGGATCTGACGGTGCAGTTCGCGGTCAGCGGGACGCCGGTGGAACTGCCGACGCCGTACGAGGTGGCGCTGCTCCGCACCGCCCAGTCGGCGCTGGCCAACACGGTGCAGCACGCCGCAGCCCGGCGCGCGGAGATCACGCTCAGCTTCATGGACACCTCGGTGTCGCTGGACGTCGTGGACGACGGCCGGGGCTTCTCGCCGGGCGCACCCGCGGTCTCGAGGGACACGGAGACCAGCGGTTTCGGTCTCCCCGCCATGCGGGCCCGGGCCGGTTCGCTCGGCGGCACGCTGAGTGTCGAATCGGCCCCCGGCCAGGGCACCGCCCTGGCGCTCACCCTCCCCCTCCCGCTGCCCGGGTACGAAGAGAGGTCGGCCGCATGAGTGCCACCCCCATCCGCCTGCTGCTCGCCGACGACCATCCGGTGGTGCGTGCGGGGCTGCGGGCCGTCCTCGACACCGAGCCGGACTTCCGCGTGGTCGCCGAGGCCGACACCGCCGAGCGGGCCGTGGCACTCGCGGCGACGGGCGAGTTCGACGTCGTGCTGATGGATCTCCAGTTCGGGACGGGCCTGCACGGCTCGGAGGCCACCGCGGCGATCACCGCGGCGCCCGACGCGCCCCGGGTCCTGATCCTCACCACTTACGACACGGACGCCGACATCCTGGCGGCCGTGGAGGCGGGAGCGAGCGGCTACCTCCTCAAGGACGCCCCGCCCGAGGAGCTGGCGGCAGCGGTGCGCACGGCGGCGGCCGGCCGCTCGGCGCTCGCCCCGGCCGTCGCGCACCGGCTGATGGACCGCATGCGGACGCCCGCGGAGGCCCTGACCAAGCGCGAGCTCGAGGTGCTGCAACTGGTCGGTGAGGGACTGTCGAACCTGCAGATCAGCAAGGCGCTGTTCCTCAGCCAGGCGACGGTGAAATCGCACCTGGTACACATCTACGCCAAATTGGGCGTCGACTCCCGCACGTCGGCGGTGGCTGCGGCAACGGCACGGCGGCTCATCCGCCGCTGACCCCCGCCGCACCCCCTCCCGTACTCAGCGGCGCATCGGCTCGCCGAAGAGATCCACGGCGACCCGCACGTCCCTGAGTGCGGATGCCAGCGCGCTGACCGAGCCGATCGCCCCCGCGATCAGCAGCAGTGAACGGCGCAGCCGCGGAATCTCGGGCACACCGGTGGCCGCCATCGCGTCCAGGGCCGCCAGTTCGTCCTCGGCGATCCCGCGGTCGGGGAACTCGGCGGGATGCCCCGCCAGCTCACGGCGGAGCCGCGAGACGGCCGTACGCAACTCCGTCACCCTCGGGTCCTCGTCACCGCTGGTCACCCGCGTCTGCCCCACGCTTCGCAACAAAGCACTCCCCCTCGCACCTCTTTGTGCCAGTGTTTCGCCCCTGCCCCGGACCTTGGTCAAGTGTCCGGGGGTGCGGGCAAGTTAACGCCATGAAAGGTGCCGTGCGCCACTCCGGGGACTGAATTCGGGGTGACCACGAGGGGACGCGGGCCACGGCCGGGTCGGGTAGGAATTCATGGGCACGGTGAGGTATTCAGGGCCTCATGGCTCATTCATCTCACCCCGTCGTCGCAGGTCTGCTGCTCGCCGCCGGCGGTGGCCGGCGGCTCGGCGGCCGGCCGAAGGCGTTGCTGGAACACCGCGGGCGGCCGCTCGTCGAGCACGCCATACGCATTCTGCGGGAGGGCGGATGCGACCCCGTCCATGTGGTGCTCGGCGCCGCGGCGGACGAGGTGCGGGCGCGGGCGGACCTCTCGGGATGCGCGGTGACCGTCAACCCGCATTGGCCGGAAGGCATGGGTTCCTCACTGCGGGCAGGGCTCGGCGCGCTCTCCGGTACGGAGGCGGACGCGGCGCTCGTCCTCCTGGTCGACCAGCCGGGCATCGGTGCGCAGGCGGTGGCGCGGGTCCGGTCTGCGTACCGCTCCCGGGTGACGCTGGCGGCAGCCTCGTACGACGGGGAGCGAGGCCATCCGGTGCTGTTCGGTGCCGACCGGTGGACAGGCATCACAGCGGGTGCCGTGGGCGATCAGGGGGCGCGTGCGTACCTGCGGGCGCACCGCGATGCGATCACCCTCGTCGAGTGTTCCGATGTGGCGGAGGCCTACGACATCGACACCGCGGAGGACCTGAGGCACCTCGACTGAACGGGCTGTGCGCGCGCTGGCACGCTGCGCCACCCCCACCCCACTTGTGTCGACCCGGAGAATCTCGACATCAACAAACCATTGAACTTCCACCATGAGGAAACTACTATCCACTGGTCAGAAGCGCTCTGTACCCCAGACGGCGCCCACGGCCGTATCCCGGAGCCCTGGCACGCCGTGCCATAGAGGCGACCCGGCGGCCACGAAGGCGCCACCCGCACCGCCCGCTGAAGGAGTGACAGCTCATGTCCGCACCAGCGCCGTCCCCGCTGGCCATCGTCGATGCCGAGCCCCTGCCCCGGCAGGATGAGGTCCTGACCGACGCGGCCCTCGCGTTCGTGGCCGAGCTGCACCGGCAGTTCACGCCCCGCCGTGACGAGCTGCTCGCCCGCCGCGCCGAGCGCCGCGCCGAGATCGCCCGCACTTCCACGCTGGACTTCCTGCCCGAAACGGCGGCGATCCGCGCGGACGACTCCTGGAAGGTCGCCCCGGCCCCGGCGGCGCTGAACGACCGCCGGGTGGAGATCACCGGTCCGACCGACCGCAAGATGACCATCAACGCCCTGAACTCGGGCGCCAAGGTCTGGCTCGCCGACTTCGAGGACGCGTCCGCCCCCACGTGGGAGAACGTCATCCTCGGCCAGCTCAATCTGATCGACGCCTACGAGCGCCGCATCGACTTCACGGACCCCAGGTCCGGCAAGTCGTACGCGCTGAGGCCCGCCGACGAGCTCGCCACGGTCGTCACCCGCCCCCGCGGCTGGCACCTGAACGAGCGTCACCTCCAGCTCGACGGCACCCCGGTGCCGGGCGCGCTGGTCGACTTCGGCCTCTACTTCTTCCACAACGCCCAGCGCCTGATCGACCTCGGCAAGGGCCCCTACTTCTACCTCCCGAAGACCGAGTCGCACCTGGAGGCCCGCCTCTGGAACGACATCTTCGTCTTCGCCCAGGACTACGTCGGCATCCCGCAGGGCACGGTCCGCGCGACCGTCCTGATCGAGACAATCACCGCCGCGTACGAGATGGAGGAGATCCTCTACGAACTCCGCGACCACGCCTCCGGGCTGAACGCGGGCCGCTGGGACTATCTCTTCTCCATCGTCAAGAACTTCCGTGACGGCGGCTCGAAGTTCGTCCTGCCGGACCGCAACGCGGTGACGATGACCGCCCCGTTCATGCGCGCGTACACCGAACTCCTCGTCCGCACCTGTCACAAGCGTGGTGCGCACGCGATCGGCGGCATGGCGGCATTCATCCCGTCCCGCCGCGACGCCGAGGTCAACAAGGTCGCCTTCGAGAAGGTCAAGGCCGACAAGGACCGCGAGGCGAACGACGGCTTCGACGGCTCCTGGGTCGCCCACCCGGACCTCGTCCCGATCGCGATGGCCTCCTTCGATGCGGTTCTCGGCGAGAGGCCGAACCAGAAGGACCGCCTGCGCGAGGACGTCTCCGTGGCGCCGGGTGACCTGATCGCCATCGACACCCTGGACGCCAAGCCCACGTACGACGGCCTGCGCAACGCCGTCGCCGTCGGCATCCGCTACATCGAGGCGTGGCTGCGCGGCATGGGCGCCGTCGCCATCTTCAACCTGATGGAGGACGCCGCCACCGCGGAGATCTCCCGCTCGCAGATCTGGCAGTGGATCAACGCGGACGTGGTCTTCGAGAACGGCGAGCACGCCACGGCGGACCTGGCCCGCAAGGTCGCCGCCGAGGAACTCGCCGCGATCCGCGAGGAGATCGGCCAGGAGGCATTCACCTCCGGCAAGTGGCAGCAGGCCCACGACCTGCTTCTCCAGGTGTCGCTGGACCAGGACTACGCGGACTTCCTGACACTGCCGGCGTACGAGCAGCTGGTCTGAGCCGCTCCGACTCCGTAGAGCTTTCCGCCCCCGGTACCGCACAGCACCGGGGGCGGAGCGCTGCCGCCCGGTCGGCCCTCACCCCGCGCTCGACGAGAGGCCGTGTGATGGCAGATTCTGCCACATAGGCAATTCCTGCCGACCAGTTGCAGGGCCCTCGAGGGCATAACCTGACCCGCATGCAAGGTGGCTCGTTGACGGAGCGGCGCAAGGCCGCGACCCGCTTGGACATCGCCCGTACGGCGGCGGCGCTCTTCGTGGAACACGGCCTGCGGACCACACGCGCCGAGGACATCGCTCGCGCCGCGGGCGTCGCCCCACGCACCTTCTACCGCTACTTCGCGACCAAGGAAGAGGCCGTCGCGCCACTGCTCGCCGCCGGCGCCCAGCAGTGGGCGGAGGCGGTGCGGGACGCCCCGAGCGTACTGTCCCTGCCCGATGCGATGCGGCACGCGGCGGCCCGCGCACTGGTCCCGGCGTCCGGTGACACGGCGGCCGCGGAGTCCCTGGAGTGGGTGCGGTCGCTGCTGAGGATGGCGGCCGACAGCCCGACTCTGCGGTCGGTATGGAACGACGCCTGCCACGAGTCCGAGGCCACCCTGGCGACCGTGCTCGCGGCGCGGGCCGGTCTCCCAGACGAGGCGGACCCGCTGGACATCCGGCTGACCGCCGGGGTCGCCAGTGCGGCGGTGCGGGTGGCCGTGGAGGCCTGGGCGACGAGCGACGCCCGGGCGGACGGGCCGCTGGGGCCCGCGGCATTGGCGGCACGCTGCCTGACCTCCGCGGAGGGCGCGCTCCGCGGGGTTTGACCGTCCACTGCGGGTGGGGAGTCAGAGGTGTGGTCCGTGGGGCAGCCGAGGAGACATCAGATGCGTGGAGGCCGGGTCGTCGTCGTGGGCGGCAGCGTCGCCGGATGCGCCGCCGCACTGGCCGCGCACCGAGGCGGCGCCGACGAGATCGTGGTCCTGGAGCGCGCGCCGGGCCGGTTGGCGGAGCGGGGCGTCGGGCTGGCCGTGCACGACGACCGTTACGAGGAGCTTCGGTCGGCCGGGTATCTGGACGCGGGGATGCCCTGGATCCAGCTGAACCGCCGGCGCTGGTACGTACGCGGAGAGGGCGGCGCACCCCTCGGACAGCTGATCGGCGAGATGCCCTTCCCGTTCCGTACGTACAACTGGGGTCCGCTCTGGCAGGAACTGCGGACCCGGGTTCCGGGCGAGGTCGACTTCCGTACCGGCACCACCGTCGGGGCGGTGCGGCACACCCCGGACGGGGTTGCGTTACGCATCACGGGCGTCGACGGCAGCGACCGTACCGAGGTGTTCGACTTCGCCATCGGTGCGGACGGATACCGCTCCCTCGTCCGCACCGAGGTCTGCGCCGGGCTCGTCGCCGCGGCTCGCCCCGAGTACGCCGGGTATCTCGCATGGCGCGGCGCCTTCCCCGTCTCCAGGATGTCCGCCGCCGACCGGCGGCTGTGGGACGTCGAGGAGTGTGCGTACGCCGTCTTCCCCGGCGGCCACGTGATCGTCTACCGCATCCCGGACGCCACCGGCGGCCAGCGGGTGAACTGGGTGCTCTACACCGCTCCTCCCCCGGATCTCGAACTGTCGTTGGAGACTCCGACGAGCCTGCCGCCCGGCACGCTCACCGACGCCTTGCACTCCCATCTCGCGCATATCGCCGCCGAGTTGCTGCCACCGTACTGGGGCGGCCTGGTCGGCCTGACCGCGCCGGACGAGCTGTTCGTCCAGCCGCTGTACGACTTCACGGCGCCGCGCTACGCCACCGGCCGGCTCCTGCTGACCGGCGACGCGGCGACCGTGGCCCGCCCGCACACCGGCGCCGGTGCGGTCAAGGCGCTCCAGGACGCGACGGCACTGGAGTCGGCGCTCAGGTCCGCACCCCACTGGGCCGAGGCACTCCGTACGTACGACTCCGAGCGCACCGCGGCCGGCCGGGCCATGGTGGAGCTGGGGCGGCGACTGGGGCAGGCCCTGGTGGAAGCCACACCGGAGTGGGGATCGATGGATTCGTCGGCGCTGGATGCCTGGTGGCAACGGGCCGCCGTGGGCGGCGGGTTCGGTGGCCGCGCCCTGAAGGCGTGACCCCCGAACGGGAGGTTTCCTGGATCGATGGCCCGTTCGGTGCGGCTTCCCGCTCGCCCTGTCCGTCCGCGTGCGTCCCTGTCAGCCGCCGAGGACGACGGTGCGCCGGGCGGAGAAGTCACCCCACTTCCCGTCCGGGAGCTTGGCGCGGATCCTCATCGAGTACCGCGTGCCGCGCGGGTCGCCGACGGTCAGCCGGTAGCTCGCCCGCCCCTTGGGCGGCTTGCCGCCCCACACGATCGTGGTGGTCAGCCGGCCGTCGATGAAAAGCTGGTACGCGGGGATCTCGCCGCCGGTGTCCGGCTGCTTCCAGTCGAGGTCGATCACGTACTCCTTGCCCTGCACATGGCTGTCGGTCCGCAGCTCGGTGGGGGCGGTATTCGCCGGGGCGCCCGGGGCGGACGGGGTGGTGAGGTCGAGGTCGTTGCTGTCCGGCGAGGACGTGTCGGCGGCGTCGCGGGCCCGGACGGTGAAGGTGTAGACGGTCCCGGGGCGGAGCCCGGTGAGGTGGGCCGTGGTCTGTGTGCCGGGCACGCTGTGGATACGGGAGTCCTCCTGGTAGATGTCGTACGAGGTGACGCCCACGTCATCCGTCGAACCTCCCCAGGACAGGGTGGCCGAGCGTCCGCCGTCGGCCGTGCCGCGCAGCTCGACCGGGCGGGTCGGCGGCCCGTGGTCGGCAGGCGCGGGGGCGGGGGTGGTGACGGCGACGGCTTTGCTCGGGGCGGAGAGGTTCCCGGCGGCGTCGCGGGCCCGGACGGTGAAGGTGTAGGCGGTCGAGGGGGTCAGTCCGTCGACGTCGGTCATCTGCCGGGTCGCCGCGACGGACGTGACCTGTTTGCCCGTGCGGTAGACCTCGTAGCCGGTGATCGCCTTGTTGTCGGAGGACCGGTTCCACATGACGTGGACGGAGGTGGCGCTGCCGGCCTGCGCCGTCACCCCGCCGGGCGCGGTCGGTCGCTGCGTGTCGGCGGCGTCGGCGGTCCCGCCGCAGGCGGTGAGCATGGCGAGGAGCAGGGCGGCGGAGGTGGCCAACGCGGCGTGTGCGTGGGGGCGTTGCACGGTCTTGCCTTCCATCCGGCAGCAATGGTCTGGACCTATATGACACTGCTGGCGGGTCCACGACAAGAGGATGGGGCGGTACGTTCCGCACATGCCGGTGCGGAACGTGGACTCCCCGCGCGAGAACCGATGAGTTCCGGGTGCCGGAGCGGTCTGAAGAGTATGGATACCGAAAACAAAACGATGCCCACGGCCGATCTGGGACCTGCCGCACGCCAGATCGCCGCACTGCTCGACGGCATCGAGGAGAAACAGCTGACCGACCCCACCCCCTGTCCCGACTATGCGGTACGGGAGCTGCTCGCCCATCTGGTCGGGCTGAGCACGGCCTTCCGCGACGCGGCGCGGAAGGACCTCGGGCCGACCACCGACAGCTCGTCGGCCGCCGCACTGCCGGTCCTCGGCGACGACTGGCGGGAGGCACTGCCGCCCCTGCTGGACGAACTGGTGACAGCCTGGCGCGACCCTGCCGCCCGGCAGGGGATGACCAGGGCGGGCGGTGTGGATCTGCCGGGCGAGGTGGCCGCGACGGTCGCACTGAACGAACTGGTCGTCCACGGCTGGGACCTGGCCCGGTCCACCGGGCAGGCGTACGAGGCGGACGAGGCGAGCCTGCGGGTGTCGCTGGCCATGCTGACGCCCCGCGACGACATCCCGCGACCCGACATCTTCGGACCGCCGGTCCCCGTACCGTCCGACGCGCCCCTCGTCGACCGGGCGATCGCCATGAGCGGCCGGCACCCGGACTGGCAGCCCGGGGGCTGACGTCTGCGCGGGACGGCCACCGCCGGAGGGGCGTGGCCGGGCCCGCCCCACGACCGGCCGATACGGCGGGCCGCGCCGGAGGTCCGGTGCGGCCCGCCGGTCCGTCCCGTCTCGGCGTTGACTGCGGCGCGCAGGCGATTCCGCACGCGTGGTCAGCGCGGTCGCAGCGTACGCACCGCCTCGCGCGCCCGGTCGCGCAGTCGTTCGTCGGCCGGGGCGATGCCTGACTCCAGTCCTGACGCCGTCACCCGCAGGTCCCGTTCGGCGAGGGCGGTCAGCCGGTTCAGGTGGTCGTCGGTGAGGGCGGTCGGGCCGAGGGCAACCAGGGCTTCGATGGCGGTGACGGGTTCGGCGTCCGCCTCTGCGGCGTCCAGGAGCAGGCCGGCCAGCCGAGGGGCGTCGAGGGACTCGGGTGCGATCGTGTGCAGGGCAAGTACCGCGGCCGGGGTCTGTTGCCGGTCCGTCAGCAGGCCCTCCAGCGCGGGGACCAGCGGGCGGGCGGCCTCTCCGATGAGGGCCGCCGCTCGCGCGGCGCGGATGAACGTCCAGCGCATCCAGGCCGGTTCGACCTCCGCGAGCACCCCGGCGAGCACCGGCACCGCCTCCTCGGCGTCCCCCGTGATCCGCCACAGCGCAACGGCGATCTCGACATCGCCGTCCAGCTGCGGGATGGTGCGGTTCGGCTCGGGGACACTGAGCGCGGACCGCAGGGCGGGCACCAGATCGGCTGCCTCCGGGCCCAGTTCGCCGGCAGTGCTCGCAGCCTCCCGCACGTCGTAGCCCCCCTCGGCGAGCCGTGCGGCCGTCGCTGCCAGCAGGGGACCGGTGTCGCCGGTCAGCTCGTGCACCGCCCCGGCCGCCGCGAGCCTGCCCGCCTTCGGTCCGGAGCGGGCCGCGGTCGTCAGGAGCTCCGCCGCCTCCGCGCGGTGTTCCGGCGGGCAGACCGCCACCAGCGCCCTGGGGACGACCTTCGGGAACCGCGCCAGCGCGGACCGCAGTTCGGGCAGGGCCGAGGATGCCCGGCTCCCCCAGGCGGTGAGCAGGGCCGTGAGCCAGAACGGCTCATTGCCCTCGAGATCGTCCGCGACGAGGCGGACACGGATCGCGTCCAGCAGGTCGGGGTCGTACGGGAACGAGAGGGCAGCTGCCCCTCGGACCGGGAAGCCGCATACGGCACCGAGCGCGCGCGGGCGCTGCCCCAGGTCGCGCGCAAGGAGCGGCGCGGCCTGCGCGGGGGCCACGGCGACAAGCGCTTCGAGGGCCTGGTCCGCCGGATCACCCTGCCCTGCCGCGAGTTGGGCCAGGACCGGGGCGGCCGCCGCTCCATGGACGCCCAGCTTCCGGAGGAGCGAGTACGCCGCGGGCACGGCAGCCGGGTCGGCCGTCAGGGCACGCAGGGGCGCGGCCAGCCGTTCGGGCGCGCTGCGCGAGAGCTGACAGGCGGTCTCGGCCGCCCACAGCGCCTCGGCGCGGGCGTCGGGGTCGGAGCTGCGCAGTGCCCCGTCGAGCAGGCCGTAGGCCGCTTCGCGGTCCTCGGGGGTGTCACGGAGCAGCAGGGAATCGACGACATACTGCAGCGGCTCGTTGCGCTCCTGGTCGAGGCGGGTCCGGACCAGCCCGTCGGCCGGGAGGAGCATCAGCATCGCCTCGTGGTGGGCCGGACCCCAGGGCCGGCCCGCGTCGACGCCGGCCAGCAGGGCCGCGATCCTCACCTCGCCCGGCTCGCCGGCACCCATGGCTTCGGTTGCCTCGGCAACGCTGCCTGCCGGGTCCAGATGGGCGATGGCTCCGAGGAGTTCGGCCCGGACAAGGGGGTCCGTCTCCTCCGCCCAGCGCCTCCGGAGCACCGGCAGCACCTGACCGGACGCCCCCGTCATGGCCCCGGTCCACGCGGCGGCCTGCCGCAACCCGGGATTCTCGTCGGCGATCCAGCCCAGGATCAAAGGCAGCTGGGCGACGACGGCTGCCCGGCAGGCGGCTTCATCCGTCTCTCCCTGGTCCTCGCCGCCCTCCGCGATCCCACCGAGCAGCACCAGCAGATCCTCCGTGCGGTGCCCGGCCTCCGCGAGCCGCGCCAGATACGGCACCGCGTGGGCCGTCGCCTCGTACACCGATCCCTGGTGCAGGATGCTGCCGTACAGCTCGGAGAGCGCCTCGGACGCCGCGTCCTCGTCGTCCCCGGCGAGCGCCCGCAGGCAGTCGGGCACATCGGCGGCGCTTCCGTACGCATGCTGCAGCTCGGCCCACGGCTGGGCGTCGACCTCGGCGAAGAACAGTGCAAGCTCCATACGGACGATCTTGGCACCCGGCACCGACAACGCCCCGGCCGGGCCACTCCCTCATGCCGACCGGTGCGGTTTCGCCGGCTCCGATCCTCCGGTCGCCCGATCGGATGACGCCGGCTGCCGGGGTTTCAGCTGGTGAAGAACTCGGTGATCTGCTGGGCGACCTGGTCGGCGTGGGTCTCGTGGACCCGGTGGCCGCCGCCGAGCGTGATCAGCCGGCAGTCCGGGATCAGGGAGGCCATGTCGGCCAGCCGGCCCTGCGGCATGGTGCTCTCCGGGCCGCCGGCGATCACCAGCGTCGGCGCGACGATCTCGCCGAGTCCCTGCGCCCACTGCGGGTCGGGGTCGGCGACCTGGGCCCGGATGGGCGCGACGACATTCCAGTCGTAGTCGACCGGCCCTTCGGGCTGCGCGGCGGGCCGCGGCTCACTGGGGAACGGCGGCGGGGTCTCCACCAGCACCAGGCGCTCCACCCGGTCCGCGTGCTCCTGGGCGAGCAGATGGGCGACGACGCCGCCCATGGAGTGGCCGACAAGACCGACGCGGTCGAGCTCGCACTCGTCGAGGAAGCCGAGGACGTCGTCCCTCATCAGCTCGAAGGAGTACTCGTCGGGCCAGTCGCTCTCCCCGTGCCCGCGCAGGTCGAGGGCGTACACCCGCCATTCCTCGCCGAGCAGGCTCCCGACCGCTTCCCAGCTCGCGGCGGAACCGCCGAGGCCGTGCAGCAGGACGACGGGCGAGCCGAACGGGTCGCCCCAGGTCCGGTACGCGAGCCGGACGTCGCCGACATCCACAACAGACTGATTTTCCATACCCCCGACGCTACAGTCGAACGGACCAAGATCCCTCTCCGTGCCTGGCAGGCTGGAGAAGTGAAGGTCATTCCGCGTTCCCGGCTCGCCCCCGCCACAGCTCCGTTCATCGCTCTGGTCACGGTGACCGCCCTGCTGACGGGGTGTTCCGGGCGCTCGCCCGGGCGCTTTTCCGGCAATGGCTCCCCGGCGGCCGGGCTGGACGATCCGGCGAAGAAGGAGATCGCCATGCAGCTGGTCTCCAGCGCGGAGAACTCCACGCTCGGCTGGAAGGCGCAGTACAAGTACATCGAGGACATCGGCGACGGCCGCGGCTACACCGCGGGCATCATCGGCTTCTGCTCCGGCACCGGCGACATGCTGAGGGTCGTCGAGCGGTACGCGTCGGCGCACCCCGGCAATCCGCTGGAACGGTTCCTGCCCGCTCTGCGCGCGGTGAAGGGCAGCGACTCGCACGACGGCCTCGGAAGCCCGTTCACCGACGCATGGGTGGAGGCGGCCGCCGACCCCGCGTTCCGATCGGCGCAGGACGCCGAACGGGACAGCTCGTACTTCGATCCGGCGGTCGAACAGGGAAAGGACGACGGTCTCGGCGCCCTGGGCCAGTTCATCTACTACGACGCCTATGTGATGCACGGGGGCGCCGACTCGGACGGCACGGTCGGCTTCCGTACGATGCGCCGCGAGGCTCTCGACTCCGCCGAACCGCCGTCCGCGGGCGGCGACGAGGTGACGTATCTGAACGCCTTCCTCGATGCCCGGGTCGCCGCGATCCGCAAGGAACCCTCGCACTCCGACACCAGTCGCGTCGAGACGGAGCAGCGGGCCTTCGTACGCGAGGGCAGACTCCAGCTGGAAACGCCGCTGGAGTGGAAGGTGTACGGCGACAGCTACCGTATCGACGGACCCTGAGCCCGCGATCGGCGGTCTGCGCGGTCGAGGAAAACGGGGTCAAAACCTCAACTGCCACGCCCAGTAGGGGCATTGACCCATGGGCGACCCGCAGGGTGGCCCCACGGGCGTATGGATCCACGTGACCTGCCCCGACTGCTGACAGCCATCGGTCAAAGGGTGTCCGCCCCTGATCCGCAGGCCGCTCCGTACGGCCCCGCACCGCGAGTCCGGCACGTGGTGCGGGGCTTTTCCGTAGCCGGGGCAGGACTCGACTCGCTTGCGCCGAACGAGTGCACGACTCTCACTCCACCACGACTCTCACTCCGCTCTGGTAGGAAAGCTTCCTAGCGGATCCGGAACGACGAACTCCCTTTGGAGGAATGGTGCCCGCTTCCCATAAGCACGCCGCACGTCATAAACACGCCGCACGTCGCAACACTCGCCCCGCACGGCTCACGCTGGTCGCATTCGGGGTGACCCTCACGGCGGCACCCGCCACCGCCTACGCCGGCGCCCCCACGCATCCAGCCCTGCGCCACGAGGTCTCCTCCACCCGGAAGGCGGCTGCCGCCACCGGGCTGGACAATCCGGCGAAGAAGGAGATCGCCATGCAGCTGGTCTCCAGCGCGGAGAACTCCACGCTCGACTGGAAGGCGCAGTACAAGTACATCGAGGACATCGGCGACGGCCGCGGCTACACCGCGGGCATCATCGGCTTCTGCTCCGGCACCGGCGACATGCTCGACCTCGTCGAGCTGTACACCCGGCGCAAGCCGGGCAACGTCCTCGCGAAGTATCTGCCCGCTCTGCGGGAGGTGAACGGCACCGACTCGCACGAAGGCCTCGACCCGAACTTCGCCGAGGACTGGGTGACCGCCGCGTCGGACCCCGCCTTCAAGCAGGCGCAGAACGACGAACGGGACCGGGTGTACTTCAACCCGGCGGTCGATCAGGGGAAGGCCGACGGCATCGGCGCACTCGGCCAGTTCGAGTACTACGACGCCATCGTCACGCACGGCGACGGCAGCGACAGCACGAGCTTCAGCTCCATCCGCAAGCGCGCGCTCGCCAGGGCGAAGCCGCCGTCGCAGGGCGGCGACGAGGTGACCTACCTCAACGCCTTCCTGGACGCGCGGGTCTGGGCGCTGCGGCAGGAGGGGGCCCACTCGGACACCAGCCGGGTGGACACCGCCCAGCGGGTCTTCCTGAGGGAGGGCAATCTGAACCTGGATCCGCCGCCGGAGTGGAAGGTGTACGGCGACAGCTACCACATCGCCTGACCGCCCGGACCTGCCCGGAATACGTCTGTGGCGCGTACGGCTCCCGCCGTGCGCGCCACAGCGCCGTAGCCGGACTCAGTGCGCGCCCACCGGAGCCGTTGCCGGGACGGGGGGCTCCTCCTCGTTCCCCTCCTCCGGCTTCCTGCCCAGGTGGTTGAAGGCCAGGTTGAGGACGATCGCCACGACGCACCCGGTGGAGATCCCCGAGTCCAGCACGACGAGGAGGTCCTTGGGGAACGCGTGGTAGAACTCCGGCGCGGCGATCGGGATCAGGCCGATGCCGACGGCGGCCGCGACGATCAGCGCGTTCTCCCCCTTCTCCAGGGCGGCGGTGGCCAGGGTCTGGATGCCGCTCGCGGCGACCGAGCCGAAGAGCACGATGCCCGCACCGCCGAGCACCGGCAGTGGGACGAGCGCGATGACGGACGCGGCCACGGGGACCAGACCGAGCACGATCAGGATGACGCCACCCGCGGCAACGACGAACCGGCTGCGCACCTTGGTCATCGCGACCAGACCGATGTTCTGCGCGAAGGCGCTGCACATGAAGCCGTTGAAGAGCGGGCTGACGGCGCTGCCGAGGGTGTCGGCGCGCAGACCGCCCTCGATGGTCCGCTCGTCCGCCGGCCGGCCGACGATCTTGCCGAGGGCCAGCATGTCGGCGGTGGACTCGGTCATGCAGACGAGCATCACGATGCACATCGAGACGATGGCGGCCATCTCGAACTGCGGTGCCCCGAAGTGGAACGGGGTCGGGAAGCCGATCAGGTCGGCATCCCCGATCGCGCCGAAGTCGGTGATGCCGACCGGGATCGCGATCAGGGTGCCGGCGACCAGACCGAGCAGGATCGCGATCTGCTGCAGGAAGCCGCGCAGCAGTTTGCGCAGGGCGAGGACGATGACCAGGGTGACGGCGGCCATGGAGATATTGGTCGTCGACCCGTAGCCGTCGGCCGTCGCGTTGCCGCCCTGGGACCAGTTGAAGGCGACCGGCAGCAACGAGACGCCGATCAGGGTGATGACGGTCCCGGTGACGACGGGCGGGAAGAAGCGGACCAGCTTGCAGAAGTAGGGGGCGAGTACGAAGCCGAGGAGACTGGCGACGAGGATCGCACCGAAGATGACGGCGATGCCGTCGTGCCCGCGATCCTTGCCGATCGCGATCATCGGTGTCACCCCGGCGAACGAGACGCCGTTGACGAACGGCAGCCGGGCGCCGATGCGCCAGAAGCCGAGGGTCTGGAGCAGGGTGGCGATGCCCGCGGTGAAGAGGCTCGCCCCCATCAGGAAAGCGGTCTCCTTGGCGGTGAGTCCCACGGCGGGTCCCACGATCATGGGCGGTGCCACGACGCCCGCGTACATCGCGGCCACATGCTGCAGTCCGCTGGTGAACATCTTCAGTGGGGGGAGGGTCTCGTCGACCGGATGCTTGCCGCCGGAGATCTGCGGGTCATCCGGTACGGGCTGCTGGTCGGGAACTGCGACTGCGTCGTTGCGAAACCTGGGCTGTGCTGCCACGGCGGTTCCTCCGGTCGGGTACACGTCAAGGCGACGTGGGTGTCAGGGAGGTGGTGCAGGTGGTGCAGGTCGTGCAGCTGGTGCGGCAGCTTGGGTCACCGGTCCGGCGAACACGCACTTCTGAGTGCGTGGTGGCCGGCCCGGCCGCCGGGGGGCCCGCGCGGGGCGACCGCCGCCGGCCCGGGGGCGGCCCCCCCCCGCCGCGCGGGGT
>NZ_JBHVFU010000020.1:0-139499 GCF_042801455.1 Streptomyces sp. NPDC057565 | reverse complement strand
TTCGGCGGCTGGGACGCCATGGGCCAGGCCTGGAAAGGCCTCGCCCAACTCGCCACCGGCCTCGCCATCAGCGCCATCCCCGGCGCCAGCACCCTCTTCTGGGCCCTCCCCGACGACAAACTCCCCTCCTGGCTCCGCGACTCCCGCACCGCAATGAAGGAAACCGGCAAGGCGCTGGTCGCCTGGGACGAATGGGGCAAGAACCCCGGACGGGCAGCGGGAGCCGTCACCTTCAACGTCCTGACCACCGTCTTCACCGGCGGCGCAGGCGGCGCAGCAGCCGGAGCCGGCAAAGCCGGCGCCGTCGCCAAGGTCCTCTCCGCCGCCGGCAAAGCCGGCAAGGTCATCGACCCCATGACCTACATCGCCAAGGGCGCAGGCGCCGGCATCTCCAAAATCGGCGACATCACCAAGGGCCTCAAAGGCATCGGCAACATCGAGATCCCCAAGCTGCCCGACGATGCGATCGTGCTGCCCGAGGGCTCCCTCAAGCTGCCCGACGGCGCCATACACCTGCCCGAGGGGGCAGCGATCCCGGACGGGGCGGTCAAGCTCCCCGACGGCAACATCAAGCTCCCCGACGACGTGCCCGTCCTGCCCGAAGGCGCCACCAAACTCCCCACCGAGCCCGGTGCACCGGCCCAGTACTTCGACGGCGAGGGCAATCTCCTCGACGACAAGGGCAACATCGTCCAAAAGGCCGCGGACGCCCGCCCGGAACCCTCCCCGGACATCACCCCGGACACCCCGCACACCGGCTCCCCCTCCCCCGACAGGGAACCGGCCCTGGTCGGCGCGGGCGCCCACACCGCCGACAACACGGCCCACGTCGGCGCCAACGCCGGCGACCATGCCATCCACCTCGGCGACAGCTTCGGCAATGACCTCGGCGACGTCGGCCGCACCGGCGACAACCTCCCCGGCACCAACATCGGCGACAACCTCCCCGGAGGCAACGTCGGCAACCACCTCCCCGGAGGCGGAGTCGGCGACCACATGCCCACCGGCCGCACCGGCGACAACCTCCCCGGCGGCCATGTGCCCAGCAACAACCTGGACCACGCCGCGCCCGGCAGCCGCGTCGGTGACCACGTGCCGGGGCCCCGCACCGAGCCCCCCGGCGCGGGTCCCTCCACAGGCCACGACATACCCGGCGGCTCCAACGCGGACAACGGGCTCCCCCGCACCGGCGACCACGGCCCGATCGGCCCCGGCAGCCTGGACGACCTGGGACACACCGCGGACGATGCGGGCCATAGCTCGAACGACGCAGGCCACGTCGCCGACGACGGGGCCACGCCCGCAAACCACGCGGACGAGGGCACCGGAAACGGCGGCCACAACGGGGAGCGGGAGCTGACCCCCGCCGAGCGGAAGCAGATCCAGGACGAGCACATCCGGAAGGCCAACGACCCCGACAAGACGTGGTTCGAGAAGTACTACGACAGTCGGGGCCATCGATTGGACAAGTCCACGAAAGAGAGCGGCGTCGAGCTGCCCATCCTGGCCAAGGACAGCAACGGCAACTGGATATCCAAGTACGACCTGCCGCACGGACCGTCCGAGATCAGGTTCGATGAAACGCCGCTCCCGCGGAAGTCGGCCAGTCCTGGGGCTCTCGCCCACCTTGACGATGTAGCAAAGAGCCGCAAGGTCTCCATGGATCTCACCCATGCGGAGAGGACGTTCGAGAAGAACCCGTCCGCCGCGGCACAGGAGACCCTCGACAAGGCGCAGGAAGCGTACGCCAAGCAGCTCGGCGAGACGCCCAACAACAGCTCGATAGCCGAAAGGCTCGGTGAGGACGCGGCCGCGTACCACGTCGTCCCCGAGAAGTTCCCCGACGCCCAGCATGTCCCGCTCCCGAAGACGCCCAACGGCGCCAACATGTTCGACCAGCTCTACAAACGCGGCGACGGAAGCTATCTCATCGTCGAGGCGAAGGCACCATCAGCGAGGCTCGACTGGCGGCAGGGAGGTGGCGCTGCAGACGGAATGATGGTCAAGCAGGGCACCAAGGAGTACGTCCAGACGATCATCGCCGAGATGCAGAGCCGCTCGACGCAGTCGGTGACGGACAGTGCGGGGCGCACAGTGACCAATGGTCAGTTGGCGCTCGAGCTGATGAAGGCGCTGGATAGCCAGAAGCTGGAATACGTGCTGGTCAAGGCCAATGACAGTACGGGCACGTACGCTGGGGCCATGCTCGAACATTTCAAGATCAACTAAAGGAGAGTCAGTGGTCGCGAGCATTCACCGCCATGACTACCCCGTGGCCGACATGGCCGGCGGGATTACGGTTCTCGACGAGACCGCGAGCTGGGTGCTTGAGCGCCTTGAGCAGTCGGACATCGCCCGTGGCCAGGCCCTGAATACCATGCTGACCCTCGCGAAGTCGCGCTGTGCGACGGACCCACAGGTAACAAAGTTCGAGACCTGGGAGGCATGGGTCACCGCCATGCAGGTCGGCTCCGCGCTGTTCGCCGCGGCCACCACGACCGAAGACAGTGTGTCCTGCCGGATCAGGGAAGAGACGAGGAATCTCCCCGCTACGGGGCCCCAGGCCCACGTGAACGCGGGAACCTGGGTCACCTCCTTCTACCTGGCCGTGATCTGCCGCGAGAAGGAGCGCCTGGCGGAGCTGACCCAGGTTCCTGTCTCATTCCTGCGTGAGTCGGGTGCCGTGTTCGACGAGTACATCTACGCGTGGGTGGAGACTCTGCAGAGCTTCTGGTCCAGCCGGGGTGACACGTGGGACAAGCTGGTTGCCGCGGTTGACGGCACGAGCCCGGAAGCGGCCCAGTACGCCGATTCAGAGCTGATGCTCAAGATCTTGTATCCGCCGATCATCCTCTTCTACCGCTACCTGAGTCGGGATGCCGAGCAGTTCAGCGAAGCTCTGACCGACGCCCTCAAGTGGCACAAGGAGTACTGGTCCGCGGACGACGATCGGTCGGCGAACAGTGACGGCCTCGTCGCCCTTGGCACGCTTGCCATCGCCTGTCTGGCCCGCGATGCCGGCATGCCGATCGAGGTCGAGTCCGAGTACCTGCCCAAGGAGCTCCTGGAGTTCGGCTGGGTCGGCGAAATCGACACCTGAGCCCCACCCGCAGCTGTTAAGGACCGCCTTCGACGCCGCCGAGTACATTGTCGCGGGATTCCAGCCTCTGCCGGAACTCGGATCAAAAGGACGGCGTACAGCGCCAGAAAGACCTGCGTGCGGCTGTACATTTCGCGGAGCTCCGCGCTCGGGAAGCGCCACACTGCCCGACCCACCCCTTGGCGAGCCGGTCGGCCCGACGGAGAACACAAGCCCAGCACTCCCGACCTGGGCTCGCTACAAGACGTCGCGAGCGAGGAGTCAGGCCGCGTCAACAACAGGGGATGGCAATGTCAACTCGTACCCGTAAGGGCTGGGCGCCGCGCGAATTCCCTGCCGACCGAGCCGCCGCCGAACGACTGCGCGAATGGCTGAAGGAATCGGACGGTAAAGGGCTCGACGCCGTGGGCCTCGACTTCAGCGCCGCAGACCTGTCGGGCGGAAACTTCTCCGAATCATGGTTCACCGAGGCCAGGTTGGTCGGTACGAACCTGGCTGGAGCAGATTTCTACCGTGCAGATCTCGAGGAAGCCGATCTCTCCGGAGCGAACCTGACCAACGCCTCGCTGGTGCGGGCAAACTTCGACGATGCGACGCTCCGGGGTGCAACTCTTGACAGGGCCGACCTCGTCAAGGCTTCGCTCTACGACGTCGATGCCTCGGGGGCGAGTTTTCGCGGTACGCGACTGATGGGTGCATCCCTGTTGGACGTGAACCTCTGCGGGGCCGATCTGACGAATGCGGTGGCGGACGAGAACTCCTTCAAGGTCAAGATCGACGAGAACACCATCCTGAACGGCTTCTCAGGAACAGTTTTCGGCCCGGTCGAAGTTCTTACTGAAGAAGGCACCAAGGAACTGGGCGGTGGCGACCTCGAGCAGTGGATTCGCGAGAGGAACGGGAATGTGAGGGTGATTCCTTCGCGAGCCGGAACGCAGTGATTGTCCGAGTGCCCCGGCATTACTGGACCGCCGATGAGGATCAGGCCAAGGATCCTGATGGCCGTATCGCTCTGGGACCCCTTGCCATCGCCTGCCTCGCCCACGACGGCGAGATCCCTCTCCTGGTGGAGTCCGCCTACCTGCCCAAGCACCTCCTCCAGCGCAGCTGGCTCGGCGAATTCCCCACCTGAGCCCCACGGGAGAGCACGCGGTGCAGCGCAGTGGTACCGCGTGGCGGACCCCGCAGCGGAGATGTTCCACGCCTGGGAGGCATGGGTCACGGCCACGCAGGCCGGCACCGCGCGGTTCGCCGCAGGCACCGCGGCCGAGGGGCCCCTGCGGTGCCGTATCGACGTCGACGGCGAGGTGGGGAACCTTCCCGCGCGGAGTTCGACGAATACCCCGCTCGATCCAGCTGTCGCCAAGTCGGCGGCCTCTCGCCTGTATCGCCCTGATTCCTGTCCTTTGGCTCCCCTTCCTGATTGTCCGGGGTCTGTCCCACTCCCGGATCCGGGTTGTACTGCTGACTTGTCCATGCCTTATGTTGCGGAGGCAATGCAAGGGGGAATCCGTATGCCGCAACACACGCAGACAGTGGCTCGACGAGGCAACGTTCACACAGGGGACGTACGACGCCTTACGCGCCTCGCGCAACGGCCGACGCGGACCGGTTCCGCCGTACGGGAACCCCTCCGGCCGGAGACCGACGGTTCACCGACCACGACTGAGGCAACGGACGACTGAGGCAGCGGACGACTGATGGCACGGGATTACGACAGCCAGCTTCTGGAGTCGGTGGCGGTACGCCGCCGCAGGATGCGGGACGCGCTGCTGTTCGGCGTGCAGCGGTCGCGACGCACGGCGGACGAGCGGCTCGGCAAGGTGTTCGCCGGGATCGCCATCGCGGCCGTCCTGTGCGCGGGATGCATCGGATGGTCCTTCCTCCAGCACACGCTGGCGAAGCAGAAGGCCGAGCAGGAGAAGCAGCAGCGCCAGGAACAGCAGTACGAGCAGCCGACGCCGACCGGGAAACCGGACAAGTCCGGTACATCCAGCCCAGGTTCATCCTGATCCCGACCGCCCGACGACCCCCGTGAGCAACCGCATGGGCACGTCCGGTCCGCCCCCGTCCTCAATGTCGCGACGATAGGTTCCCGTAAAGTGGTGAGCACAACAATGACTTCCCGGGCTCAACTGAGCCGGGTGACCCTGGTCGGCGAGCGACGCCGGGCCGACATCGTCCTCCCCTCGGACACCCCGATCGGTCAACTGCTCCCGGACATACTGCAGTTGCTCGACGACCGGGCCGCATCACGCCCGATGACACGGCAGTTGATCACATCGGACGGCTCCGCGCTGCCGCACGACAGCACCCTGTCCTCGGCCGAGGTCGCGGACGGCGCCGTGCTCCGCCTCGTCCGTGCCCACTCCGCGCCGCCCGCCCCGGTCGTGCACGACGTCACCGATCTGGTGGCCGACGACCTCGACCTGCAGGCGTGGCGCTGGCGTCCCGCCGCGCGCCGGGCCAGCGCGGGCGTGGCAACCGTCACCTTCGCCGTCGTCGCCGCACTGCTGGCCCGTCAGGAGTTCGAGCTCGGCGCCCTCGCGGGCGCGCTCGTCGCGGTCACGCTCGTCCTCCTGGCGGCCGGTGCGCTCGTCGCCAGGATCGGCCAGGGCAACCTCGGACTCGCCACCGCGCTCCTGCTCGCCTCCGGCGGGCTCGGCATCCTCACCGCCTGGACCGCCGCCGACGCCTACGACTGGCCGGGCACCGCACGGCTCGCCGCCGTCGCGGCCGCGCTCGTCGTGGTGCTCCTGCTCCTCGGCTACTTCTCGCCGCTCGGCCGCGGCGGACTCATCGGCGCCGCGGCGACCGCCGCGATCACCGTGGTGTGGGAGGCCGTCGCCGCCGTCCAGAGCGACCTGTCCCGGCTCGGCGCCGTGATGGCCGTCTTCTCCGTGGTACTGCTCGGCCTGCTGCCCCGGCTCGCTCTGATGGCCTCCGGGCTCACCGCACTCGACGACCGCCGCTCCGGCGGCATCTCCGTCAGCCGCCACCAGGTCGGCAACGCGCTCGCGGCCACGCACCGCGGCCTCGCTCTCGCCACGACCGTCACCGCGGTCTCCGCGACGGCCGGCGGCTGGCTGCTCACCCAGGCGGACACGCCCACGGTGTGGACCATGGCGCTTCCCTCCCTCGTCGCCCTCGTCCTGCTCTCCCGGGCGCGGGCCTTCCCGCTCGTCGCCGAGGTCGTGGCGCTCTTCGCCGCCTCCGCGGTTCTCGTCGTGCGCCTCGTGATGGTGTGGATGCACCACTCCAGCGGCGCCGGACCGCTCGCCGTACTGTGCGCGGCCGCGCTCCTGCCGCTGCTCGTTCTGGCGGTGCAGCCGCCCGAGCATGTGCAGGTCCGGCTGCGGCGCATGGGCGACCTGGTCGAGTCCATCGGCGTCGTGGGGCTCTTCCCGCTCGCCGTCGGTGCGTTCGGCCTGTACGGACAGCTGCTCAACAAGTTCTGAGTCGACGCTCAGGCGCTCCGAGCGGGGCAGCAGGGCGGAAAAAGAAGGGCTGACATGCCGAACGCAGAAAACTGGCAGGGTGACGTGCTGCGCGACCTGCGCGGCGCCACCCCGCAGGGCACGCCGCAGCAGGGCCCGCAGGGCCCCGCCGGACAGCCGCAGGGTGCCCCCGCCGGCCCCGGCTTCCCCACGCAGAGCGCACCCGCGCCGGACGCCGGTTACGGGTACCCGCCGGTGCAGCACCCCGGCCACCAGGCCGCCCCCGCGGACCAGTACCGGCAGGCGGAGCAGTACCGGGCGCAGCAGTACCAACAGCAGGAGCAGTACCAGGCACAGCAGTACCAGGCCCAGCAGGGACAACAAGCCCAGCAGACACAGCAGTATCAGGCGGATCAGTACCAGGCCCAGCAGTACCAGACACAACAGGCCCAGGCCCAGGCGCAACACGCTCAGCCGTACCAGGGGCAGCAGCCCCAGGCCGCCTACACCCCCTCCACCAGTGCCCACCGCACCCCCGACTCCCGGCCCGTCGTGGACAAGAGCCTTGTCACCGCCGGACGCAAGCCGCGACACGGGCAGTCCTTCGCCTCGCGTGCCACCCGCGCCGTGCGCCGTACCGTCTCCTCGTCGGCCGCGAAGGAGGTCGCCGAGATCACCCGGGTCGCCGAGGTACTCCAGCAACCCGTGACGACCGGACGGCAGATCGCCGTCACCTCCATCCGGGGAGGCGCCGGCAAGACGACCGTCGCCGCACTGCTCGGCACCACGTACGCGCACTACCGGCAGGACCCGGTCCTCGTCGTCGAGGCCGACCCGGCGCTCGGCTCGCTGCCGCTGCGGCTCGGCGCGGAATCGCTCCGCTGGACCATCGGCGACTTCGCGGACATCGTCGAACCGCAGATGTCACTGCTCGACATCACCGGCTATCTCGTCCAGCTCCCCGGCAACGCCTGGCTGCTGCCGGGCAGTCAGGGGCAGATCGGCGCGATGCTCGGCAGCAGGGCGTACGAGGGCGTCATGGTCTCGCTGCGCCGCTACTTCGGGGTCACGGTCGTCGACTGCGAGACACTGCCGGCCGAGGTCGCCCGCGTCGCGCTCTCCGCCGCCCAGGCCCGCATTCTGACCGCCCCCGCCACGCTGGAGGGCGTCACCAGCACGTACTCGGTGCTCCAGTGGATGCAGGGGCTTCCGAAGCATGTGATCGCCGGCACGGTCGTCGTCCTCACCGAGCTCGTGCCGCACCCGGGACTCGACCTCGCCGAGGCCGCCGAGAAGCTCAAGTCCACCGGGGCAAGCGTTCAAGTCCTGCCGTACGACCGGCATCTGGCGGCCGGCGGCCTGATCCGTACCGAGCTGCTCGCCCACTCGACCAGGGAAGCCGCCACCCGCCTCGCCGCGGACGTCTTCCAGCTCTCCCAGAAGCGCCACTGACCCAGATGCCGAGCCCGACCGTGAGTGACGGACGCCGATGAGTACCCGACTGATCCACCGCCCGGCCAGGACCACCCGGCCCGCGGCCCCCTCCGAGGCACGCACCATCGAGGCACCGCCCAACCTCCCCGAGGGGAAATCGGGCAACATCGCGATGTCGCTGCTGCCCGTCGCCGGCGTCATGTCGTCCGTCGTGATGATGACCGTCGTACGGAACAGTCAGTTCGCCGGGCTCGGTGCGATCATCCTCGTCGTCACCGTCATCGGATCCGTCGCGCTCGTCTTCTCGCAGCGCGGCAAGGCGCAACGCACCCGCCGTACCCAGCGCGAGGCGTATCTCGCCTATCTGGAGGACCTGCGCGAGGAACTCTCCGGCGAGGAACGCGAGCGGCGCGAGCGGACCGAGATCCTCACCCCGCCGCCGGACGCCCTGTACGACATCGTGCGCGACCCGGCCCGGCTGTGGGAGCGCCGCCGTGCCGACGGCGACTTCCTGCGGGTGCGTGTCGGCACCGGTGAGATGCCCGTACGCGATCTGAAGGTCGCCCAGCAGGGCTCCTCGGTCCTCACACCGCCCGACCGCTTCATGCTCAACGAGGCGTCGGCCCTGATGGCCCGGTTCCGTACCGGCACCGAACTCCCGCTCACCGTCCCACTCGACCGCGTCGGCAACGTCAGCGTGATCGGCCCCCGCGAGGACTGCCTGCGCGTCGCCCGCGCCCTGCTCGTCCAGACCGCCGCGACCCACGCCCCCGACGACGTGGCCATGGCACTGGCCGTGCCCGGCGACCGGCTGGCCGACTGGGAATGGGCCAAGTGGATGCCGCATCTGCTCGACACCGAACAGCTCGACGGCCCCGTCGCCGCCCGCCGCATCGCCCCGTCCGCGCCCCAGCTCGCCCGGCAGATCGGCGCCGAACTGCGCCGCCGCGCCTCGTACGCGGCCGAGGTGCGCCGCGGCCTGTCCGGCAAGGACGCCCTGTCCATGACGTCGCGCCTCCTCGTCGTGGCCGACGGACACGGCCAGGACGCCGTGGACCTGCCGTGCCCCGACGACGCGGTGGGGTTGCGCGACATGGGCGTCACCATGCTGCACCTGCTCGAACAACGCATCCAGGAACCGGGACACGTCGGCGTACGCATCACCGTCGACGGCGACCAGGTACTCATCGAGGACCTGCGCGAGCAGGAGCCGATCAGCGCCCACGGCACCGTCGACGAGGTCAGCATCCCGTTCGCCGAAGGTCTCGCCCGGATGCTCGCACCACTGCGTCTGGCCGCCGAATCGCTCGTCGACGCCCCGCTGTCCGGACCCGTCGACTTCGCCGACCTGCTCGGCATCGACGACGTGGCACGGCTCGACCTGTCCCACCTGTGGGCACCGCGCGGCGAACGCTCCTTCCTGCGCGTGCCGATCGGCGTCAGCGACTCCCGCGAACCGGTCCTCCTCGACCTGAAGGAGTCCTCCGAACTCGGCATGGGCCCGCACGGGCTGTGCGTCGGCGCCACCGGTTCCGGCAAGTCGGAACTGCTCCGCACCCTCGTCCTCGCCCTCGTCGCCACCCACCCGCCCGAGGACCTGGCGCTCGTCCTCGTCGACTACAAGGGCGGTGCCACGTTCGCCCCGTTCGCGGACCTGCCGCACGTCGCCGGCGTCATCACCAACCTGGAGAACCAGGCCGGCCTCGTCGAGCGGGTCCACGCCTCGCTCGCCGGCGAGGTCAAACGCCGCCAGCAGGTCCTCAAGGACGCCGGCAACGTCGCCGACATCGGTGACTACGCCGCGCTCCGCGCCGACAAGCGGCCCGACCTGGACCCGCTGCCCCACCTGTTCGTCGTCATCGACGAGTTCGGTGAACTCCTCACCGCCAAGCCGGACTTCATCGACCTGTTCCTGTCCATCGGCCGTATCGGCCGGTCCATCGGTGTGCACCTGCTGCTGTCCAGCCAGCGCATCGAAGGCGGCAAGCTCAAGGGCCTGGACACCTACCTCTCGTACCGGCTCGGCCTGCGGACATTCTCCGCCGACGAGTCCCGCACAGTGCTGGACACCACCGACGCCTTCCACCTGCCGCCGCTGCCCGGTTTCGGCTTCCTCAAGGTCGACACCAGCCACTACGAGCGCTTCAAGGCGAGCTACGTCTCCGGCGCCTACCGCGGTCCCGTGCAGCGCGCCGAGGAAGCGGAGTCCGGACCCCTCGCCCTCGAGTACGAGGCGTTCAACACCCTTGCCAAGAACGAGAACACGGGCGACCGGGAGCCCACGGTCCGACGCCGCGAAACCGGACCCACCGAGATGGGTGTCATCGTCGACCAGCTGCAGAACGCCGCCGATCCGGTACGCCGCATCTGGCTGCCCCCTCTGCCCTCCGCCATCTCCCTGGACAAGGTCGCAGGCCCCCTGGACGTCGGCCCGCGCGGCATGCAGCTCGCCAAGCGCCGCGGCCCCCTCCAGGTACCGCTCGGCCTGCTCGACGACCCCACCAAGCAATGGCAGGGCCAGTGGTACCTGGACCTCACCGTGGCAGGCGGCCACGCCGCCGTCATCGGCGGCCCGCAGTCCGGCAAGACGACCCTCCTGCGCACCCTCGCCCTCTCCCTCGCACTGACCCACACCCCGCAGGAAGTCGGGATCTACGGCCTCGACCTCGTCGGAGGCGGTCTCCAGGCGCTGGCGGACCTGCCGCACGTCGGCGGCGTCGCAGGCCGCGCCGACCGTGAGCGCGCCGGACGCACCGTGGAAGAGGTACGGGGCGCCCTCGCGGTCCGTGAGGACCTCTTCCGCGAACACGGCATCGACTCCGTCGAGCAGCTGCGTACCCTGCACGCGGCGGGCCGGCTGCCGCAACTGGCCTCCGCCGAGATCGTGCTCGTCATCGACGGATTCGGCGCGCTGCGCGACGACTTCGAGGAGCTGGACGACGCCGTCGTCGACATCCTCAAGCGCGGCGGCGGCTACGGCATCCACGTCGTCGCCGGAATGCTCCGCTGGAACGACGTCCGCATCGCCACCCAGTCCAACTTCGGCACCCGCGTCGAACTGCGCCTGAACGACCCCAGCGAGTCCAGCATCGACCGCAAGCTCGCACAGACCCTGGCACCCGACGAGCCCGGCCGTCTCCTCACCGACGGCAAGCTCTTCACACAGGTCGCGCTCCCCCGCACGGACGGGCTCGCCGACACCTCGGACCTGGGCGCCGTCCTGGAGCGCACCGCCCGCACGATCCGTGCCACCTGGAGCGGCGACGTCGCCCAGCCGGTACGGGTACTGCCGCACATCCTGGAGCCGCACCTCCTGCCGGGCCCGGTCGCCGAGCCCAAGCGGGTACCGATCGGCCTGGACCAGACGGCGCTCGCGCCCGTACTGCTCGACCTGTTCCACCACGACCAGCACCTGCTGGTCATGGGCGACAGCGAGTGCGGCAAGACGAACCTCCTCAAGACCATCGCCGGCGGACTCATCGAGCGCTACAGCGAGGACGAGCTGGTCTTCGCCGTCATGGACCCGCGCCGCGGACTGCGCGGCGCGATCCCCGAGGAGTTCCGCGGCGGCTACGCGTACAACGCCAAGATGTGCGCGGGTCTCGCCGCCGGTATCGCCACCGAGCTGGAGAAGCGGCTGCCCGACGACAGCGCGGACACCGAGGACCTGGAGCCCGGCAGCTGGGGCAGCGGACCACGGATCGTCGTCCTCGTCGACGACTACGACGTGCTGACCACCGCGGGGCTGGCCCCACTCGCCCCGTTCCTGCCGTACATCCCGTCCGCGGTCGACATCGGGCTGCACTTCGTGCTGACCCGCCGCGTCGCCGGTGCCTCGCGCGGCATGTACGAACCCCTGGTGCAGGGCCTGCGCGAGTCCGGCGCCTCGGCGATCCTCATGGCGGGCGACCGCAGCGAAGGCCAGCTGTTCCCCGGCGTGTACGCCACCCAGCAGCCCGCGGGCCGCGGCGTCCTCATCCGCAGGGGCCAGTCGAACCGCCTGATCCAGACCGTGTACACCACCGAGTGACACACCCGTCACGACGGCCGCACCACGCAGAACACACCACGCCACGGACGACGAAGGACCGGACGACCACATGACCAAGGACGTCATCGCCCTCACCCCGAGAATGCCCGATCCGCTCAGCGTGATCGCGGGCCTGCTCTCCGGAGGTCCCGACAAGCTGGTGGATACGGTCGGCGAGGACGCCGTCGTGCAGCTCTGCGACACGGAGGGCCGGCCGCTCGTCTCCGTCGAGGCACCCCTGCTCGTCCAGGTCGCCGGTGAGGCGGAGCGGCTCCTCGGGGCGACCTCGCCCGAGGTCCCGTTCTGGTGGACGGAGGCACGCGCCACCACCGGCGTCGAGGAGGCCGAACGGATCGCGGGCACCTTCGCCGCCCGACTGGTCGCCCTGGCCGGCGGCTCCGCCTGGCCGCCGGAGGTCGCGCGCTCCATCGCCGTGGTCAAGACCGACGGTGTCAGCGTCGCACCCACGCCCGCCGCCGCACAGCCCGCCATCGACGCCCTCACCGACAAGGTCGCGGTCGTCATCCAGGACCGCCCGGTGGTCGCGATGACGGCCTGGCTCTCCGACGCCTTCCGGGCCACCGCGAACGCCGAGCTCGGCCTCCAGATCGTCACCGCCCCGGGGGTCACGCTCTCCCCCGCCGTACGGGGCAGCCTCCCCGGCTGGCCGTCGCGCTGGGTCGTGCAGGACGAACGGGACGGCTACTACGACGGGCTGTCCGGGGCCGTGCTGCGCTGGCAGAACGGCCTGTTCGCACCGGTCGAGGCAGCCGACGCCACGCCCGAGGACCCGCGCACCCCGGTGGCCGCGTCGTTCAAGGAGGTCGCCGACACCGGTGAGCGCCAACTGGCCGTCACATTCCGCACCGTTCACCCCGCCGACGAGCGCCTCGTTCTCGGCGGCTCCATCGAGGCGGTGTGGCGCGAGCTCACCGGCGCAGCCCCGGCAGGCTGGGGCACCGCGGAACCCGCCAACCTGCCCTGGTCTCTGCGCCAACTGACCGATGTCGCCTACGACCGGGCGCCCCAGCCGACCTGGGCCGTGGTGGTCGGCAGCCCGGACCGACCCGCTCTCGCCACGGTCCGGATCAGCCGGACGACGGGCGGCGTGGAGGAGGACGTCACCCTGGCGCTCGGCTACGGGCCCGACGAGGACATGCCGCTGGACGCCCTGCCCAGGGCCGCGGAGATCCTCGCCACCCGCCACCACCTCCAGTCGATGCTCGTCCAGATCCGCAAGGCCCGCCGCGACCTGGCGGTGCCGCCCCGCTTCGAGGGCCCCGGAGTCCCCCTGGCCTTCGTGCTGGGCGCCGAGGAGGTCCGCGAGATGCCCGGCGACCGCGCCCGCCGCACCCCGCTGTCCGAACCCCCGGTCCAGCTCGGCCCGAAGACCCGCCCGGCGCTGTACTACCCGCTGCCGGGCGACCCGTCGGACCTGTCGGGCTGGCAGGACTTCGAACGCCTGATGCGCCATCTGAAGGGCGTCTGACCGCCATCGTGGTGAAGCGCGAGGGCCTCCCGGTCGCCGGTGCGGATGTCGCCATCCCCACCGGACCGGAAGGCCCTCGCGCTTTCAAGACGGACAGAAAGCCCAGTGCCCCTCCCGGCACTAGTACTTGCTGATCTCCCAGAAGCGGAAGACGGTCGAGGCGTCCAAGGTCCACTCCAGGCCGGAGATGTTGTCGTACGCCACGGCATACTGCTTGCCCTGCCACAGCGGCAGGATCGGCAGGTCCTCGGCCACGTCGTCCTGGAGCTCGTTGAAGGCCTTCTCGGTGGTGCCCCGTTCGGCCCGGGAGGCGGCGTCGGGGATGATCCGGCCGGTGATGTCGTCGTTCACGTAGCCGTTCTGCAGGACGTTGTCCTTGCCGAAGAACGGCTGGGTGAAGTTGTCCGGGTCGGGGTAGTCCGGGACCCAGCCCTTCACGTAGACGCCGAGCTTGCCGGCCGCTATCTGCTTCTCGTACTGGTCGAAGGGCAGGGACTTGACGTCCGCGTCGAACAGTCCGCTCGCATTGAGCTGCTGGGCGATCGCCCGGAACTCGGCGTCGGTGGCGGGGCCGTAGCGGCTCGGCGTGGACCACAGCGTGAGCTTCACCTTGTCGGTGATGCCCGCGCTGCGCAGCACCTGTTCGGCCTTGGCAGGCTGGCTCCCACCGTACTTGTCGAAGAACGCGGTGTTGTGGGCCGTGATGCCGGCCGGGACGATCGAGTACAGCGGGGTGGCCGTCGAGTGGTAGACCTGGCTGACGAGAGCGTCACGATTGACCAGGTACGCAATGGCCTTGCGCACGGGAAGCTGTCGGACCACCGGGTCCTTCATGTTGAAGACCAGATGCTGCACCTCGGCGCTGGTGCCTTCGACGACGTCGATACCCTTGTCGGCCGCGGCGGTGGATTCCTCCAACCGGGAGATGTCCCGCGCCGTCAGACCACGGTAGGCGACATCGATGTCGCCCTTCTGCAGTGCGGACGCCAGTTTCTTCTGGTCGCCCCGGAAGAAGTCGAGGGTGATGCCCGAGTTCTTCACCCGCGCTGTGCCCCGGTAGCTGGAGTTGACCGAGAAGACGGCCTTCGACTTGTCGAGGGACTTCAGCTTGTAGGGACCCGACCCGACGGCCTTGCCGTCCTTGCGCAGGCTGTCCGCCGGGTACTCGCGGTGGTTCACGATGGAGCCGGCGCCCGAGGCGATCTTGCTGGGGAAGGTGGCGTCGGGAACGTTGAGCTGGAAGACGACCGTTCGCGCGTCCGGAGTGGTGATCTTCTCGATCGTGGAGAGCAGCGGCGCGGGGCCGCCCGGGTCGTCGATCCTGATCGCCCGGTCGAAGGAGTACTTGACGTCCTCGGAGGTGAGGCTGTCGCCGTTGCTGAAGGTCAGGCCGTCGCGGAGAGTGCACCGGTAGACCCTGCTGCCGTCCTCGAACGAGCAGGACTTCGCCGCTTCCGGCCGAGGGGTCGATTCCCCGCGGGGAAAGCTGAGAAGGGACTGGAAGACATTGTTGAACAGCAGCCAGGACCCCGGGTCGTAGCCCGAGGCCGGATCCGCGGCCAGGACGTCGTCCGACATGCCCACGACGATCGAGCCGCCGGGCCCGGCGGCGTCTCCTCCGGACTGGAAGTCGCAGCCGCCCAGCAGGGCCACCGCGAGACCGGCCCCGATGGGAGCGCTCGTCCATCGATTGCGTATGTTCACAGAACTGCCTCGTGCTCTCTGTCGGCCGCGCGGCATCCTGCGCGGCCGGGATTGATCAGGAACCGTCGGTTGCGGATCTGGTCGGCCCGTTCGGGGATGGTGTGGCCGCTGCCCCGCCGCCTGATCCGGGTCCGGATGGGCCTGGAGCTGTAGCCCTTGCCGCCCAGGACCCGGTCGGGCCGGACCCGCCGCTGTCCCGGGCCGGTACCGAGGCATCCGGAACTCCTCCATCACGGCAGCGAACCGGGTGCAGTCGTTGCTGTGGCCAGCCTCCGTCCGCGGTCCCCCTCCAGACGCGTGGATGCTCCGCGCATCCGGACCAGGGAGGCGAGCATGTTGTCGCCTGATCATAAAGGCGGGGTGACAGCCCCTCCTTATTCCCCCGGTAGTTGGTGGCGGTCCGGCCGCCAACCGGTGTCTTCGGCTCGAACACGAGCCGTCCACCGCTCTGCACGATCGCCCGCCGGGGCCGGTCACGGTGTCCGGGACGGGGGCTCGGGAGCCACGGCCAACGGACGAGGAAAACGAAAAAACAGGACCTTGCTCCAACCACGTGCCCCACCACGCCTCGGACAGCAGAAAACCCCAGGTCACGGGCTGTGTGACCTGGGGTTCTTCCGAGCCCCCTGTCGGATTCGAACCGACGACCTACGCATTACAAGTGCGTTGCTCTGGCCAGCTGAGCTAAGGAGGCAACGCGCACAGCAAAGCCGCGCGCGCAAGCTCCCTCACTCTACACAGCGGCCCGACTCCTGATCCACGAAGTTCTTCCACACCCGTGACCACTCGGCCATCGACCGTCGGCCGACATGCCTGTGGAGCTCCTGCGGGAACGGACTCCGTGGCTCCGCCCACGTGCACGAGACCGGAGGCGCGTTGTTCCACCCGCCACGTCCCGATGCGAGATTTCCGTCGCCCGCGAACTACTGACAGATTCGAAATGGCCAGGTAGCGTCGCGGAAGGTTCACCCAGGTGGACCAGACCACTCCCTTACTCGGATCGTCCGGCACGTTCCTGCCGGTGGAGGAGAAGATTCAGCATGGCCAGTGTCACGTTCGACAAGGCGTCCCGCATCTACCCCGGCTCCACCAAGCCCGCCGTGGACCAGCTCGAGATCGACATCGCGGACGGTGAGTTCCTCGTCCTCGTCGGTCCTTCCGGTTGCGGCAAGTCGACCTCCCTGCGCATGCTCGCGGGTCTCGAGGACGTCAACGGCGGCGCGATCCGCATCGGTGACCGCGATGTCACGCACCTGCCGCCCAAGGACCGGGACATCGCCATGGTGTTCCAGAACTACGCGCTCTACCCGCACATGTCCGTCGCGGACAACATGGGCTTCGCGCTGAAGATCGCCGGTATCAACAAGACCGAGATCCGGGCGAAGGTCGAAGAGGCCGCCAAGATGCTGGACCTCACCGACTACCTGGACCGCAAGCCGAAGGCGCTCTCCGGTGGTCAGCGTCAGCGTGTCGCGATGGGCCGCGCCATCGTGCGTGAGCCGCAGGTCTTCCTCATGGACGAGCCGCTGTCGAACCTCGACGCCAAGCTCCGCGTCTCCACCCGTACGCAGATCGCGTCGCTCCAGCGCCGCCTCGGCATCACGACCGTGTACGTCACGCACGACCAGGTCGAGGCCCTCACCATGGGTGACCGCGTCGCGGTCCTCAAGGACGGTCTGCTGCAGCAGGTCGACTCGCCGCGCAACATGTACGACCGCCCGGCCAACCTCTTCGTCGCCGGCTTCATCGGCTCCCCGGCCATGAACCTGGTCGAGGTCCCGATCACCGACGGTGGCGTGAAGTTCGGCAACAGCGTCGTCCCGGTCTCCCGCGAGGCGCTCACCGCCGCAGCGGACAAGGGTGACACCACGGTCACGGTCGGCATCCGCCCGGAGCACTTCGACATCGTCGAGCACGGCGGCGCCGCCGCCAAGTCGCTCTCCAAGGACAGCGCCGACGCCCCGGCCGGTCTGGCCGTCTCGGTCAACGTCGTCGAGGAGCTCGGCGCCGACGGCTTCGTCTACGGTTCCGCGCGCGTCGGCGGTGCGGACAAGGACCTGGTCGTCCGCGTCGGCGGCCGCGCCGTGCCGGAGAAGGGCACCACGCTGCACGTCGTGCCGCGCCCGGACGAGCTGCACGTCTTCTCGACCTCGACGGGTGAGCGTCTCACCGACTGACGTCACACACGCCGTACGACGGCCCCGCACCCCTCGTGGTGCGGGGCCGTCCGCGTACCGAAGCGCGTGTACGGGTTTGAGCCCGGGCGTCCGGCATCTTCGGCAAATACCCTGGTACTTCGGTCATTTCACCGGCGGTCGTCAACGCGGGATTCGAAAAGCACCCTCGAACCATCCCCCGCAGGGGTGACGCAATGTCGTCGATTCATCACTGCCCGCTACGCTCGCTGCGTGACCCACACCGCGCGCCGCATCGGCCGAACTCTCGCTCTCGTCCTGCCCGTCGTCATGGTCCTCTCCGGGACTCTCGCGGTCACCCGTGTGCCGTGGGCAGCGCACAACTCCGAGTCGCAGGTCCTCACCGCGTCGGCTCGGACCGTATCGAAGCACGCCACGTCGCACGCCCCGCAGGATGTCCTGCGTGACCGGCTGCTCGTGGAGCTTCAGGAGAAGGACCCGGGCGTCGCGCTGACGGACCTCCAGCGCGCCGTCGAGGGGCGCCCCTCGCTCGCCCGGCACTGCATGTCGATCGCCAGGGCGCTGGGCCGCGCCGCGGTCGAGCAGTACGGTCCGACGCGGGCACACCGGTTCTCCCGCCCGGTCTGCGACACGTCGTTCGCCTCGGGTGTCGCGCAGTTCAGCTGACCGGCCCGGCCCGGGCACGGCCTATCGTGCCCGGCATGCATACGTATCCGACGCAGGCCGTGATCCTGGCAGGTGGCCAGGGATCGCGGCTGCGCCCGTACACCGATGACCGCCCCAAGCCGATGGTCGAGATCCCTGGCACCGGGACGCCGATCATCGGCCATCAGCTTTCCTGGTTGGCCGCCGAGGGCGTGACCGATGCCGTCGTCTCGTGCGGTCATCTGGCCGAGGTGCTCCAGGAGTGGCTCGCGGAGGCCGTCCTGCCGCTCCGGGTGACCACTGTGGTGGAGTCGGAGCCGCTGGGCCGCGGCGGCGGCCTGAGGTACGCCGCCGCCCGGCTGCCGGACCCGTCGGAGCCCTGGTACGCCACCAACGGCGACATCTGGACCCGTTTCTCGCTGCGTGAGATGGCCGCGTTCCATGCGGAGCGCGATGCGACCGCCACGCTGGCTCTGGCCCGTCCCCGTATCCCGTGGGGTGCCGTGGAGACGGACGCGTTCGGGCACATCATCGACTTCATCGAGTCGCCGCCGTCCCCGTATCTGATCAACGCGGGTGTGTACGTCTTCTCGCCGGCGTTCACGGCGCTGCTGCCGGAACGCGGCGACCATGAGCGGACGACGTTCCCACGGCTGGCCCGCGAGCGTCGGCTGGCCGGGTATCCGCTGCCGCACGGGGCGTACTGGCGGGCCATCGACACGGCGAAGGACCTGGCCGAGGCGGCGAAGGAGCTGGACGGTCGGTAGCACGGCGGGGAGGGGCGGTCACCGGAGTTCCGGTCACCGCCCCTCCCCGCGTGGCGTGCGGTTCAGCCGAGCAGGCCGCCGATCGGATTACGGCCGCCGCCCGACGTGCCGCCGGAGGTCGAGCCCGTGGAGCCGTCGCCGGTCGAACCACCACCGGCGGAGCCGCCGCCCGTGCCGGTGGAGCCGGAGGAGCCCGGTCCGGCGCTGGTCGTCGGGGGCTGCTGCGGGGTCGTCCGCTGCGGGGGCTGCTGCCCGGTGCCCTGGGTCCGGCTGGGCTGTCCGGCGCCGGAGCCGGCGGTCCGGCCGGACTCGCGGACGCTGTCCGTGGCCGGCGTGGACGCCTGTGCGGAGGGCGTGGCAGCGGCGCTGGAGCGCGACGGGGAGGGCTTCTGTCCGGCGGGGCTGCGCGAGGCCCTGCCCTTGCCCGACTCCTGCGGGAGCGGGGAGCCGGGCAGCTGGTTGGTCGGGTTGTCGTTCGGTCCGGGCACGGTGACGACCTCGGAGGAGCGGACGGCGCCGCCGAGCATCGACCCGATGAGCAGGGTGAGCCCGACGACGACGGTGGCGACGACGGCGCCGCGGCGCAGCACCCGGCGGCGCAGGTCCCAGATCGCAGAGCGCGGGCCGAGCCTGCGCCATGCCTCGCCGGCCAGGCGCCCGTCGACGGAGTAGACGGGGGCGCCCGCGATGACGAGCGGGCTCCACGCGGCGAGGTAGATGATGTCCGGTGCGTCGTAGACGGCGACGGTCCGCCAGCTGACGGTGACCAGCAGCGCGGCGGAGAGCAGGGCGCCGACCGAGGCGGCGACCCGCTGCCAGAGGCCGAGGACGGTGAGGACGCCGACGATGACCTGGAGGAAGGCGACGGTGAGTCCGGCGCCGACCGGGTGCGAGAGTGCGAAGTCCCGCAGCGGTTCGGCGAGTCCCCAAGGGTGCAGCGAGGTCAGCCACTTGACCATGGAGCCGCGCTCGCCGCCGTCGAAGTAGACGGGGTCGCAGAGTTTGCCCATGCCCGCGTAGATGGAGATGAAGCCGAGGAACACCCGCATCGGCAGGAGTACGACCCCGAGGTTCATCCGGCGTCCGGGGTAGTACGCGTGGCGGACGGTGTCGGCGCTGTGCCGTTGCGACCTGCTCCCGACGGTCCGGTCGAACTCGTCGTCCTCGTACGGCTCATGGTCGTACGCGCCGGTGTCGACGGCGTCGTAGGCGCCGACCGCCTGTCGCATCGGGGGAAGCAGCGGGCCTCTGCCGTGGCGGCCGCCGGAGCGGTGGGGGGCGGGGATGACGGGGGTGGGCTGGGTCTCGTCCAGGCGCGGGATGACCTGGGTGGCGCCCGAGCCGGTGTCGAACTCGTCGCCGTACGGGCCGTACCCGCCGTCGAGGCCGACCGCGGTGGAGTTCCGGACGGCCTGGAGGAGTCCGGTGGCGCCGGGGGCGGACTTTCCGCTCCACACGACGGGCGAGCGCCTGCCGCGTCCCGCCCCGCTGCCGCTCATGGCGGGGACCCTGACGGACCCCGCGGGGGCGGCACCGCGCACCCGTGCGCGCTGGCCGGGGGCGAGCTGCACCCGGAAGCTGGCGTGGTTGACGATGACCTGCGCTGGGTCGCAGTCCACCTTGGCCATGCTCAGGGCGGGTAGTTCGTCGAACCGAGGCGTTCTGGTGTCCACACTCATCTAACCGAGTGATGTGTGATTAGGACACTGCCTGACGGCCCCGATGTGTCCGAGACCCGTCAACAGACCCGGGCGGTGCGGAGGCCGGGGTGCGCGCGGCGCTCGGTGCCGACACGTCTGCCGAGGTCGGAGCCCTGCGCTGCCGTCCGGCAGTGCGGGCTCCCGGACGGGCCGGTCTCGGGCCCGTCCGGGAGTCGTCCCGGTCAGACGCGGCGCCGAGCCGCCTCGTAGAGCACGATGCCCGCGGCGACGCCGGCGTTCAGCGACTCCGCGCCGCCCGGCATCGAGATGCGGACCCGGTAGTCACAGGTCTCGCCGACGAGACGGCCCAGGCCCTTGCCCTCGCTGCCGATGACGATGACGACCGGACCGCCGAGGGCGTCCAGGTCCTCGACGGTGTGCTCGCCGTCCGCGGCGAGGCCGACAACCGTGATCCCGGCCTTCTGGTAGCCCTCCAGGGCGCGCGTCAGGTTCGTCACCCGGGAGACCGGCGTACGGGCCGCCGTGCCCGCGGAGGACTTCCAGGCGCCCGCCGTCATCCCGGCCGCACGCCGCTCCGGCACGACCACGCCGTGGCCGCCGAACGCGGAGACGGAGCGGACGATCGCACCGAGGTTGCGCGGGTCGGTGACGCCGTCGAGGGCGACGATCAGCGGGTCCTCGTGGTTGTCGTACGCGGCGGCAGTGAGGTCCTCCGGGTGCGCGTACTCGTACGGCGGGACCTGCAGGACGAGGCCCTGGTGGTTCAGGCCGTTCGTCATCCGGTCGAGCTCGGGGCGCGGCGCCTCCATCAGGTTGATGTTGCCGCGCTGGCCGGCGAGCTGGAGCGCGTCGCGCACCCGCTCGTCGTTGTCGATGTACTGCTGGACGTACAGGGTGGTCGCCGGGACGCCGTCGCGCAGCGCCTCGTAGACCGGGTTGCGGCCCACGACCATCTCGGACGTGCCCTTGGCGCCGCCGCGCCGCGGGGCGGGCCGACGGGCCACGGCCTGCTTCGCCTGGGCGTTGGCGATCCGGTTCTTCTTGTGTCCCTTGCGGGCGGAGGCGGGCGGCGTCGGTCCCTTGCCTTCGAGACCACGGCGTCGGTTACCGCCGCTGCCGACCTGCATGCCCTTCTTGTTGGACGTGCGGCGGTTCCTGCGCTGGCTGTTCCCGGCCATGACCTACCTGTTTCGTTGCTTCAGACATGCGTATGTAAGTGAAGTGTGCCGCCCGGAACGCCGGGCGGCACATGGGTGGACTACTGGCGCGGGCCGAGCGTCCACCGTGGGCCCGTCGGACTGTCCTCGATGACGAGGCCCGACTGGTTGAGCTGGTCGCGGATGGCATCGGCGGCGGGCCAGTCCTTGCGCTCGCGGGCCGACTGGCGCTGGTCCAGGACGAGGCGTACGAGCGTGTCGACGACCCCGTGCAGATCGTCACCGCGGTCGCTCTCGCCCGCCCACTGTTCGTCGAGCGGGTCGAGGCCGAGGACGCCGAGCATCGCGCGGACCTCCGCGAGTCTGGCGACTGCCGCTTCCTTGTCGTCGGCGGCGAGCGCGGAGTTGCCCTGCCGGACGGTGGTGTGGACGATCGCGAGCGCCTGCGGGACGCCCAGGTCGTCGTCCATCGCCTCGGCGAACGCGGGCGGCACCTCGGCGGCGGCCACGACTTCGCCGCCGGCCTTCTCGATGACCCGCTGGACGAAGCCCTCGATCCGCGCGAACGCGGACTCCGCCTCGCGCAGTGCCTCCTCGCTGTACTCGATCATCGACCGGTAGTGCGGGGTGCCGAGGTAGTAGCGCAGCACGATGGGCCGCCACGCCTTGACCATCTCGCTGACCAGCACCGAGTTGCCGAGCGACTTCGACATCTTCTCGCCGGACATGGTGACCCAGCCGTTGTGCACCCAGTACTTCGCGAACTCGTCGCCGAAGGCCTTCGCCTGGGCGATCTCGTTCTCGTGGTGCGGGAAGATCAGGTCGATGCCGCCGCCGTGGATGTCGAAAGCGGTGCCGAGGTACTTGTGCGCCATGGCGGAGCACTCCAGGTGCCAGCCGGGGCGGCCGCGGCCCCAGGGGGTCTCCCAGCTGGGCTCGCCCGGCTTGCTCGCTTTCCACATCGCGAAGTCGCGCTGGTCGCGCTTGCCGGTCTCGCCCTCGCCCGACGGCTGGCGCAGGTCGTCGAGGTCCTGGTTGGAGAGCTCCAGGTAGCCGGGGAAGGACCGCACGTCGAAGTAGACGTTGCCGTCGGCCTCGTAGGCGTGACCGCGCTCGATGAGGCCGCGCATCATCTCGATCATCTCGGTGATGTGGCCGGTGGCACGCGGTTCGTAGGTGGGCGGGAGGCAGCCGAGAGCGTCGTAGCCGTCGTTGAACGCGCGCTCGTTCTCGTACCCGATCGACCACCAGGGACGGCCCTGCTCGGCCGACTTCCCGATGATCTTGTCGTCGATGTCGGTGACGTTCCGGATGAACGTGACGTCGTAGCCGCGGTAGGCGAACCAGCGGCGCATGATGTCGAAGTTCAGCCCGGACCGGATGTGCCCGATGTGCGGGGCGGCCTGGACGGTCGCGCCACAGAGGTAGATCGAGACGCAGCCCGCCGTGAGCGGGACGAAGTCACGGATCTGCCGGGCGCTGGTGTCGTACAGGCGAATAGTCACCCCTCAAGGGTAGTGGGCCCGCACCTGTGCACAGTGCCCCCTTGGGGCTAGCGGAACAAGTTCGTGTTGTCCGCGTCCGAAAGCGCCTGGCGTCCCTGTCCTCAATCGCCGGACGGGCTGGATTTTCGGCGCCGTGTCCCGGGGGCGCCGCCGCACTGTGCGGTGCGTGGTGGGCGGGGCCCCTCCGGGGCGTCTCCTCAGGACTGGCGGCCCCACCCAGGCATCACCCGCGTCTGCGACCCGGTGGAACGCATGGCCGCGGACGCGCGACGGCCGGTCCGGGGCCGTGCAGGGGAGTCCCCGCAGGACGACGAACGGATACCCGGGCTCCCCCGCGTACCCGCCGAACGTTCGTCGTTCGAGGAGACACCCCGGAGGGGCCCCGGACCACCACCCACCAGGGCAGGCGACCGTGCCACCAGGGCCCAGGCCGACACCTCAAGCCCGTCCGGCGATCGAGGACGGAACCGGCCACCCCGGACCGGGGCACCACACCACGCAACGCCCCGCCCAGGGGCCCCGCACGGTCAGCCCACCCGGTAGACCAGCGCCGTCGCGAGCCCCGCGAGCCCCTCCGCACGGCCGGTGAACCCGAGGCCGTCCGATGTGGCGGCCGAGAGCGAGACCGGGGCGCCCACCGCAGCCGACAGCACCTTCTGCGCCTCGTCGCGCCGCTTGCCGATCTTCGGTCGTACGCCGATGACCTGTACGGCGACGTTCCCGATCTCGAACCCCGCGGCCCGTACGATCCGCGCCGCCTCGGTCAGCAGCGTGACGCCCGCGGCGCCGGACCACTCGGGGCGCCCCGTCCCGAAGTGCTGTCCGAGGTCGCCGAGCCCGGCGGCCGAGAACAGCGCGTTGCAGGCGGCGTGCGCCACGACGTCGGCGTCGGAGTGGCCGGCGAGGCCGGGGCCCTCGCCCTCCCAGAGCAGGCCCGCGCACCACAGTTCGCGGCCCTCCTCGAAGGCGTGGATGTCCGTGCCGATGCCGACCTGCGGAATCACCGGCGCGTGCTCAGAACCCATCGTTCGCCCTCCTGCGCGCGAGAACCGCCTCGGCCAGCACCAGGTCCAGCGGCCGGGTCACCTTGAATGCCTCTTCGTGCCCGGGTACGACCACGACGGGCGCCCCGAGCTGTTCGACCATGCCCGCGTCGTCGGTCGCGCCGTCGCCGTCGACGGCGACGCTCTCGTGGGCGCGGACCAGAGTGTCCCGGTCGAATCCCTGCGGGGTCTGCACGGCGCGCAGCCTGGCCCGTACGGGCGTGCCGAGCACGGGCTCCGGGTCGCCGGGCGCGCCGGGCTCGACCTCCTTGACGGTGTCGGCGAGCGGCAGCGCGGGGACGACGGCGGGCGCACCGTCGCGTACGGCCTCGATCACCGCGTCCACGGTGTCGACCGGCACCAGCGGGCGTGCCGCGTCGTGGACGAGGACGGCGGAGATGTCCTCGGGGAGCGCGGCGAGGCCGAGGCCGACCGATTCCTGGCGGGTGTCGCCGCCCGGCACGACGAGGTAGTCGGTGCGCTCGGGCAGGGCGTGTTCGTCCAGCAGGTTCTTGACCTCGGGCGCGCCGTCCGCCGGGGCGACAACGACGACGAGGGAGACGGACCGGGACGCCGCCATGGCCCGTACCGCATGGATGAGCATGGGCGTGCCGCTCAGCGCGCGGAGCGCCTTGGGGGCGCCCGGGCCGAGCCGTACGCCTCGGCCGGCGGCGGGAATCACCGCGGCGGTGCGGTACGGACGCGATTGATCAGACATCGGTTGCACTCCGAAGCATCAGCATGTTTGTTTCCACGGCCGACATGGGTATGGCCACAAGCGAGCCGGGCGCGACGCCTTGACTCGGCCGGGACCCTTTCCGTGACACCCGGTCGAGTTCGAGCAAGCCGCAGCGGTTGCTCGGGGTCGGCTTTACAGGATCGCGAGCAAAGTATCGATGGGATAGCCGGATCCGAATCCGGACATGCCTCAGCGCCCGACGACACACCGTGAATACGGCTGGTCAGCGGGCACCGCGGCACATTTATTTACGACCGGTGCGATCCGGGTCAGGACGCGAGAACCTCGTCGAGCAGAGCCTCGGCCTTGTCCTCGTTCGTGTTCTCCGCGAGAGCGAGCTCACTCACCAGGATCTGGCGAGCCTTGGCAAGCATGCGCTTCTCACCTGCGGAGAGTCCGCGCTCACGCTCGCGACGCCACAGGTCGCGGACGACTTCGGCGACCTTGATGACATCGCCGGAGGCGAGCTTCTCCAGATTTGCCTTGTAGCGCCGGGACCAGTTCGTCGGCTCTTCGGCGTACGGTGCGCGCAGCACCTCGAAGACCCGGTCCAGGCCCTCCTGCCCGACTACGTCGCGCACGCCCACGAACTCGGCATTGTCCGCCGGGACACGAACCGTCAAGTCACCCTGGGCGACCTTGAGCACCAAGTAGGTCTTGTCCACGCCTTTGATCTGGCGAGTTTCGATAGCCTCGATCAGCGCGGCCCCGTGATGGGGATAGACCACGGTGTCGCCAACCTTGAACGTCATGTGACAGGTACCCCTTCCGTGGCTATCAAGAGTAACACGAGAACAGCTTCTCCTGAATGACGTTTTCGCAGGTCAGGGCATATCTCGGGGCTTGACAACAGCAACACGAACGTGCTGCGGAAGGGATCGGGAAGGCGGTAATCGCAGGTCGGAGCGGCTGTACGGGCGGGCTGAAACACGTACGTCACACACGTCCGAACCCCCTCCGAAGTGACCGAACGTCCCGGTTTGCCGGATTCCAGATGGTGAACTTTCCATACTCCGTTCGGAGATCGATCACCCGTACGGACGTAAGTGCCGATGGTCAATAGAATTGATCAACGGTCGGGGATCGCGGAGATTATGCGCAAGGAATACGCCACGGTCCGAGGAATTGATCAAGCCTGTTATGTGAACAGCACACGAATCGCGGGGGCGGGGCGGCGTGCCGGCCGATCGGGAACCTGGTTGCGGTCACGGCACGTGATGCCCGGGGCCCGTAGGGGCGGGTCGGGTGCGGGGCGGGGACGACGGCTCGGTAACCTAAGCCCGCTGACACACCCTTAGGGCGGCTTTACGCCGCTCGCCCCTCCCGTCCGTGAAGTCCGTACGTTCAAGGAGTTGCCGCAGCCGTGAGCCGCAGCCTTCGACGCGGCGCCCTTGCCGCCACTGCCATCGTGATCTCGATCGGTGCACTTTCCGCGTGTGGTGCCGGCAATGACGCGCAGACGCTCGAAATCAAGCCGGACAACGCTGCCACCACCATCGGTGACATCCGGATCCAGAACGCGAACATCGTCACCCAGCCGGAGCGCAACGCCAAGGGCCCGGCCGTCGTCACCGCCACGCTGTTCAACAACGGCGTCGCACAGCAGACGCTGGACTCGATCACCCTCCCGGGCACCGGCGCGGCGGTTCAGCTGCACGCCGCCAAGGGTGCGGGACCGATCGTCGTCCCGGCCGGGGGCAAGGTCGTCATCGGCGGCAAGGGCAATGCCGCCGCCGTGATCGAGAACGGCCGCGAGGCCGCGCAGAACGGCAACGTGCAGTCGGTCGTCTTCAAGTTCAGCAGGACCGGTGAGGTCCCGCTCGGCGTGTTCGTCGTCCCGGCCACCAGCTACTTCACCGGCTTCGGCCCGAGCTCGCTGCCGGCGGTGCCGTCCGAGACGCCCGCAGCGACGCCGTCCGGATCCGCGACGCCGGGCAACCCGGCCGAGTCGCTCGGAGCGGAGGGCCCGACGGACGCCGCGTCGGCCTCGCAGCCGGCCGAGTGACGTCCACGGACACGCACGACGGAGGCGCCTCCCGCTCGGGAGGCGCCTCCGTCGTATGTGCTCCGCCCGGCGGCCTGCCGTACGGACCCGGGGTTTACGGCTCGAACTTGTACCCCAGGCCCCGCACCGTCACCAGGAAGCGCGGCGCCCCCGGGTCGGGCTCGATCTTGGCGCGCAGGCGCTTGACGTGGACGTCGAGGGTCTTGGTGTCGCCCACGTAGTCCGCGCCCCAGACACGGTCGATCAGCTGCATCCGGGTCAGCACCCGGCCCGCGTTGCGCAGCAGCATCTCCAGCAGGTCGAACTCCTTGAGCGGGAGATCGACCTTGCCGCCGGAGACCGTGACGACGTGGCGGTCCACGTCCATCCGGACCGGGCCCGCCTCCAGGGCGGCCGGGGTGACCTCCTCCGGCTCCCCGCGGCGCCGCAGCACCGCGCGGATGCGGGCGACGAGCTCCCGCGAGGAGAACGGCTTGGTCACGTAGTCGTCGGCTCCTATTTCCAGGCCGACGACCTTGTCGATCTCGCTGTCCTTGGCCGTGACCATGATCACGGGGACGTTGGACCTGCTGCGCAGCTGGCGGCAGACCTCGGTGCCGGGCAGGCCCGGCAGCATCAGATCGAGGAGGACGAGGTCGGCGCCGTTGCGCTCGAACTCGTCGAGCCCGTCGGGGCCCGTGGCCGCTATCGCGACCTCGAAGCCTTCCTTGCGGAGCATGTAGGACAGGGCGTCGCTGAAGGATTCCTCATCCTCGACGACAAGCACTCGGGTCACGGAAGGACCTCCGGGGCAGGAAATGGTTCGAGAGTGTCGGGGTCGGCGGTCCGGTAGGCCCCGTCGTCACCGTTGACGATGAGCGGTCCGCCCGATGTACGGTCTCGGTCCCGTACGGAGCCCGCTTCGGGCAGCCGCAGGGTGAAGGTGGAGCCCTGTCCCTCCGAGCTCCAGACCGTGACCTCCCCGCCGTGCGAGGCGGCCACATGTTTGACGATGGCGAGGCCGAGACCGGTGCCACCGGTGGCCCGTGAGCGGGCCGGGTCGACGCGGTAGAAGCGTTCGAAGACCCGCTCGCGGTCCTTCTCCGAGATGCCGATGCCCTGGTCGGTCACGGCAATCTCGATCTGGTCCCCGCCCGGTACGGCCAGGCGCCTCGCGGCGATGCCGACGCGGGTGCGGGCGGGGCTGTAGTTGACGGCGTTCTCCACGAGATTGCCGAGCGCCGCGGCGAGCTGGCCGCGGTTGCCCCAGATCCGGAGCTCCGCGGTGCCGCCGGCGGCCATGGTGATCTGTTTCGCGCCGGCCTGCTGCCGGCAGCGGTCGATGGCCTCGGCGACCAGTTCGTCGACCCGGACCGGCTCGGCGTCCTCCAGCGGGTCGTCGTTCTGCACCCGGGAGAGGTCGATGAGTTCCTGTACGAGGTTGGTCAGCCGGGTCGCCTCGATCTGCATCCGGCCCGCGAACCGCTCGACCGCCTCCGGGTCGTCGGACGCGTCCATGACGGCTTCGGAGAGCAGCGAGAGCGCTCCTACCGGGGTCTTGAGCTCATGGCTGACGTTGGCGACGAAGTCGCGTCGTACCGCTTCGATACGGCGGGCCTCGGTGAGGTCCTCGACCAGCAGGAGCACCAGCCGGGAGCCCAGCGGGGCGACCCGTGCCGAGACCGCGAGGGCCTCGCCCCGGCCCGTACCGCGCCGGGGGAGGTCCAGTTCGACCTGCCGTATCTCACCGTCCCGGCGGGTGTCCCTGGCCATGTGCAGCATGGGTTCGACGGCCAGCCGGCCGCCCCTGACCAGTCCCAGCGCGTACGCGGCGGAGCTGGCCTTGACGACACTGTCGCTCTCGTCGAGCACGACCGCGGAGGAGGAGAGCACGGAGAGCACCGTGTCGACCCCGGGGGGCAGTGCCCCGTTGCTGTCGGGCCGCAGGGACGTGCGCGTCGGTTTCTTCTGGTCGCGCTCGCTCCAGCGGAACGCCAGCATGGCGATCACACCGGTACACAACCCGGCGATCGCTGCAGCTGCGGCGACCGCCGCGTTCACGTCCATACCTCAAGGTTAAGCAGGTGCGGCAGTGCTCTCCCAGCCATCCGAGTGCGTACTCGAACACTCGTCGCCCAGAGTTCACCGAGGAGCAAGGGTTGGTTCACTTGGTCGGCCGGATCCGGACGCGTACGCCCCACAGGGTGAGAGCGTGGGGTTCAGATCTGGCCCCGGCCTTAGTGAGGACTGGAGAGGGACTTCCATGCGCGACGCTTACCACGAGGAACTCGACTCGATCGGAGAGGGCCTGGTCGAGATGGCCCGGCTCGTCGGGTCGGCGATCGGCCGGGCGACGACGTCCATGCTCGACGCCGACCTCAAGCTCGCGGAGAGCGTGATCGCCGCGGACCAGAAGGTCGACGACCTCCAGCACGACCTGGAGGCGCGGGCGATCGCCCTCCTCGCGCGCCAGCAGCCCGTGGCGACCGATCTGCGGATCGTGGTCACGTCGCTCCGGATGAGTGCCGACCTGGAGCGCTCGGGCGACCTGGCCCAGCACGTGGCCAAGCTGGCCCGGCTGCGCTTCCCGCAGTCGGCGGTGCCGCATGACCTGCACGCCACCATTCTGGAGATGGGGCAGCTGGCGCAGCGCCTGATGGCCAAGGCCGCCGAGGTGATCATCACGAAGGACGTCGACCTGGCGCTCCAGCTGGAGCAGGACGACGACGAGATGGACCTGCTGCACCGCACGCTGTTCCAGCACCTGATGGACGACCGCTGGAAGCACGGCATCGAGACCGCGGTCGACGTGACGCTGCTCGGCCGTTACTACGAGCGGTTCGCCGACCACGCGGTGTCGGTCGCCAAGCGGGTCGTCTATCTCGTGACGGGTGAATACGCGGAGGACATCCAGAATGCGACGCCGGTAGAGGGCGCGTAGCGGGTAGCAGACCGCGCGTTTTGCGCGGGTGTGCCTTGGATGCGCCGTCTGTGCGCCGTTGATGGGACGGCCGGAGTGGGCATGAATGGGGTGGGGCGTCAGGCGGTAGGCCTGGTGGTACGCCCCGGTCGTACGTCGCTGTCGGTCGTACGGCCCTGCCGTACGCCTCGATATACGTCCTAGAGGAGGAACGATGGCCGACTCCCCCACGCCCGACCCGCAGCAGGAGACACCCGCTGAAGTGGTCCATCTGACGGTGCTCGGTGCCTGTGGCTGCGGTTCGAGCTGCGGGTGCGGCTGCCAGTCGGGCGCCCCGTGCCAGTGCGGCGGCTGACCGAGGCTGACCGGACGCCACCGGACCGGCGCCCCCTGCGGGGCGCCGGTCCGGTGGCGTCGTGGGCAGTGCCGTTTCAGGCGGTGACGGGCTCCGGGACGCGGCGGATACGGGCCACCGTGTGGCCGACGGCGCCGATCAGCAGCAGCACCAGCACCGTGCCCAGGGTGAAGACCTCGAACGACAGCCGGGACACGCCCCACACCTCGTGGAAGTCGTACGGAATGCCGAGCACCGGCTCCAGCGTGCCCGGGAAGAGCGCCGACCACGATCCGACCAGGATCCAGGCGTAGACGAGTCCGGCGCTGATCAGGAACCCGGGCGTGCCGAACGGCACCCGGTACGGGCGCGGTTCGTCGGTGTGCCGCAGCCGCAGCACCACCAGGGCCGGGACGACCATCAGGTACGACAGCAGCAGCGTGGTCACAGCGACGGTGAGGACGACGCCGAAGACCGCTGCCGCGTCCCCCGCGGCCAGCCGCATCGCGACGAGCATGAAGAGCGTCGCGATCACGCCGGAGAGCAGGTTCGTCCGGACCGGCGTGCCGAGCTTCGGGTGGAAGGCGCCCAGTGAGCGGCTGAAGAAGCCGCCGTCCGCGGCGGCCATCGCCTGCATCCGGTCGCTGACGATCATCCAGGCGCTGCCCTGGGTGAGCAGCGCGAAGACGAACATGACGGCAACCGTGGTGAGGACCGCGCCGCTCGCGGAGCCGTACACCCCGAAGACCAGCCGGGCGCCCTCCATGAAGCCTCCGATGCCGGTGACCTGCCCGGCCGGGACGACGGCGAGGATCGCGAAGACCGGCAGCAGGTAGCAGGCCGCGGCGATCAGGGCGGACCGGCCGAGCGCCGCGGGGACGTCGCGCTGCGGGTCGTGCATCTCCTCGCCCGCCGCGTTGGGCGCCTCGAATCCGACGTACGCGAAGAGCAGGACCGGGACGAGCGCCAGGAAGCCCGCGGTGCTGGGCGGGAAGGAGGCGCTGTCGAGGCCGCGGAAGCCGTGGCCGATGCCGTACGCGACGGCGGTGCCGGTGAAGAGGGTGAGCGCGAGGACCTTCACCGCGGCGCCCGCGGTGGTGATCCACTTGCCGCGGCGCAGCGAGACGACGGCGGTCAGGATCGCGATCCAGATGAACAGCAGCTTGAACGCGTAGTCGGAGAGCGTGCCCTCACCGAGGTGGAACACGAAACCGTCCCAGGTCTCGGCGGCGATGAAGACGAGGGAACCGCCGAGCCAGATGGGGTTGGTGACCCAGTAGAAGAGCGTGGTGAGCGCGGCGGGCAGCCGGCCGAAGGCGCGCTTCACCCAGACGTACGGTCCGCCCTCCTGCGGGAACGCCGCCCCCGTCTCGGCGAAGAGCAGTGCGTACGGGACGAGGAAGAGGACGGCGATCACGGCGGTCCAGGTGACTGCCTCGCCGCCGCCGGTGGCGATCTGGCCGACGGTGTCGAACGAGATGACGGCGGCGACACCCATCGCCGTGATGTCGAAACGACGCAGGCTGCGGTGGAGGTGGGGAACGGGGGTGTGGGTGCGTGGCGAGGGAGCTTGGGGCACGGTCGGTCCTCACGGCGGTCCGGGGGTGACGGGAGGGGGGAGCGGTGGTGGCGGGATCAAGCCCCTCCGGTGATCGAGGAGCGGGGGGGCCGGGGGCGGAGCTCCTGGTGGGGCGGCGCCCCCGGCCGGGGTGTCCGGACGGTGGGTCAGCCCGCGATCGTGCCGTCCGGGCCGGTGCGCTCCAGTACGGACCTCAGCGCCACCGCTGCCTCCTTCGCCTCTGCCTCCGTCATGATCAGCGGCGGCGACAGCACCAGGCTGTGGGCCGAGTCGCGCACGATGACGCCCGTCTCGCGGCGGATGACGTCGTGCGGCATCCGGGCGGGGTCGAGCGGCAGCGGTGTGCGCGACTCGCGGTCGGTGACGAGTTCGACGGCGAGCATCATGCCCACCGATCGGATCTCGCCGACGATCGGCAACTCACCGAGCTGCGCTTCGAGTTCGGCGTGGAGGTGGGCGCCGAGACCGACCGCGCGCGCCAGCAGCCCCTCGCGCTCGATGATGTCGAGGTTGGCGAGGGCCACGGCCGCGGCGACGGGGTGGCCGTTGTACGTGTAGCCCATCGGGAAGCCGTGGTCGAGCAGGAGCGCCTCGGCGACGTGGTCGGCGACCAGCAGGGCACCGAGCGGGGTGTAGCCGGAGGTGATGCCCTTGGCGGTGGTGATGATGTCGGGGACGACACCGAAGTGCTGGGCGGCGAACCACTCGCCGACCCGCCCGTACGCGGTGACGACCTCATCGAAGATGAGCAGGATGCCGTGCCGGTCGAGGACGTCGCGGACCCGCGGCCAGTAGTCGGCCGGCGGTACGAGCATCCCGCCGACGCCCATGATGGGTTCGCCGATCATCGCCGCGATGTTGCCGGGGCCGATCTCGGCGATGCGTGCCTCCAGCTCCCGGATCAGGAAGTCGGTGGGGTCCTCGCCGCCGTACAGCTCGGTGCGGTAGGGCCACGGCGGGGTGAGGTGCGAGACGTGCGGCATCATCGGGGCGAACCCCTCGTGGTAGACCGGGAATCCGGTGGCGGAGCCGCCGCCGTAGCCGATGCCGTGGTACGCCTTGTCGCGGGCCAGGATCCAGGTGCGGGACGACTCGCCGCGCCGGTGGTGGTAGTAGCGGGCCATCTTGATCGCGGCCTCGTTGCCCTCGGAGCCGCCCGAGGTGAAGTAGACGTGGTTCAGGCCCTCGGGGGCGAGGGAGGCCAGCCGGGCGGCGAGCTCGATGGCACGGTCGTTGGAGAACTCCCAGAAGCTGGTGAAGTACTCCAACTGCTTCATCTGCTCGAAGGCCACCCGGGCGATCTCCTCGCGGCCGTGGCCGACCTGGGCGAGCCAGAGCCCACCGGTCGCGTCGAGGTACGAGCGTCCCTCGGCGTCGGTGAGGCGGCAGCCGGAGCCGCAGGTCATGATGACGCGCTCTTCTGCGGTGCCGGGGAGGTAGGGGTGGATGATGTGCGCCCGGTCGGTGGCGGCGAGTTCTGCGTGGGTGAGGGTCATCGTCGTACGTCCTTACGCGTGCGGGTGCGGGTGCGTTGCGGGTGCGGTCATCGAGAGCGCGGCCAGTGCCAGTGCCTTCGCCGTGTCGATCAGGTCGGCGACCTCGATGTATTCGTCGATGGTGTGGAGGGTCGGGGAGCCGTCCGGGCGGGTGGCTGTCGGGCCGAGGCAGACGGCGGGCGTGTCGCCGAGGCGGGTCAGGGTCGCCGCGTCCGTCCAGGACGGTTCGCCGAGCACGCGCGGGGTGCGGCCGAGTGCGGTGGCGGACGCTGCGAGTGCGTGGACGAGCGGGTGTCCGGCGGGGACTTCGGCGGGCGGGAGTTCGGTGTCCCAGGCGAACCGGGGCGGGTGCGCGGTGAGCCAGCCGTCACCGGCGCAGGCGTCGCGTACGGCCCGTTCGATGTCGTCCCGGACCCGGCTCGCCCAGCCGCCGCCGTCCGCCTGGGCCGGCAGGTAGGTGATGTCCAGGGCGACTTCGCAGGACGCCGGGTAGGTCACCCACCACTCGCCGCCCTTGATGGTGGTCGGCACGATGGACGGCGGCGGGAGCAGCGGGTGCCGGTGCGCCGGGTCGTCGGCCCAGCGTTCGCGCAGCCGCCCGAGGGCGGCGAGGACCGGCAGGGTCTTCTCGATGGCGTTCACGGCGCCGCCGCTGCGCCAGTCCCCCGGCGGGTGTTCGGCGTGCCCGGGGCGGCCGGCGACCGTGACGGTGCCGCCGAGGATGCCGCGCTGTGCGGTGACGACGTCGAGGTCGGTGGGTTCGGGGACGACCGCCGCGTCGGCGCGTACCCCGTACCCGACGGAGGCGAGGGTGCCCGCGCCGTTCCACTCCTCGTCGGTCGCCGTGTTGATCAGAAGGTCGCCGGGGAGCCGGATGCCGAGGGCGGCGAGCGTCTCGGCGGCGATGACGGCCGCGGCGATGCCGCCCTTCATGTCGCAGGTGCCGCGCCCGTACAGCCGCCCGTCGCGGACCTCGGCACGGAACGGATCGCTGGTCCACTCGCTCCTCGGTTCCGCGGACACGACGTCGATGTGGCCGTTGAAGAGGAGCGAGCGGCCGCCGCCGGTACCGGGGAAGCGGGCGATGAGCTGGGGGCGGCCGTCGAAGCCGAGGCCCGGCGGAGTCTGCGGGGAGTCGGGCAGGTCGCCCGGTTTCGGGGTGAAGACGTCGACGGTGGCTCCGGCCCGGCGCAGCCGTCCGGCCAGGTACTCCTGGAGGTCGGCCTCGTCCCGGGCGGATTCGGAGGCCTCGCCGCGCACGGTCGTGTCGAAGCGCACCAGGTCGCAGGTGAGGCCGATCAGGTCGTCGGCGCGGCGGTCGATCTCGGCCAGGAGCCCGGCGGCGCCGGGTGTGGTTGCGGTGGCGGGGACTGTGCTCATGCGTACGCGATCCAGGTCGTCTTGAGGCCGGTGTACTTGTCGAACGAGTGCAGGGAGAGGTCGCGCCCGAACCCGGACTGCTTGAAGCCGCCGAAGGGGGTGGCGGGGCTGAGTGCGTCGACGGTGTTCACGGAGACCGTGCCCGCGTGCAGCGCGTCGGCGACCCGGTGGGCGCGGGCCAGGTCGCGGGTCCAGACGGAGGCGGCCAGCCCGTACGGGGAGTCGTTGGCGATCCGTACCGCCGCCGCCTCGTCGGTGAACGGGAGCACGGTCAGGACCGGGCCGAAGAGTTCGTCGCGGGCGAGCGGTGCGTCGGGGGCGAGGCCGGTGACGACGGTCGGATCGAGGTAGGCGCCCGGCCGGTCGGGGCGGGTGCCGCCGCAGGCGATGTCGCCGCCGGACTCCTTGACCGCCTCGATGATGCGGCTGACCTGGTGGTCGTCGACGAGCGGGCCGAGCAGGGTCGCCGGGTCGAGCGGGTCGCCGGGGACGTAGGCGGCGGTGTGGTCGACGACCCGGGCGGTGAACTCCTCGGCGATCGAGGCGTGGACCAGGAGGCGGGTGTTGGCGGAGCAGACCTGGCCGGCGTTGTAGAGGAAGCCCCAGGCGGCGCGTTCGGCGGCGGCGTCGAGGTCGGCGTCGGCGAAGACGAGGTTGGGGCTCTTGCCGCCCGCTTCGAGCCAGACCTGCTTCATGTTGGACTCGGCCGCGTACGCCAGGAACCTCTTGCCGACGGCCGTGGAGCCGGTGAAGACGAGGGTGTCGACGTCCGGGTGCAGGCCGAGGGCGCGGCCCGCGGTCTCTCCGGGGCCGGGCACGACGTTGAGGACACCGTCGGGCAGACCGGCCTCGGCGGCGAGTTCGGCGAGGCGCAGCGCGGAGAGCGAGGACTGCTCGGCGGGCTTGAGCACGACGCTGTTGCCGGCGGCGAGCGCGGGGGCCAGCTTCCAGACCGCGATGTCCAGTGGGAAGTTCCACGGCACGACGGCGCCGACGACGCCCAGCGGTGCGCGGCGGACCAGGGCGACGTTGCCGGGCGGGGTGGGGGCGACCTCGTCGTACAGCTTGTCGGCGGCCTCCGCGTACCAGGCGAAGCAGCCCGCGGCGCCCGGCACATCGGTGCCGTACGACTCGGCGATCGGCTTGCCCATGTCGAGGGTGTCCAGGAGCGCCAGTTCGGGTGCGTTGGCCTCGATGAGGGCGGCGAGGCGCAGCAGGGTGCGCTTGCGGACGGCGGGGTCGGCGCGGGACCAGCGGCCGTCGTCGAAGGCGGTGCGGGCGGCGCGGACGGCGGCGTCGATCTCGTGGGCGCCGCACTCCGCGAGGTGCGCGGTGGTCCTCCCGGTCGACGGGTCGACGGTGGGGAAGACGGCCCCGTCGGCGGCGTCGGTCCAGCGGCCGTCGATGAAGGCGCGGGTGCGGAAGTCGAGCGCGGTGGCGCGTCGTTGCCAGTCGGCGTGGGTGAGGGCGCTCATGTCGTGGGTGCTCCGGAGGTGGGTGCGGATGCGGGTACGGGCGTCGGGAGCCCGCTCCTTGTCGCAGGGGAGGTCGTGAGGCGGGCCGCCAGCAGGTAGGCGGGGACGGTGACGACGAGGCCGGCGATCCAGCCGAGGTCGGTGTCGCCGAGGGCGTGCGCGAGCGGCCCGGTGTAGAGGGACTGCGCCATGAACGGGATCTCGGCGAGGATGCCCAGCGCGTAGACGGCGAGCGCGGTGACGTTCCAGCGGCCGTAGATCCCGCCGTCGCGGGCGAAGAACGACGCCACGTCGTACGAGCCGTGCCGGACCAGGTAGAAGTCGACGAGATTGATCGCCGTCCACGGGATCAGTACGTACTGCAGGACGTAGATCAGGTTGAGGTAGCTGGTCATGAACGAGTCGGCCAGGGCCAGGGCCAGGACCACGGACAGTGCGGTGAGTACGGCTCCGATGACGGCGCGGCCGGTGGCGCGCGGCAGCCAGCGGTGGGCGAACGTCTGCACGGCTGTGACCGCGCAGAGCACCGCCCCGTACAGGTTCATGGAGTTGGTGAGCATCGTGACGACCGCGAAGCTCCACAGGGTGATCTGGCCGAGCGGGGAGCCGAGCAGGGCGCTCTGGGCGGCGATCGGGTCGTCGCCGCCGGCCAGCCCGATCGCCGCGCCGACCACCATGGGGAGCAGGCTGCCGAGCACACAGCCCGCGTAGGTGCACCAGAGCGTCGAGCGGACCCCGGCGCGGTCGGCGGGCATGTAGCGCGAGTAGTCCGAGACGTACGGGGCGTACGCGATCTGCCAGAGCGCGCCGACGGAGACCATGCCGAGGAATCCGGCGAGGCTGAAGCCGCCGCGGTCCAGGAAGCCGTCGGGGAGCCCGCCGAACAGCAGCCAGGCCGCGCCGGCCAGCTGTACGGCTCCGAAGACCCAGCTGGTGAGCGCGCCGATCCGGTGCATCAGCCGGTAGCCGACGACGGCGACGACCAGGCTGACCAGGGCGCCCAGTACGACGCCGGTGCGCTCGCCGACGGGGGCGACCTGGCCCAGCGACTGGGCGCCGACGACCAGGTTCGAGGCGAAGAACCCCTGGTACATGACGATGACGACGAGGACGACGGCGAGTGCGCCGACGTACCCGAACTGGCCGCGGCTCTGGATCATCTGCGGCACTCCGAGCTGCGGGCCCTGTGCCGAGTGCAGTGCCATCAGGAAGCCGCCGCCCAGATGTCCGGCGAGCAGCGCGGCCAGGCTCCACCAGAAGGAGAGCCCGAAGGCGGTGGGGGCCAGGGCTCCGGTGACGACGGTCAGCGGGCCGAGGTTCGCGGAGAACCAGATGGTGAACAGGTCGCGCGTGCGGCCGTGGCGTTCGGAGAGAGGTACGGCGTCGATGGTGCGCCGTTCCACAATCGTCCCTGAGCTGTCGCCGGTCATCCGACCCCGTTCGCCGTTCTTTGAAGATGGATTCAAACAACGCACTAGGAAGCCGTCAATGACTTGGGCGCCACCAACTTGCCTTATTTGAACGAAGTAACAGAGAATTAACCGCATGGGGAGACCGAAGAACCAGACAGCACGACGCGAGGCCCTCGTCGACGCCGCGGGACGCGCGATCGCCGAACGAGGGCTGGAGGGTCTGCGGATCAAGGACATCGCCGCCGAGGCGGGGGTGTCGGCAGGCTCGGTCCTGTACTACTACCCGGAGATGGACGAGCTGGTCCTGGAGGTGCACCGGGGCGCCGTCGAGCGCTATGTGTCCGCGCGCCACGACCGTACGGACGCGGTCGGTGACCCCGTCGAGCGGCTGCGCGCCCTGATCGGCAGCGGACTTCCCGCCGCGGCGGGCGACCCGCAGCACAGCCTGCTGTACGAGCTGCACCGCCGCGCGGACCGCAGCTCCGGGCATGCCGCGCTGATGGCCTCACTGTTCGCGCGCGAGGTCGCGCTCTACACGACGGTGCTCGAAGTCGGCGCGGCGACCGGGGTGTTCACGCTCACGGGAAGTGCGGCCGATGTGGCACGGAACCTGGTGGCGCTGGAGGACGGGTACGGGCTGCACATCGTCAGCCGGAACACACAGCTGACACCGGAGGAGGCGCAGCGGCTGATCCTGGGGTACGCGAGGGCCGCGACGGGCCGCGCGGAACTGTGAGGGTCCCCGGGATCGGCCCGGGCGCCGGGTCCCTGCGCCCGGGTCGAGCAGGACATCAACGGCCGCGCGGAGCCGTGACGGGGCGAGGCGGGGCGACCCCGTGACGTCCCTCAGCCCCGCCCCGCGATCAGCCGTTCCCGCTGGACCGGGTCGGCGGCGACCGCGGCGGCGGTCAGGGCCATCGCCGCGGCCCCGTCCAGCACCGCACGGTCCGCGGCCGCGCCCACGCAGTGCGCCGCGAACTCCTTCTGGTGATTGACGGCGGGCAGCGAGCCGATGCCCAGGTACGGGTGGATGGCGGGCAGCACCCGGGACACATTGCCCATGTCCGTGGACGCCCGGTTCATCCGCGCGGCGGGCGTCCCGGTCTCGAAGCGCCGACCCAGTTCCGTCGCCGTACGCCGGTACATCGCCAGCAGTTCCGCGTCATTGCGGAACTCCGAGTACGGGCGGCTCTCCGGCTCGATCTCCAGCTCGCAGCCCGACGCAAGAGCCCCCGCCTCGAAGCACCGCTCGACCCGCGGCTGGAGCTCGGCGAGCTGTTCCAGGGTGTCGGCGCGTACGTACCAACGCCCCTCCGTCAGCTCCGGGATGGCGTTCGGGGCCTCGCCGCCGCGCGTCATCATGCCGTGCACCCTGGTCCGCCCCGGCAGCTGCTGACGCAGCAGTCCGATGGCGACCTGGGCGACGGTGAACGCGTCGGCCGCGTTGCGCCCCTGCTCCGGGTAGGCCGCCGCGTGGGCCGCCTTGCCGTGGTAGCGCACCTTGAGATGGGCGACGGCGAACGGGTCCGCCTCGGCGACGTCCACCGGTCCCGGGTGCACCATCATCGCGGCGTGCACCCCGTCGAAGGCGCCGCGTTCCAGCATCAGGATCTTGCCGCCGCCTCCCTCCTCGGCCGGGGTACCGAAGACGGTGAGGGTGAGCCCCAACTCGTCGACGAGGGGCGCCAGTCCGGCCGCGGCGCCGACCGCGGCCGCCGCGATGACGTTGTGCCCGCAGGCGTGGCCGAGGCCGGGCAGTGCGTCGTACTCGGCGCAGATGCCGAGGTGCAGGGGCCCGGACCCGAGGGTGGCGGTGAAGGCGGTGGGCAGACCGGCCGTCCCCGGCCGGACGTCGAAACCGAGGTCGTTCAGCGCGTAACCGACCCAGCGGGCCGCCTTCTCCTCCTCCCACGCCACCTCGGGGTGGGCGTGGATGCGGTGGCTGAGGGCGAGCAGCTCGTCGGCGACCCCGGCAACCGCTGTGCGTACGGGTTTCATTCGTCCCCCGGTACGCCGTACGAGGGTGCGTCGCCGGGGGCGAGTGCGCGGCGTACGTAGGCATCGGCCTGCGGCTCCCACACCGTCCACAGAGTGGCGAGTTCGGCGACCGGGTCGCCGTCCGTCCAGTCGACACGGAGGTCGGTCACCGGCCAGGCGACATCGTCGGCGACGAGCAGTCCGGCCGAGCGGACGAGCCCCTCCTCGCCGCCCGCCGCGGCGCCGGCAGCCAGCGCGTCCACCAGACGCCGGCCGAGCGGGGCGGCCGGGTCGGTGGCGAACGCGTCGAGCATGGCCTGCGGGACGCCGGGGCCCGACAGGAGGTTTCCGGCGGTGACGGCGTCCGGACCCACGGCCTCCGCGTACCGGCCGAGCGCCCGCGCCCCCGAGTACACGGCGCCCGGCCCCTGAGCCCCGACAGCCGTCAACTGCCGGTATTCCACGCAGGGTTCCGTGACAACGACCTCGCGCACGGCCGAGGTCGCCGAGCTGCCCGCGCCCAGCAGGTCGAGCAGTCGGGTGCCGAGCCGCGGATCGGTGACGTTCTGCGAACAGACCGCGCCGACGCCCGCCCGCACATGGGCGCAGCGCGCGGCCACGGCGGGCGAGGAGGAGGTGACGGCGACGCCGAACTGTCCGGTCCGGGTGCAGCGGGCGGCGATCGAGAAGGTCACCGAACCCCCTTGGACCGTACGGCGGCGGCTTCCGCCCGCCGTTCGGCCGGGATCACCGCGGTGGCGTCGATCTCGACCAGCCACTCCGGGCGGGCCAGCGCGGAGACGACCAGCCCGGTGGAGACGTAGTGCACGCCCTTCAGCCACCGCCCCATGGTCCGGTAGACGGGTTCGCGGTAGCGGATGTCCGTCAGATAGACGGTGATCTTGACGATCTCGTCGAGCCGGCTGCCGCACTCGTCGAGCAGCATGGCGATGTTCGCCATGGCCTTCTCGGCCTGGGCCGCGACATCTCCGACGCCGACGTTCTCGCGGGTGTCGAGGTCCTGGCCGATCTGCCCGCGCAGATAGACGGTGCCGTCGGCGACGACGGCCTGCGCGAGATCGTTGGAGAGGTCCTGCTCGGGATACGTGTCGGCGGTGTTGAAGGACCGGATCCGGTCGTGCACAGGGCTCACTTGGCGGACCTCCCCAGCGAACCGAGCACGTTGTCGGAGAGCCCGGCCGCGTCCTTGACCAGGTCGAGCGGACCGTCCCAGTCGAAGTTGCGGTAGACGGCGCCGAGGTGGGCGAAGGGCGGCGACTGCGCGAACAGCTGGAAGGTCAGCCGGTGCCCCGCGTAGTCGGAGTTCAGCAGGTCACGGGCGTACGCGAGAAGCTTGCGGCGGTCCTCGGCGACCCAGTGCTCGTTGATCGAGTAGAACTTGTCCAGCCACGGCTTGGTGTCCGGGTGGTCGAACGACGCCTTGTCCGGGGTAATGCAGATCTGGCCGCCGCACAGCTCACGGGCGATGTGCATCATCTCGTGCAGCTGCGAACAGGCCAGTACCCGGCCGGTGTAGAGCAGCGACTGGTTCGGCATGAGCAGCCCGCCGGGGCTGGGCTCGGCCATCGCGATCGCGGCCGTGAGGTGCGCGTTGATGCCTTCGCGGTAGCAGGCGAGGGTGGCCAGCTTCTCCTGAACGGCCTGCTGCTTCTCCAGACCGGTCTGCTTCACGTTCCACAGCGCGGCGCCGATCATGAGGTCCGCGAGCCGCAGATTGCGCTGGGTGAAGGCGAAGGCGCTGTAGCGGTGCAGGGTCGCGCGGATGAAGGTGGCGGCCTTGGTGTCCCGGTAGAAAAGGACGTTCTCCCAGGGGATCTCGACATCGTCGAAGACGACGAGCGTGTCGACCTCGTCGAAGCGGTTGGAGACCGGATAGTCCTCGATCGGCTTGGCGCCGGCGAAGCCCGTACGGCAGATGTACTTCAGACCGGGGGCGCCCATGTCGAGCATGAACCCGAGTGCGTAGTCGGAGAGTTCGGAGTCGCCCCAGTTGGCGATCGTCGGCTTGGTGAACGCCTGGTTGGAGTAGGCGGCGGCCGTCTCGTACTTGGCTCCGCGCACCACGATGCCGTTGTCCGTCTCCCGCACGACATGCAGCAGCATGTCCGGGTCCTGGTCCTGCGGGCGCTTGGAGCGGTCGCCCTTCGGGTCGGTGTTGGCGGAGACGTGGAACGGGTCGCCGTAGCAGGCCAGGTCGATGTGGCGCTTGACGTTCTCGGCGTACGTCGGGTTGATGGCGTTCAGGACGTCCTGGCCGTCGATCAGCGACCAGACCTCGCCGATCGTCTCGTCGCCGACGCGGGTGACGACACCGCCGACATCGCTGAGCACGGCGTCGGTGGCGGCGCGCTTGGCGTCCCAGTCCTCGCGGGTCCGCGGCGGCTTCTGCTGCACGGCGTTGACCTCGCCCGTCTCCGGGTCGGTGTACGTCATGGTGTCCCGGGTCGCCGGCTCGTGGGCCATGTCGTAGATCCGGGCGCGGATGTCGACGAGCGGCTTGAAGGCGGGGTGCGCGGGGACGTCCGCGACCTTCTCGCCGTTGATCCAGACGTCGCGTCCGTCGCGGATCGACTCCCGGTACTGCTCTCCGGTGCGGATCATCTCCGTACTCCTTCTTCGGTGCGGGTGGTCACAGGGGGCGGTGCGCGCCGTACGTACGGGCGTGGTGGACGAGCGGGCGGGCCGTCGTGGAGACGGCGCTGGCGAGGACGGCGCCGAACAGGACCCGGTGCGTGCCGGAGACGACGGCATCGGTGAGCCGGCAGTCGAAGGCGGCGGCGGCGGCGCGCAGCAGGGGCGACCCCGTGGTGTGCGTGTCCCAGTCGGCGCAGCCGAAGTCGTACGGGGCAGTGGCGGTTCCGGGACCGGGCCGACCGGCGAAGACGTCCGAGACATGCGCCTGGCCGAGACCGAGGACGCTGACGGCGAAGTGGCCGTTGCGGACGGCGGCCGCGGCGAGCGGGCTGCGCTCGTTCACGCAGACGAGCAGCGACGGCGGGTCGGCGGTGACGGAACACATGGCGCTCACGGTCTGGGCGAACCGGCCGGCCGGACCGTCGGTCGTGACGACGGTGACACCGGTCGCGGCATTGCCCATCGCGGCGATGAAGTCGGCGCGGTCGGTGGCCGGTTGGACCGGGTGGTGCGGAGCGATCGTCATGGGCTGCGGCCTCCCCTGGAGTGGTGCGGTCCTGGTGGTTGACCACTATGGGAGGGCAGCCCGTCATCCGTACAGCAGATCTTTTAGCGCTATTGCATAGATTTTCCAGATGCAGCGATGTTCTCGGAGGTCAGCCCCGCAGCGCCTCCCGGCACACGGCGGCGAACGCCTGCGCCCGGCCGGTCAGCCGGACGCCCCGGAGCTTGGCGAGGACCACCGGCAGCGCGGGCAGATGGTCGGCCAGCGGCAGATCGACGACGCGGGCGCCGTCGTACGTGCGGTCGTGCGCCGGCCGCTGGTTGAGCAGCGCCCAGCCCTGTCCGGCCGCGACCAGCGCACGTACCGTCTCGTAGCTCCTGGTCCGGTGGCGCACCCGCGGCTCCCCGCCCGCCTTGGCCACGACCGACTGGAAGTAGTCCCGGCTGACCGGCAGGTCGAGCAGGATCATCGGCTCCTCGGCGAGGTCCGCGAGGCGCGCCGAACCGCTCTCGGCCAGCCGGTGCCCCTCCGGGACCAGGGCGTAGGGCGGGGCCATCGCCAGCACCTCGCGCTCGATGTCGTCGTCGAGCTCCAGGTCGTACAGGAGCGCCAGCTCGCACTCGCCGGTCCGCAGGCTCTCCTGGAGCGCGGGGGTGTCCCCCTCGTGCACCTCGATCCGCACCGCCGGATGGTTCTCGCCGAACTCCCGCAGCAGACGCGGCAGATAGAACGGGGCCAGGGTCTGGAAACAGCCCACGGCCAGCTCGCCGACCAGGTCCGAGCCGAGGCTGCGGGCGGACTCGGCGAGCTCGTCGGCATGGGTCAGAAAGCCGCGCAGCTCATGCAGGAACCGCTCACCCGCCCCGGTCAGCGACAGTCCCTTGGCATGCCGACGGATCAGCAGCTGGACCCCGAGCTCGCGCTCCAGATGGGTGACGGCCGTGGAGACCGCCGACTGCGACACATTGATGCGCTGCGCGGCGGCGGTCATCGAGCCGAGCTCGGCGGCGGCGAGGAAGTACCGGAGCTGTACGAGGGTGAAGTTCGCGTCCTTGGCCATGACCGGATTCTGGCTCCTGGCCGGACCGAGTGCATCAATAAATCCGATGCAATCGCTGCGAAATCACTATTTGACCGCTGACTGAAACCGTTCGAGACTCACCGACCACCCGCACCTGTACGCCATGGAGTCCGCCTCACCCTCGTTCCCGCCCCCGTCCCCAGGGAGTCCGCATGCCCGGTCCCGCAGAACCGACCACGCCCGCGGCGCCCGCCGCCGTCGAACAACACACCATCGACCACGTCCCCGATCATGAACGGCACGGCCGGGTACGGGACCTGTTCACCATGTGGTTCGGCACGAACATCGCGCCGCTGCCGCTGGTCACCGGCGCGATGGGTGTCCAGGTCTTCCATCAGTCGTTCTGGTCGAGCGTCCTCGCGATCATCGTCGGGCAGCTCGTCGGCGGCGTGTTCATGGCGCTGCACTCGGCGCAGGGCCCGCAGCTGGGCGTCCCGCAGATGATCCAGAGCCGCGCCCAGTTCGGTGCGATCGGCGCCCTGCTCATCGTGGTCGTCGCGGCCGCGATGTACGTCGGTTTCTTCGCGTCGAACATCGTGCTCGCGGGCAAGTCCCTGCACGGCCTCGCGCCCGCCGTCCCGGTCGACGCGGGCATCCTGCTGGGTGCGCTCGGCTCGGCGGTGATCTGCTGGATCGGCTACCGGCTGATCCACACCCTGAACAAGGTGGCGACCTGGGTCCTGGGCATCGGCATCGTCGCCGGCCTGGCGGTCGTGGTCGCGCGCGGCCTGCCGGACGACTTCTTCACCCGGGGCGGCTTCACGTTCGCGGGCTGGCTGGCCACGGTCTCGCTCAGCGCCCTGTGGCAGCTGGCGTTCGCCCCGTACGTCTCCGACTACTCCCGCTACCTGCCGCGCACCGTCCGCACCGCGTCCACCTTCTGGGCCACGTACTGGGGTTCCTGCCTGGGCTCGACCCTGGCGTTCCTCGCGGGCACGGTGATCGGACTCGCGGCACCCGGCACGGACGACACGGTGGCCGGCTTCGACTCGGCGGCGGGCTCGTTCGGCCCGGTGATCCTGGTGCTGTTCCTGTTCAGCGTGGTCAACCACAACGCACTGAACCTGTACGGGGCGGTGCTCTCGCTCATCACCATCGGCCAGACCTTCCGTACGGACTGGCAGCCCCGCCAGGCGGCACGCGGTGCGGTGTCCGCCGTGGTCCTGGCGGCGTCACTGCTGATCGCGGTCGGCCTGGCCGGCGACTTCGTCTCGCAGTTCGTGAACCTGGTGCTGGTGCTGCTGGTGGTCCTCGTCCCGTGGACGGCGATCAACCTGATCGACTTCTACCTGGTCCATCGCGGCAGTTACGCACTCGGCGACCTCTTCCTCCCGGACGGCGGCCGCTACGGCCGCTTCAACCCGGTGGCCCTGGTCTCGTACGCGATCGGCATCGCCGTCCAGCTCCCGTTCGTCGCCACGTCCCTCTACACGGGGCCGCTGGTCGCACCGCTCGGCGGCGCGGACCTGTCCTGGCTCGTCGGCCTGGCCGTGACGACACCGGTGTACTACCTCTGGGCCCGGAACCGGGGCGAAACGGCACCGGCATCCGCACAGCGGAACGCGCCGCGCGAACCGGCGACGAGCGCGTAGCGAGCAGGTGGGGGGCGGGCCGCGCACCCGCCCCCCACCTCCGATCAGACCGCTCGCTCCACCACACCCTGCGGCGCACCCGAGGCCGCGTCCGGCTCGGTCTCCGCAGCAGTCACCGCCACCACCTCGGTCGCCTTCTCCTCCGCCGGAAGCCCGCGCATGAGCACCCAGTACCCGAGCGCCGCGACCGTCCCCAGCACCCCGCACATCCCCCACAGCCACGTCGCCCCGTAGTGGTCGATCACCAGACCGGACATCAGCGGAGCGACCAGCGCGGCCGCAGACCACGACAGCGTGTACATGCCCTGGTAGCGACCCCGACCGTGGGCCGGGGAGAGGCGGACGACCAGGCTGCTCTGCACCGGTGCGTTGATGATCTCGCCGACCGTCCAGACACAGATCGTCAGCGCATACACGGCGACCGACCCGGCGAACGCGGTCAGCCCGAATCCGTACCCCGCCAGCAGCGACGACACGACCAGCAGCTGGCGCGGGTCGCGGTGCTGGATGAAGCGGGTGGCGGGGATCTGGAGCGCCACGATCAGCACACCGTTGACGGCGATCGCGGTGCCGAAGTCGGAGCTGGAGAGCCCGTCCGTACCCATCGCCACCGGCAGCCCCACGTACCCCTGCTGGAAGATCAGCGCGACCACGAAGGACAGTCCGACGACGCTCATGAAGCGGCCGTCGCGCAGCACGGTGGAGAGCCGGACCTCGGACGCGGCCGCCTCGCTCTTCACGATTCCCGGTGCCTGCTCCGGCCGGGACTCCGGCACCTTCAGGAAGACGACGACCGCGCAGAACAGCGTCATCGCGGCCTCGGCCATGAACCCGGCCCGATAGCTGTACTCGGCGATGAACCCCGCGCCCGCGGACGACACCGCGAAGCCCAGATTGATCGCCCAGTAGTTCAACGAGAAGGCCCGCACCCGGTCCTCGGGCCGGACGATGTCGGCCATCATCGCCTGCACGGCGGGCCGGGACGCGTTGCTCGTCATGCCGACGAGGAACGCGACCGCGGCGATCGCGACCGGATGGACCATGAACCCGAGCAGAGCGACCGACGCGGCGGTCGAACTCTGCGCGATCAGCATCGTGGGCCGTCGCCCGAGCCGGTCCGTCATCACCCCCGCGCCGAGCGAGGAGACGACCCCGCCGAGCCCGTGCAGCGCGACGACCAGCCCCGCGTACGAGGCGGAGTAGCCCCGGTCCAGGGTCAGGTAGAGAGCCATGAAGGTGGCGACGAACGCCCCGAGGCGGTTGACCAGGGTGCTGGTCCACAGCCACCAGAACTCCCTGGGGAGACCGGACACGGTCTCGCGTGCGGCCCGTCTGAGACCGGCGACAGACATAACGGTTCCCCCCGGGGACGTACGGAACGGGTTCGAGCGGTAAGTGGCCCGATGGCTATGAGCACATTACGAAGCTCTGCTTGCGGGCCGCTACTCGTTTGACGGCTGCCGTCAATCGAAGCCGCCCCACCCGCCACTCCCCCGACGCCTGTCCGCCCTGTGACCGGCCGCGCGAAGCCCGCGCGGGTTCGATTACGCTCGGACGCATGGCCGACGCACCGTACAAGCTGATCCTCCTCCGCCACGGCGAGAGCGAATGGAACGCGAAGAACCTGTTCACCGGTTGGGTGGACGTCAACCTCACCGAGAAGGGCGAGAAGGAGGCAGTCCGCGGCGGTGAGCTGCTCAAGGACGCCGGTCTGCTCCCCGATGTCCTGCACACCTCCCTCCAGAAGCGCGCCATCCGCACCGCGCAGCTCGCGCTGGAATCCGCGGACCGCCACTGGATCCCGGTCCACCGCTCCTGGCGCCTGAACGAGCGCCACTACGGCGCCCTGCAGGGCAAGGACAAGGCGCAGACCCTGGCCGAGTTCGGCGAGGAGCAGTTCATGCTCTGGCGCCGCTCGTACGACACCCCGCCGCCCGTCCTCGAGGACGGCGCCGAGTTCTCGCAGAGCGACGACCCGCGCTACGCGTCGATCCCGAGCGAGCTGCGTCCGCGCACCGAGTGCCTCAAGGACGTCGTCGAGCGCATGCTGCCGTACTGGTACGACGGCATCGTCCCGGACCTGCTGGCCGGCCGCACGGTCCTGGTCGCCGCCCACGGCAACAGCCTCCGCGGCCTGGTCAAGCACCTCGACGGCATCTCGGACGCCGACATCACGGGCCTGAACATCCCGACCGGCATCCCGCTCGCCTACGAGCTGGACGCCGACTTCCGCCCGCTGAAGCCGGGCGGCACGTACCTCGACCCGGACGCGGCGAAGGCCGCCATCGAGGCCGTGAAGAACCAGGGCAAGAAGAAGTAGCCTTTGTGATCATGCCTCCCACCTGCGCGAACGGCGCGGATGGGAGGCATTTTCACGTCCTGGGACCGCTCTGGCCCTCAGTCCTGCGGTTCCTGTGGCCGGAGCGCTCGCCCGAGTGCCGACCGGGCCCGGTCCCGGCTGCTCGGCATGAGGTGCGCGTACACCTTCGGGGTCAGCACCGGACCGGAGTGCCCGAAGCGACGCCCACCAGCACGCAGGCCGTTCGGGAGACCGGTGCCGTGTGCCGACCCCATGCCGGGAGAATGCCCGCCTGGTACTGCGACCGGAAAGGTTTGCCGGGAAGCTCGCGGCGTCCGGTGCGGTGCCTCGCAAGGCGGAGGATCGCCCTCGTGCCGGACGTACTCGGGTGAGGCGACAACGCGGCGAGGTGCCGTGCCGGACACCGCGAGCCGGTGAACCTTTCCTGTCGCAGCACTGGCCCAGGAGGAGTGCGACATGACCGATGACGAACTGTTCGAGGCCGTCCGGGCCCGGGTCGGGGCGGGATGCCCAACCGACGAACCCTCCGAGGTGACGGTGCCCGAACCCGCTTCCCTCGCCGCTGTCGAGGAGGTGGAGCGCGTTGTGGGCCACCCCATGCCACCGCTGGTGCGTCGTCTCTATCTTGAGATAGCCGACGGAGGTATCGGCCCGTTCAACGGCTTCTACCCATTGCGTGACGGGCCGGGCATGCTCACCGACTATGTCGAGTTCCTCACTTGTGAGTCGGCCCCGACGGATCCACCGCCCACACCTGCCGGCGTGTTGTTCTTCTGCTTCGAGCATGCAATGTCGGGGATGCTGCTGGACTTTCGTCACCCCGAGGGCCAGATGTGGCTCTGGGACCAAGGGGATCGACACAAGCTGGACCTGACCTTCCCGCAGTGGCTGGAGGCGTGGCTCGGCGGGTGTCTGACCGACCAGTTCTTGGAGCCACGAAAGCTGCAGGACGAGTCGTGGGTCGGTTCCTGGGTGTGCGAAGAGCTGCCCCCGAGCACGTTCGAGGTGCCGGACTCCCTCTAGCGTCCGGGCTGGGCCCTCGCTGGGCCGTCAGGTGCTTGATCGGGCCGTCTCGAAGACGGCGGCCACAGCGTCACCTGCGGTGGGTGTGGGATGTGAACCCACGGTGAGTCGCGCGGTTTTCAAGCCGGTTGCGGCGGTGGGACGTTACTGATTCGATCCTCGAATGGCAGAGATCAAGGAGCCCTGGGGGCTCAGCGTGCTCGGTGCGGGGAACGTGTCGGCGGAGCCACGGCTGGCCCAGGCAAAGCTCGCGGTTGACCTCTTGGCGCCGACACCCGAAGAAGCTTTTGCACAGGCTGGAGCAGCAGTTGTCAGGCTGCGGACTGTGCTGCGGGAGCATGGAATACCCGACTCCGACGTATCCGGATCGCGCCTCGCCCTCCAGTCGGAATTCAAGGGCTACGGCGCGGACCGGACGTTCCACGGCTATCGCTGCGAGGCGACGTACACCGTGCAGACCGAAGCCCTCGATCGGCTCGAACTTCTGATAGAGGACGCTGTCCGGGCCGGCGCGAACCGAGTCGACGAGTTGCACTTCGACGTGCTTGACAAGCCTGCGCTCCGGGACGAGGCCCGCCGCAGGGCAGTCGCGGCCGCACGACGCAAGGCCGAGGTCTACGCGGATGCCTGCGGTGTGCGACTTGGCCCTGTAGTGCACATTCAGGACGTTGACCCGGAATCGGTCGGGCTAGCAGGTCATGGGGGGCGCATGGGAGGCGATCCCGAATCCGACGGTGTCTTCGCTCCCGGGGCGGTGCGCGTCGAAGCAGCTGTGTTGCTCGGCTTCAGTCTGCTGCCTGCCTAGGACAGGCGTTTCCCAGCCCCGGCATGCTGGTGCCGCCCGGCGTGGTGACGGTCACCGAGCCCGATCCAGCCGGGGCGTTTGCGGTGATCTGACTGTCGGAGACGACGCTGATACCGGTGGCCGTGCCGGGTCCGAAGTGGACGGCGGTGGTGAGAGTCAGGTTGCTGCCGCTGATGGTGACCGTGTTTCCCCCGGAGGCCAGGACACTCCACATCGCCGAGGAGTCAGTCGCCCGACACTCCCCAGAAGTAGATCTCGTTCGGCGCGCCCTCGGCGTCGAACAGAACCACGGCCCGACCGTGCCACCGCTCACAGGGGAGCGTGCCGGTCTCGGGCAGATCGCTCCGCGTGGGCCTTCGCGTGCTGAAGAGCCGAAGCGCCTCCTCCTCGGTCACCGGCTTCAGGGTGTGCGAGGCAGGCTCCGCGTCGGGCCCGATGATGCGGGAGATGTCCAGGATGGAATGCGTCCCCTCTTCCTGGGTGGATTCGTCCCGCCACAACGCCCTCTCGCTCTTCGGCCACCGCCTCCCCCGGTACGCCCCGGCCCAGAGGTAGCCCCGCTCCTTGAACACCTTCCGCCGCAAGGACTCGAACGCCCTGTGCAGGTCCGGTTCGTACGGCACGCAGTAGTTCCATGCCGATGCGCCCATCAGCCCACCCTCCCGATCTCCAGCGATCGGTCGGACGCCAACAGCCCCCGCTGACTGCGCGGAGAAATCCGGCGCCGCTTCCGATCCCCTCCGCTAGGGTCCAGCCTCATGTCCGCACAGACCGCTGATCACCATTCGATCATCGACGCCATGACCGCCAACGCCGCCCGCTCCACTCTGCCGTACCAACAGGCCCATCGTGGAACGGACTTCGGGACGGCGTTCTGGTTCAACGACCTCGTCGACACGCAGGGAGACACGGAGACCGTCCGGCAGTATCTGGTGACGGCCCGTGCGTTGACCCGGTACGACGTCGCCGAGGTGCGGCTGCGGCCCGAGCTGTCGAAGTCGGCCATGAGCGCCAACGCCCTGGCGTTGCTCGCGTTCGAGGACGGGTGGATCCCGCTCGGTGACTCCGGTGTCGCGGTGATGTCCGCCGCCCCGCTGCACGCGCTCGCCCGCCGCAAGCGGTGGGAATGGGCAACTGACGAGATCACCGACGGGCTGGCGGCCAAGGAGCAGGACGTCGCCGGTATCGGGGACGAGCCCGTTCCCGCCTATGTCCTGGGGCACGATGTCGGGCCGGACCGGACCGACCGGCCGCAGGCCGTCGTGGTGGGGACCGTCGTACGGGACGCCGCCGACGGGCCGGTGTGGTGGAACGGCACCGTTCCCGTGGGATGTGTCGGGGCCCCTGTCTTCGTCGGGATCCACCTCGACGGCCGGCGGTTCAGACTGGTCTGCCTCGGCGTGATCCTGCCGGAGGACGGCTCGCGGCATCCGGTCGCCACGTTCGACCGGATCCGGTCCGCCGTACGGAAACTGCCCGAGCCGCCGTCTCCTCCGGCTTCTGACGACCCGGCACCTCGTTCCAGGAGGTGGTGGCGGCGCGCCGGATGACGGCCCGTACCCACCGACGTACTGTGTGGCGCAGCACGTTGGGCGATCGGGAGAACGGTCATGGGCGAGCCACTGAAGACCTTTGTCGGCGGCACCGAAGTCGACGTGCCCAACAGCATTCCGGACATCCGGGCCACGCTGCCCGAGGAGAGACGCGAGGAGTTCGACCGCGCCATCAACGGGGCCGGAGTGCAGGAGATCCAGGCCGTGATGCGGCACTGGATGCTGGAGGCCGTGCCCGATCCCGAGGCCGAGCGGATCCTGGACCGGCTGGCGCGGGACGAGGCCGAGAGGCGGAGCGTCGCTTGAGCTTCCGTATCTCCTACGCCCCGCCCGCCGACGACACCCTGGCCAAGATGCGGGAAGGCGACACCTTCCGCGACGAGATGGCGCGCACGCTGGGGAGTGACCCGTACGGGCACGGGTCGTCCGCCGTCAAGAGTGAGCACGACCGGCGTGAAGCGACGGTCGCCGGGGCCATCGTGCTCTATTACGTCTCCGGGTCCGTCCTCACCGTCACCGTGGTGAGGCTCGTCCCGCTCCCCTGACTTCCGCCGCTCAGGCGAGCTTCGCGAGCTGCGCGTCGACCACCGCGGTCGGCAGTTCGAAGTCCTGACCCATGCCAGAAGCGGCCAGATTGAGAGCGCTGAACGACGCGACCGTGGCGCCCTGGCGTGCGACGACCAGCTTGAGCGGAGCCTTCTCGCCGTCCTGTTCCACCGTCAGCGTCCAGGCGGCGGACTCCTCGCCGCCCGAGATCTTCTCCTCCTTGATCGTGACGACCTTCTGCTTCGTCCCGGCCGCGGTGAGGGTGAAGCCGCCGGAGCACGCGGTCGCCGCGGTACGCAGGCTCTCGACGGTGTCCTGGGCGCCCTTGCCGTCGTAAGAGGCGAGGGACGTCAGCGTCGTCGTGATGTCGAAGGCGGCGGTGAAGGCCTCGCCCGCGTCCTCGCTGTCCAGCTTGTCCTTCTGGTCCTTCTTGGGCTCGCTGATCACCTTGCGGCGGTTGACCGCCGCGGGCTTGCCGAGCTCGGCGCCCATCAGTGCGTCGGCGAGAGGCTCACAGGCCTCCTTGTCCGCAGTGACGTCGGAGGCGGCGACGACATCGGCCTTGCCGGTCTCGGCGACCTTGTGCCCCTTGACGTCACCCTGGACCAGCGCGGCCTTGTCCAACTCGGCGGCGGTCAGAGCCTTGGCGGCCGGCTGGGCCGCTGCGCTCTCCTTGCCCTTGCCGTCCGCTGCCTTGCTCCCGGAGTCGGAGTCTCCGCCACAGGCGGTGGCCAGCAGGGTCAGGGACATCGCGCAGGCGGCGGCAACGGCGGTACGGCGTACGGCAGTAGATCTCATGTCCCAACCCTATGAGCGAGCTATGGTTTGACGATCAACCAATTAGGGCACAGCACTTGATCGTGATTGCGTTGTGATCATCCCGTGAAGGAGCTCTCTCCGATGCCGAGCCGAGCAGCCGTCCGGACCGTGCTCAATGCCGTCGGCGTCGGCGCGGACGACATCGCCGCCTGCCTCCCGCTCGCCGGCGGCACGTACAACACCGTCACTCGTGTCACGCTCACCGACGGCCGGGACTGGGTGGTGAAGATACCGCCGCCGCCCACTGCCCCGGGGATGAGTTACGAGCGCGGCCTGCTGGCCAACGAGGTCACGTTCTACACGACTGCGGGGATTTCCGCGGTCCCCTCAGTCGTGCACACCGCACTCGACCCGGGCGCGGCGACCGGTCCGTACCTGATCATGTCGGCCCGCCCCGGACAGCCCTGGCACGAGGCCGCCGCAACCATGACGCATGGTGAAGAGGCACGGCTCAGAAGGGAGTTGGGGGAGCTGGTCCGGCGGTTGCACGCCGTCACGGGCACCTCCGACGGTTTCGGCTACCCCGGTGGGGCGATGGGTCCGCCGGCCCCGACCTGGCGCGCGGCCTTCACCGCGATGACCGATGCCGTCCTCGCCGACGCGGACACGTACCGCGCCCGGCTGCCGCGCCCGACGGACCGGATCCGGGCGCTGCTCGCCGCCGCGGCGCCCGTCCTCGACGACGTCACCCGGCCCGCTCTTGTCCACTTCGACCTGTGGCAGGGCAATCTGCTCGTCGACGGGGAGCCGGGCGCGCGGACCATCGGCGGTGTCATCGACGGGGAGCGGATGTTCTGGGGCGATCCGGTGGCCGACTTCGTGTCGCTCGCCCTGCTCGGGAATGTGGAGGAGGACGAGGACTTCCTCGCCGGGTACGGGAACAGCCTGGTGTTCGACGCGTCCGTGCGGCTGCGGCTCGCCCTCTACCGCTGCTATCTCTACCTGATCATGCTGGTGGAGACAGTCCCGCGCCGCGTTCCGCAGGAGCACCGGGACTGGACGTGGTCGGAGGTCGGCCCGCAGCTCGTATCGGCTCTGGAGGACGTGGAGGCGGCGCTGCGGTCACGGGGGTGACGTGACCGGCAGCGCCTGCGTTCCACGTACGGGCGTCAGTGCGCCAGTGCCCGCTGTGCGTCGTGGAGGTTCTGCGGCCATACCGCTTCCGGTGTGCCGTACGCCTCCAGGCGCGTGTGCAGATCGCCGGTGAAGTCGGGGACGTCGATCTGGTCGAACTCCGTCACCTCGCTGACGCCGACGGTCGCGCTGTACGGGGCGAGCCCGTCGATCCGCATCAGGCCGGCCCGCCCGTTGGTGACGCGGATGTTCCAGTGCGTGAAGCGGGCGCCGAAGAGCGGTCCCGCGCTCGCGTCGCCACCGTGCCGCCCGTTGTTGTCGACGGTGATGTCCGTGCGGACGTTGGCGAACGGCATCCCGCGGTGCGAGTCGAAGGTCCCCATCTCCATCTCGCCGCGCGACCAGACGTTGTGGCTGGACAGCCCCTCGACATTGATTCCGTGCAGCTGCGTCCCCGCGGGCGCCGGGACGGTGCGCCGGGCGATGGTGAAGTCCTCGATCAGGTTGTCGTGCGAACCCTCACGGCAGTAGTACGGGTGGTGGGAGCCGCGCCCCTCGACCCGCGTACGGCGCAGGGTGCAGGCGGACGCGCCGATCAGCCCGAAGCCGTTGTCGACGTGGCGGACGGTGATGTCGTCCGCCCAGCAGTCGTACGCGCACTGGAACGCGACCCCGTTGTACCCCTTGTCGAGAAGGTGTGGCGACTGCGGGGTCTCGACCGCTTCGAGGGTGAGTCCCTCGACGCCAGAGCCGGTGAGGGGGGTGGCGAGCGTGGTCAGGCGCGGGTCCCACTCGGGGCGGACGTCGAGCGGGAGCGGGCGCTCCAGGGTGACCCGGTCTCCGTGCACGGCGGTGATGCGGACGGGCCACTCGTAGGGGACGTACGAGGTCAGCTTGGTCTTGTCGTCCCAGTGGTACGCCTCCGGGCCGGGGCCGTCGCCCGCCATGTGCTCCAGGAGGGTGTGGTCGGCGTCGTCGGCGAGGCGGAGCAGGACGAGGTCGCCGCGCCCCAGCCGCGTCGTGTCCCGGACGGTGATCGTCCGGTCGCCGCGACGGGCGGGGGCGACCGTCGTCAGGGTCTGCCACTCGTCGCGCTTGTTGCCGGTCCAGCCCTCGAAGGGCCAGGCCTTCGCCCTGATCGCGTCGGTGAGCGAGGCCCAACGTTCCTTCGGGCAGAGCCAGATGAGGCCGCCGGCCCAGGACCAGCTGGACTTGTCGCCGCCGTAGCGGCTGCCGTAGACGCCGATCAGCTCGGTGAGATTCCTGGTCGCGTACAGCTTCGTGCGCCCGCTGCCCGCGCCGCGCACCACCACATTGCTGTGGCCGATCCGGATGATGTCGTCGATGCGGTACGTGCCTGCGGGAATGAGCACCGTGCCACCGCCACGCTCTCCGGCAGCGGCGATGGCACGGTTGATCGCGGGGGCGGCGTCGGCGGAGCCGTCGGGTACGGCGCCGTGGTCCAGGACGTCGGCGACGACGTGACGGCGGCGGGGAAGCTCGGAGCCGCCCCGGTAACCGGCCCGGCCGATGAAGGGGATCTGGGCGTGGGCGAAGGGGGCGGCCGTGAACTCCCGCCAGAGGGGGGAGGCGTCGCCCGGGGCGTGACCGCTGCGCGCGTTCTGCGTCGCCGCCCGGGCGGTGCCCGCGCCGATCACGCCGGTCGCCGCGGCTGCGGCCACGGCGACCGCGCTGCCGAGGAGTCCTCGCCTGCTGATGTTCCCCACAGAAGCCATCGAACCGACCCGCCTTTCATGTACGTGAACGACGTTCATGCCTGAGTCGGCGGTGAGCATGCCACGGCTCCCTGGTGCCGCGAAAGACTTGTGCAGCGGGGATTCTTCAGGCGCGGGAGGTCAGTTGGCGGGCCGCTGAGTCAGATGCGTGAACGCATCCAGGTTGCGCGTGGACTCGCCGCGCGATACCCGCCAGGCGTACTCCTTGCGGATCGCGCTCGCGAAGCCCAGCTCCAGCAGCGTGTTGAAGGAGCCGTCGGCCGCCTCGAGGACCGTGCCGAGCAGCCGGTCCAGTTCCTCGGGCGTGACCACCGAGAGCGGCAGCCGGCCGACGAGATAGATGTCGCCGAGCCGGTCGATCGCGTAACTCACGCCGAAGAGGCGGAGGTTGCGCTCCAGCAGCCAGCGGTGGACCGCCGCGTCGTTCTCGTCCGGGTGGCGGATGACGAAGGCGTTGAGGGAGAGCGAGTGCTTGCCGACGATGAGCGAGCAGGTGGTGGACAGCTTGCGGGTGCCGGGAAGCTTCACCACGTAGGTACCGCGGTCGGGGCTCTCCCATTCGAGCCCGGCGTCCTTCAGCGTCGCCTCGATGACCTGCGCTGTTGCCGCTTCGGCGGATACGTCAGCCATGGGGTGAGCGTACGTGAGGTGGGGTGCGGGCGTACGCCGCCCCGGCGCGGGTGCGCGCAGGCGGTGGTGGCGGGTGCGTCAGACGTGGTGCACGCGGACGCGACGGCGGTGTTCGTGCATCGCCGCCGTGTACACGTCCGCGGTCGCGGACGCGGCCGTGTCCCAGCCGAAGCCCTGCGCATGCGCGGCCGCCGCCCCGCCCATCCGGGCGACGAGTTCCGGCGACTCGGCGAACCGGGCCAGCGCCTGTGCGTACGCCTCCGGGTCGTGCCCGGGGATCAGGAAACCGCTCGCCCCGTCCCGTACCGCCACCGGCAGCCCGCCCACGGCCGCCGCGACGACGGGGGTGCCCGCCGCCTGCGCCTCGATGGCGACCAGGCCGAAGGACTCGCTGTACGAGGGCATGACCAGCACGGATGCCGCCCGGAACCAGTCGGCGAGCTGGTCCTGGCCGACCGGCGGGTGGAACCGCACCACATCGGCGATCCCCAGCCGCGCGGCCAGCTTCTGCAGCCCCTCCGGCTTGGCGAGCCCGCTGCCGCTGGGGCCGCCGACCACCGGAACGACGATCCGGGAACGGAGCGATGGGTTCCGGTCCAGCAGTACGGCCACCGCGCGCAGCAGCACATCGGGGGCCTTCAGCGGCTGTATGCGACCCGCGAAGAGCGGGATGAGGGCGTCCTGCGGCAGTCCGAGGCGGGCCCGGGCGGCGACGCGCCCGTCGGCGGGGCGGAAGCGGTCGAGGTTGACCCCGGGGTGGACGACGGCGACCGCCGCCGGATCGGCCTCGTAGAAGCGGACGAGCTCGTCCGCCTCCTCCGCGGTGTTCGCGATCAGCCGGTTCGCAGCATTGACGATCTGCGTCTCACCGATGACCCGGGCGGCCGGCTCCGGGGTGTCGCCCTCGGCGAGCGCGGCGTTCTTCACCTTCGCCATGGTGTGCATGGCGTGGACGAGGGGAACGCCCCAGCGCTGCGCGGCGAGCCAGCCGACATGGCCGGAGAGCCAGTAGTGGGAGTGGACCAGGTCGTAGTAGCCGGGCCGCTGGCCGGCCCAGGCCTGCATCACGCCGTGCGTGAAGGCGCAGAGCTGGGCGGGCAGGTCCTCCTTGGCCAGGCCTTCATAGGGTCCCGCGTCGACATGCCGGACCAGGACGCCGGGCGACAGCTCGACCGCCGGGGGCAGTGCGCCGGTGGTGGCCCGGGTGAAGATCTCCACCTCGATGCCGATCGCGGCGAGCCGATTGGCCAGCTCCACGATGTAGACGTTCATGCCGCCCGCGTCGCCCGTGCCCGGCTGGTGCAGCGGGGACGTGTGGACGGAGAGCATCGCGACACGGCGGGGCTTGCGGTGGCTGCCGGGAAAGGTGCCGGGGAACCTGAGGCGCGGCGCCATACGGCCGCTGCCGAGCCGAGAGACGTACTGGCTCACGTCGTCCGGTCCTCCTCGCTCGGGGCATGACACCGAAGGGGCACGGAGCCCCTCCGAAAGGCTGGAACAGCGGAATGCGTCCTTTCATTTCCGCTTTACCAAATCATTACGCTCGGCCACGGTGCGTCACCGCGCCCGCCCGGACGCGACAGTCCTGCAGGTCGCCGCCCCGGGGGTCGTTAGGCTCGCTGTCATGCGCCCCATCGGCACCGCGACCCGCGGGACCACCAACCCGAACCGGCTCCGCCGCATGGACCGCTGGATCGCCGCCACGCACGGCCCGGCCCTGCGCCGCTCCGACGCCCCCGTCGCCGTCGACCTCGGGTACGGGGCCGCGCCCTGGACCGCCGTGGAACTGCTGCACCGCCTGCGCACCGCCGAACCGCGCACGGCGGTCGTCGGCATCGAGATCGACCCGGAGCGGGTCACGGCGGCGAAACCCTTCGAGGAGGAGGGGCTCACCTTCGTCCACGGCGGCTTCGAGATCCCGCTCGCCGGCCGCCCCACCCTCATCCGGGCGGCGAACGTGCTGCGCCAGTACGACGAGGGCGAGGTCGCCGCGGTCTGGCAGAGGCTCTGCGCCCGGCTCGCACCCGACGGGCTGCTGGTGGAGGGCACCTGCGACGAGATCGGGCGCCGTCATGTGTGGGTGGCGCTCGGCCCGGAGGGCCCGCGCACGGTCACGTTCGCGACCCGCCTCGGCTCCCTGGACCGCCCCTCCGATCTCGCGGAACGACTCCCCAAGGCGCTGATCCACCGCAATGTGCCGGGCGAGCCCGTTCACGCGTTCCTGCGCGACTTCGACCGGGCGTGGGCCGCGGCGGCGCCGTACGCCTCGCTGGGCGCGCGGCAGCGCTGGATCACCGCGGTGCGTTCGCTCTCGGGCGACTGGCCGCTGACGGACGGGGTACGGCGGTGGCGGCAGGGCGAAGTCACGGTGAAATGGGCGGCGCTGCGGCCCGAACCCGACAGGCCCTGAACAGGATCTCCGAGGGGCACCCGGGAACGCGGACGGGGCGTCGTTCGTCCCAGACGAGGGGGAGCGATCCCTGCGCGACCGGCATGACCCGTGTGACCCGAGTGCCCGTCAGGACAGGGCCTGTATGCCTCTGTTGCTTTTCGGTAGGGCATGGCACGATCTCGACGTCACGAAAAGTTACTGACGGTTAATCAGATCCGTTCGGAGGGGGAGCTCGTGAACCGACGCCACTGTGCCGCTGCCGCGATCACTCTGGTCTGCACACTGACCGTACTGACCGCGCCGACCCAGGCATTCGCGGCGCCCGCACCACCTCCCCCCACCGCCTCCCCCGGGGCGCCGAAGAAGAGCCTCGAAGAGGTGCGCAAGGAGATAGACGCCCTCTACCTCAAGGCCGGGACGGCCACCGATGCGTACAACCTCGCCGAGGAGCAGGCCAAGAAGCAGTCCGGCGAGATCGTCGAACTGGCGAAGGCAATCGTCGAGGGACAGGCGAAGATCGCCGACCTCAAGAGCAAGGCGGGCGCCCAGGCCCGCGAGCAGTACCGGACCGGAGGACTGCCGCCGGGCGCGCAACTGATGCTCAGCAACGACCCGCAGATGTTCATGGACGGCATGAACCGGGTCTGGCAGGGCCAGCAGGCAGCCAAGGGGGTTCTCGGTGAACTGACCAGGACCCAGGCGGACCTGGAGATGTACACCAAGGACGCGAGCACCAACTGGAAGAAGCTCGAAGCCAACCGGATCAAGCAGGCCAAGGCCAAGAAGCAGATCAACGCGCAGATCGCCGCCGCGAAGAAGCTGGAATCACAGCTGGAGAAGGAGGAGCGGGCCCGCCTCCTCGAGCTGGAGCGGGAGGCGGAGTACCAGGCACAGACCGCCTGGCTCGGCTCCGGCGCCCTCAAGGAGATCAACCGCGAGGCGAGCGAGCGCGGCAAGAAGGCGGTGGCCTTCGCGACGTCGCAGATCGGCAAGCCGTACGTATGGGGGGCCGAAGGCCCGGGGTCGTACGACTGCTCCGGGCTGACGTCCCAGGCGTGGGCGGCGGCGGGGCGTCCGATCCCGCGCACCTCACAGGAACAGTGGCGGCGGCTCCCGCACATCGCGATCAAGGACATGCGCCCCGGCGACCTGATCATCTACCACGGTGACGCGAGCCATGTGGGGATGTACATCGGCGACGGCGCGATCGTGCACGCACCGCGCCCGGGCCGGAATGTCACGCTGGCGGGCGCGGGCTCGATGGAGATCCTCGGGGTGGTCCGCCCGGACAAGTGAGGGCCCGGCATTGACCACCCCCGTCCGGCGACCCGGATCACGCAACCACGCGCCCGCACCCAGTGACCCGGACCACGCGCCCGCGCCGTGAGCCACGCCACCTCCGGCCCCGCCGCAGGGTGATGTTTGTCATGACCCCCCACCCGGCCCCGGACGGGCACATCGCGCCGGATCCGTGGCGGGACGCGGCTTATGGCTCCGCATATGCCAGGGGTCGGTTGCCGTGCGCCATTCCGTTCGCCTGTCCGGTACCGCTATCGTCCCGGTCTGGCGGGTCGTCGATCGTCGTTCCGCCGCGCCCTCGGGGGGAGGGAAGGAAACCGAACCGATGCCCGTACCCGTACCGCAGCAGCGAGCCGTTCCCGCTGTGGAAACCACCCACGTCGCCGACCTCACCCTCCTGGTGATCGAGGACGACCCGGCGGGCACCTTCACCGTCCCCGAGCTCCCGGCCGCGGCCGGCACCCGGGTGCGCATCCGCACCGCCCGCAACCTGACCGAGGCGGCCCGGCTCCTCACCGACGACGTCGACTGCATCCTGCTGGACCTGGCTCTGCCACCCGGCAGCGAGACACGCACCGGCGAGGGCGCCGAGGGACCTGCCGAGCTCGCCACCCTCAAGCACGTCCTGCGCATCGCACCGCGCCACGCCGTCCTCGCGCTGACCGCGGAGGACGACACCGAGCTGGCCGCCGAGGCGGTGCGCGTCGGCGCCCAGGACTATCTCTTCCGCGGCGAGCTCGACGGACGGCTGCTCACCCGGGCCATCCGCTACGCCGTCGAACGCAAGCGCGCCGACGTGGCGCAGCACCAGCTCACCGAGTCGAAACTGCGCGCCCAGGAGAACGCCCGACTGGAACGCGGACTGCTGCCCACCCCCCTCCTCCAGGGCTCCGACCTCCGCTTCGCCGCCCGCTACCGCCCAGGACGCAGCCGCGCGCTGCTCGGCGGGGACTTCTACGACACGGTGCGTACGCCCGACGGCACCGTTCACGCGATGATCGGCGACGTCTGCGGCCACGGTCCGGACGAGGCGGCGCTCGGCGTCGAACTGCGCATAGCGTGGCGGGCATTGACGCTCGCCGGCCTCTGCGGGGACGAGCTGCTCTCCACGCTCCAGCAGGTCCTGGAACACGAGCGGGAGAGCGAGGAGATCTTCGCGACGCTCTGCACCGTCGACATCACTGCCGACGGGCGCCACGCCGGTCTCTGCCTGGCGGGCCACCCCGCGCCGCTGATCGCCCGCCACGGACGGGCGGCACAGCTGCTCCCGTACGAGAACGGCGGCCCGGCCCTGGGGCTGCTGCCGCGTGCCCGCTGGCCGCGCAGGCAGGTCGAACTGGGGGGCTCCTGGAGCCTGATGATGTACACGGACGGTCTGATCGAAGGCCGCGTCGGGGCGAACGAGACGCAGCGGCTCGGCCAGGACGGCATGGTCGCGATGATCAACCGTCAACTGGCGGAGGGGCTCACCGGGGAGGCGCTGCTGGAAGCCGCCGTGGCCGAGGTCCGGGAGTTGAACGGCGGTGAACTGACCGACGACGTGGCGGTTCTGCTGCTCGACCGCGACCGGAGCGGCAACCGGGGCCGGATCCGGAGCACGTCGCTCCCCCGCCCCCGCCCCGGATCGGCGCCGTCACCGGCGAACGCTCAGCGCCCGCCGTTGTAGGGCCCGTACGGCCCGTCGCTGCTGGAACCGCCGCGCCGCCCACCGCCGCCGGAGACCGCCTTGAGCGCGGGCCGCACGTCGACCATGAAGACGATCGACGCGACCGCGCCCGCGAGCTGCAGGAACAGCATCGGCACGAAGAGGTTCACGGCAACGGTGATGCCGAGAATGATCAGCCAGAAGGACTTCTTCTGCTTGTCCGCGGCGCGGTACGCGTCCTCGCGGGCCGTCGCGGCCAGGAACAGTGCGACCACGGCCAGGACGAGCATGATCATGTAAAGCAGCCAGACGAGCGTGCTGAATCCTGTGAGCAACATGGTGTGCACCGCCTAATAAGTGGATGAGCGCCTCGCGGCCAAGGTACCGGGACAACGAGCCGGCCACCCCGAAAGGTGCCCGCCCCGCGCCCCGGTACACACCGTCCGCAGTGCTACTTGGCGGTCGGCGGCGTGGTCTTCTTCGCCGCGGGCTTGCGCGCGGGCGCCTTCTTGGCGGGCGCGGGCGACGTGCGGGGCTCCGCCTTGGCAGCGGTCTTCGGCTCGCTCTTGGCGGCGGGCTCCGCCTTCGGCTTCGGCTTGGGCTGGGACTCCCGCCGCGGCTCGACGACGACGGCGATCTCGACGATCTCCTCGGCGGTCTCGCCGCGCCACGTCCGCACCGTCTGCTCGCCGCGCTCGGCAACCTTCTCGTACGTCTCCCGGGCCCGTACCGCGTACTCCGCGGCCACTCCCAGGCTGCGCAGCGCCAGGTCCTGGGCCGACTCGCCGAGCTTCTTCAGATCGGTGTCGAGCGACCCGAGCACCTCGGAGACCTTGGCCTGCACGGTGGCCTGCGCCTCCCTGGCCTGCGTGGTCACCTTCTCCTGCACGGCCTTGGGGTCCGTGTTGCGCACGGCCTCGATGCGCTCGGGCGCCTCGGCCCGCAGCTGCTCGATCAGGGCCGGAACCTTCCGGGCCTGCTCGACGGCGAGGTCCGCCGTACCGGCGGCGAAGTAGAGGGGGGTCGGGTCGGTGAGGGTCTTGCGCAGGTCATCGGTGATGGCCATGACTGTGGTCCTCCCGGATCATCAGAATCAGTGTGAGGGTGGTGAAGGCTTTGAAGCTGTATCGGCATCCGTGCCGTCCGCGCTGAGGCCGGATTCGTCACCGGGGTCCCCCGGGACGGTCTCGAGCCCGTTCTCCTTGCGGAAGGAGTCGTAGATCTGCAGCAGCACGCTCTTCTGCCGCTCGTTTATCGAGGGATCGGCCAGGATGACCGCCCGGGTCTCCAGCTCCTCCCGCTCCCGCTCGTCCAGAATCCCGGCCCGTACGTAGAGGGTCTCGGCGGAGATCCGCAGGGCCTTGGCGACCTGCTGCAGCACCTCGGCGCTCGGCTTGCGCAGCCCGCGTTCGATCTGGCTGAGATACGGATTGGACACGCCGGCGGCATCGGCGAGCTGCCGCAGCGACAGCTGTGCATTGCGACGCTGCTCGCGCAGGTACTCACCGAGATTGACGACGTTGAGTGATGCCATGACTCGATAGTGCGCCATCGCTGCTAACTTTTGCAAGCACACGCTTGCAAAAGTGTTCCATACCACGTGCGGCCACGTGTGGTCGGGAAGATAGTCGTCACTTGAGCGGGACAACTGTCACCGCTCGGCTCGGCGGACTCCCGTGCAGGCGAGGACTGCGCTGTCATCGGCAAGGAAGAGCATGAAGGCCCACGTCCGGTCCGATGACGGGTTCCGCCCGGTCCACCTGTCGCCCTCTCGCGTGCTGCCCCGGTGCCCGCTCAGTCGTCGAAGTGGAGCTCAGATCGGGTCCAGAGTGTGAGGTCGCTGCTGGTGGCGACCGCCAGGGTCCGGCCGGAGGGAGAGAATCCGGCTGCGCGGAGCTCCGAGTACTCGGAGTGGAAAATGTGCCACCACGTCCCTCCTGCCAGTCCTTTGTGGGACCCGCCGTCGGCGGAGAGGATGACACGGTCGTGGGGCCACTCGGGGCTGACGACGTCCAGGGTCCAGCCGTCCGGTGTGGTGCTGTGCAGGCCACCACCGAAGAGCCCGGCGATGCGCACCGGGGCGCCTGCGATCGGGCCGAGCCCCGGGCAGGCGAGGTCCGGGTGGGCGTCGGGGGTGCTCGTGTCGGGGTCGGGATCCCGGTCGCGGGCGATCTTTTCGCCGGTGACCGCGTTGAAGAGTCCATGGCCGTCGCTGGACACAACCATGACGAGATCGTGACCGCTATCGGGGTGAACAGCGAATCCGATGCCGAGCAGACCCCCAATGGGGGTCTTGCGGTCCAGCACCGGCTGCCACGGCTCCGGAGCCGGCATGACGGTGGCAGCGATGTAGCGCTCGCGCAGCTTCTGCTGGTACTCCGTGATCAACTCGTCTCCTCGGTGCGATTCGCGTCGAGGGTCTCTCGCTCAGCGGCCCACGTCGACTCGAACAACAAGACCGCAACCGGTCATCCGTCGGGCCGGGCTGCGGGTCGGGCCGGCGATCGCTGGGCTCATGCGGAGCACCGGTCTCAGCTCGCCGCTTTCTTGATGAGCTCGCCGATGCGTGCCTCGTCGGCGGCGGTCAGCTCCGTCAGGGCGTAGGTGGTCGGCCACATGGTGCCTTCGTCCAGAGCCGCCTGGTCGCTGAAGCCGAGCGTCGCGTATCTCGTCTTGAACTTCTGCGCACTCTGGAAGAAGCAGACGACCTTGCCGTTCTTGGCATAGGCGGGCATCCCGTACCAGAGCCTCGGCGAGAGGTCCGGCGCGCCGGCTTTGACGATGTCATGGAGCCGCTCGGCGAGGACGCGGTCCGCTTCCGGCATCTCGGCGATCTTCGCGAGTACCTCGCTCTCCGCGTCCGCCTTGGCCGCGCGCGGGCTGCGGCGCGCGGCCGTCCTCAGCTCCTTGGCGCGCTCCTTCATCGCGCCTCGCTCCTCGTCCGTGAATCCGTCGTGCTTCTCGTCGGCCGCGCTGGTGCTCTTGGCGGACGTCTGCGTGCTCTTCATGGCAGGTTTCCTCTCGTGCAAGGCTTGATCGCGGTCATCTCGTGCCAGGAATCCGCCGCGGCGGTGGCTTCTTCGAAACTGGTCGGTTGTTGTCCGGGGGGCGGCGACGGTGCCGGGGAAGAGGCCGACCACCTGCAACGTCACGCAGAAACACCGCGTTCCGCAGGAAGAGCCAGGCCGGGGGTACGGAGTCGGCGTTCCCGTGCGGCGGTCAGCCGAGCCAGCGGCCGTCGCGCATGAGGTCTCGTCCCTGCAGCTCGTTCGCCTCCCGCCAGGCCTGGATGCGCCGCGGCCGGATCAGGAAGTACTGATAGGGCTCGTCGAGTTGGCGCGGGTCGAAACCGGTCTTGGCGGCGAACGTGTCACCCGTCTCCGGCGCGAGGTCGGCGATGTCCACCGGCTCGGCGATGCCGTCGACGACGACGACGTCGCGCGTCGGCCCGAGGCCGAGTCGCACCCGGCCGTCCGCGAGCAGGTTGCGGCCGGTGACCGAGGCACGCGGCGTCGAGACGAGGAACGCGGTCCCCTCCCAGAGGTACGAGAGCGGGATGAGGTGGACGCCCGGGGAGCCCTGCGTCGCGACCCAGAGATCGACGTCGCTCTCCAGTCTCGCGCGAGTGTCCCGCAGCCTCTCCTCGAGCCCACGCGGCGGCGTGCCTGTCATGCTTCCTCCAGTCACATCGTGGATTGCCCTTCCTCCGAGGGAGGGGATCCGTCGGTCATCGGTCGGCCCATCGAGGCCGCGGGTTTCACGGACGGCATGGCCTCCAGCCCCCTGCTGGCCTCGCGCACACCGCCCATCCCATGGGCCAGGTGGACACCGAGCGAACGCATCCGTTCGGCGACGACAGCACCCGGACCCCGGCAGTGACGGATCAGGGCGTGGGCGCCGGCGACGCGGCCTCCCAGGCAAACCCGTCCGGGTCGGTGAAAGACCCGGCATCGCTGCCGAGCATGAGCCGGTGCGATCCGGTGCCGTCGGCAGGAACGCCGACGTCCTTGGCGAGGGCGCGGTGCCCGTACAGCGCCAGCTTGACGGGACACGACGACGTGGCGAACTCGACGTACTTGCGGCCGAAGCTCTTCGCCACGGCGAGGCCGCGGTCGACGTAGAACTGCTTGCTCGCGGCCACGTCCGCGGCTCCCAGCAGGAGCACGATCTGCTCGATCTGCCTGGTGGCCGGGCCGGTGTCCTTCCTCGCCGACGTGGCGACCTTCCAGATCGTCCCGTCCGGGGCCTGTACGACACCGCCGTAGCCCCAGAGCGACTTCGAGGCAGGCTTCAGCGGCGTGGCACCGGCGTCGAGGGCGGCGCCGATGAAGCCGTTGACGGTGGCCGGCTGGGACACCGTGAGCGACAGCGCGAACCCACGGAAGCCGGTCGTCGGCGCCTCCGAGGCCCGCAGGCGCACCTGAGTGCCCAAACCGAAGGCGGTGTAGAAGCGGTTGGCGGCCGTGGGATCGGCCACCTCGAGGGTGACGGATTCGATGGAGGTCATGTCCGTCACGCTAGTTGCGGTTCGGCCGCCGGTGCTTCTCGATTCCTGACCGGTCTGGTCACCTGTTTCGTCACGCACGACGGCATCCCCGCCGCGGCGCCCGCCGCGCGGCGCCGGTAGACGCTGGGCGCCATGCCGACCAGCTCGGTGAAGCGGGTGCTGAAAGTGCCCAGCGATGAGCAGCCGACCGCGAAGCAGACCTCGGTGACGCTGAGGTCGCCGCGCCGCAGCAGCGCAGTCGCGCGCTCGATGCGACGCGTCATCAGATAGGCGTACGGCGACTCGCCGTAGGCGAGCCGGAACTGCCGGCTGAGGTGTCCGGCCGACATGTTCGCGCCGCGGGCGAGCGCCTCGACGTTCAGCGGCTGCGCGTACTCCCGGTCGATCCGGTCGCGGACGCGGCGCAGTCGCGCGAGGTCGCTCAGGCGCTGCGCAGCGGTAAGTGCGCGCATCCACGCGGGATGACACATGAGAGAACTCCTTTCATCCATGAGTGCGAACACCTGGGTACAGGCTGAGGGTGGAGCGGGCGGCGGCCAGGTGGGGGGCCGGTGGTCGGCTCGCGGGGACCTAAGGGCTGTCCCGTAATCCCTGGCGGAACAGCCCTGAGGAGCACGAAAGCGACGACCGCCGCATTCCTCACAGTGGTTGAGACGCCGGCCACCGGGAGCAGATCGGTTGTCGAACGGCTCAGCGAAGCTCTTGGATGCGGATCAGGTTGCCCGCGGGATCACGGAAGGCGCAGTCGCGAACGCCGTAGGGCTGATCGGTCGGCTCCTGGACGACCTCGGCGTCGGCGGCCTGCACCTTCTCGAAGGTGCCGTCGAGGTCCCGGGTGGCCAGCAGGATCCAGCCGTAGGTGCCCTTGGCCATCATCTCGACGATGGTGCGGCGCTCGTCCTCGGTGACCCCGGGGTCGACGGCCGGCGGCGCCAGGAGGATGGAAGTGCCGGGCTGATCGACGGGACCGACCGTGATCCAGCGCATCTTGCCCTGTCCGACGTCGCTGCGGACCTCGAAGCCGAGGGTGTCGCGGTAGAAGACCAGAGCGGCGTCCGGGTCGTCGTGCGGGAGGGAGGTCGTGTGAATGGTGATGTCCATGGCCGTCACGGTAGCTGCGGCTCGGTGACCGACGCTTCTCGATTCCTGATCCGTCCGGCGATCTGTCGCACACACCTCCTGACGTTGCGTCACCCAGGTTTCCCGCGCGGGCAGCACGAGCGGGCGCAGCGGGGTCGGGGCGCGACCCGGGCCACCCGGTGCGAAGGCGCGGATGGACGGATGGGCGGAGACCGCGAGCCGAGGCGACGGATGCGAGCGCGGGTGGTCGCGCTCGTGCCTTCCGGCCGTCGGAACGTGACACCGGAGACGGCAGGAGCTGAAGCGCGCTCCGGGGCGCGCGGATGTCACCGACCGCGCGGCTGGTTGAAGCGCAGCAGATTGCCGGCCGGGTCTCGGAAGGCACAGTCGCGGACACCGTAGGGCTGGTCGACCGGCTCCTGGAGCACCTCGCCGCCCGCGGCCCGGATGCGCTCGAAAGTGGCGTCGCAGTCGTCGGTGGAGAAGATCACGCCGCGCAGCATGCCCTTGGCCAGCAGCTCGGCCATCACCCGCTTGTCGGCCGGCGAGGCGTTCGGGTTCGCGGCCGGAGGTTCGAGGACGATCTCCACGTCCGGCTGCGCGGGTGAGCCGACGGTCACCCAGCGCATCCCCTCGAACGCCACGTCGTTGCGTACCTCCAGGCCGAGAACGTCGCGGTAGAAGGCGAGCGCCTTGTCATGGTCGTCGACCGCGATGAAGCACTGGGAAAGCTTGATGTTCATGCCTTCGACGCTACGGGCGGGCGGCGGTTTCCGCTTCTCCGCTCCTGGCCGGTGCGTTCTTGACCGGTCGCGTATGGATCTTCGCGACACAGGCCGGGATGGCCGCGCCCTCGTCGTGGCTGCGGGCCCGGTACGCGCTCGGGCTCTCGCCGACCAGCTCGGTGAAGCGCGAGCTGAACGACCCCAGCGATGTACAGCCGACCGCGAAGCAGACCTCCGTCACGCTCAGGTCGCCCCGCCGCAGCAGCGCCTTGGCCCGCTCGACACGGCGCGTCATCAGGTAGCTGTACGGCGTCTCCCCGAAGGCAGCCCGGAAACTGCGGGAGAAGTGTCCGGGCGACATGAGGGCGACGCGCGCCAGCGCCGGGACGTCGAGGGGCTGCGCGTAGTCGCGGTCCATCATGTCTCGGGCGCGGCGCAGCCGTACGAGGTCCTCAAGCGTCACCGGGCCAGCTTAGACCGACCGGCACGCACGCTCGCCGCGTTGCCGAAACCCCCCAAGCTCTCAGCTTCGTTCGAGCAGGGGAGACCCCGTCCGAGGACCTCCCTGCCGACCGCCGACCTCCGACCGCCGTCCGCGGCACAGCGGCCCTGTCCGTCTCCTGCGTGCCCGGCCCGGCGCCGTCGCCGTTCCCGCGTCTCGCGCGGGCGACTCGGTGCGGCACCGGGCACGGACATCGGGTCAGGCGTCGAGCACGGCGATATCGACCTGGCTGAGGCGGCCCCGGTCCGCGATCACGTCGATCTCGGTGATCCCGTCCGCCGTCACCGTGAAGCCGAGCACCAGGGCCAGGCGGCCGAGCGGGGCCATGATGAGACCCACCGCGCCGTTGACCAGCCCGGGCTGGGTGAACCGGGCCCGGCCCACTGCGGCCATCGCGCCCTGGGCGACGGTGCGGGCGCCGCGGACGACGATCGGTTCGGGGGTCGGCACGACCGCCGGGTCGGCACGGAGGACGACGTCCGGATGGAGCAGCCGGACCAGTGCGTCGAAGTCTCCGCCGCGGGTGGCAGCGAGGAAGGCGTCGACCACGTGACGCTGGCGGGCCAGGTCGGCTTCGGGCACCGGGGTGGCCCCCTTGACCCGGCGGCGGGCGCGGCTCGCAAGCTGTCTGGCCGCTGTGGGGGAACGCTCGATCATCGGGCCGATCTCGTCGAAGGGCACGGCGAACAGGTCGTGCAGCACGAAGGCGATTCGCTCGGCGGGCGTCAGTGTGTCGAGCACTACCAGTAGCGCCAGTCCGACCGAGTCCGCGAGCAGCGCTTCCTCCTCGGGGTCGCGCCCGTCCTCCTGGTCCACGCCGGTTTCGGGCACGAGTGCCGCGAGGGGGTCCTCGCGCCGGGACTCGCGCGCCCGCAGCATGTTCAGACACACGCGTGCCGTCACCGTCGTCAGCCACCCACTGAGGTTCTCGACGCCGCTGACGTCGGTGCGATGGAGGCGCAACCAGGTTTCCTGAACGGCGTCATCGGCCTCGCCCACCGAGCCGAGCATTCGGTACGCCACGGCTCGCAGACGGGCCCGGTCCTTCTCGAAACGCCCCGTCAGCCCTGCGTGCTCGTCCATCCGGTCACATTCCTTCCCCATGGCGGGTCATATCAACAGACCCGCAAAACCCCGCTGATTGTGTCCGGGAGATCGGCTCCCGGACGAACGAATTGGAGACGACCATGGCCACCTCACCCCTTCTGGTCACCGGCGGCACGGGCACGCTCGGCCGCCTCGTCGTACCGCTCCTGCGGGACGCCGGGTGTCACGTACGGGTCCTGAGCCGGCACAGCCACGAGTCCGGGGACGGCATCGAGTACGTGACCGGCGACCTGCTCAAGGACGAGGGCGTCGAGTCCGCGGTGGCCGGGGCCGGAACGGTCCTGCACCTCGCGGGCGGTCCCAAGGGAGACGACGAGGCGACCCGGAACCTGGTGCGGGCCGCATCGCGAGCCGGAGTCCAGCACCTCGTGTACATCTCGGTCATCGGGGCGGACCGGATGCCGATCGGCTACTTCAGGGCCAAGCTGGGCGCTGAGCAGGCCGTGGCCGACTCGGGCCTTCCCTGGACCACGCTGCGTGCCGCCCAGTTCAACAACCTGGTCCTGACCGTCGTGGAGAAGATGACGAAGCTGCCGGTGATACCGGTGCCCGGCGGACTCCGGTTCCAGCCGGTCGACGCGCGCGAGGTGGCGGCCCGGCTCGTGGAGCTGACGCTCGGCAAGCCGGCCGGCCTGGTGCCCGACCTGGCCGGGCCGAACGTGTACGGAGTGGCCGAACTGAGCCGCGGATACCTGCAGTTGCGCGGCAAGCACCGGCTGATGATGCCGGTCCGGGTGCCGGGGAAGGCCGGGCTCGCGTACCGGGCGGGCGAGAACCTGTCGCTCGGCAAGGGGACTTCCGTGGGTGCGCGGACCTGGGAGGACTTCCTGGCGGAGCAGGTGGGCTGACTCCCGGCGGACGCTCAGGACGCCGTCGCGGCGAGGGCGGACAGGAGCGTGTCGATCCTCAGGCGCAGTTCGGGTGAGCGGGCGCCGCCGACGACCACGGACAGCACGTCGCTTCCCGACCGTGTTCGCCAGCCGGACGCCCACCCTCATCCTGAGTAATGTGTACGGAAATATCCCATTTCGGAGAGGGGTTCCCATGGGTGACGACGCCACCCGCTCCGCAGGCACGAGCGGAGGCGCGCGACCCGCGCCCCTCAGCCGGAGCGGCGTCGGCCAGGTGGTACCGAAGACCGCCGTGATCGCGGGCGGTGGAGCGCTGGCGGTCTGGGAGCCCGCCTTCACGCTCGGCGCCTACAACGTCATCTTCTACGACCAGATGCTCACCCTCTGGTCGGTGTCGACCGCCGTGATACTGACCGGCCTGTTGGTGCCCACGCGTCGGCAGCATCACGGCTGGGTGTACTGGTCCTGCCTGGCCCTGCCCACCGTGTGGCTCGTCATCGCCGCCGTCGTGCCGCGCAGCGGCAGCTGGCCGGGCGAGACGCTCTTCCTGGCGGGCGGCATCATCAGCATCATCGGCACCCCGCTGCTGGCCTGGGTGCTGCTGCAACTCCTGCTGTTCGGGGAGACGGAACTCACCGACCGCCAGCGCCGGACGGTCGTCGGTGTCGTCGTGATCGTCGGCGGACTGGCCTACGCCCTCGGCAAGTTCAACCATGTCTTTCTCACCTGCGGGGATTTCGACATCAGCGGCAACAGCGTTCCTTCCGGGTGCCGACCGGGGCGCGCCTCCCCGCTCGGCTGACGCCGCTCCGGACGGGTACCCCTGCTCGAACGGAGTTGAGAACTTGGGGAAGGAGCCACCAGGGCTTTCGGCCGACGCGGAAAGGGGTCCCCCTGGCCCTTGAGGCCTTGGGGGAGGGCGTGCCGGGCGACGCGACGGGGCAAAGCTTGCCGGTCGGTCTTGGTCTCCGCCCATGGATATCGACCCCGGCTACACCTGCTGGACGAGCCGGACGGGCCGCGCGGGGGCGTCCGCCCTACCGGTCCCCCTCGATCCCCGACCTCAGCTGCACGAAGGCGAGTTCGGCCGCCCGCACCGCGTCCCCGTACACCTCGTCCGCGCTCTCCCCCGCATCGATCCGCCGCCAGTTCTCCAGCGCCAGGATCCGTTGCACGGCAATGATCTGCCCCGCCGCCAGCCGGTCCCGCATCCCGTCACCCAGCGCACGCGCGAGCGCCGCCTCCGAGCGGCTCTGGTAGCCGTACATGCGGGCCACCAGCGACGGCGTCCCGTACAGCATCCGGTGGAACGCCAGCACCTCGGGCGCATCGCAGAGCCCCGTCACCGGGTCGCGCCGCTCCAGGCCGTCGAGGAGGTGGCGGTGCAGGGCGTCCAGCGGCGATTCGCCCTCCGAGCGGGCCGCGACCACCCTCGCCGCCTCGTCCTCGTGGTCGGCGAACCGGTGCAGCGCCAGGTCCTCCTTGGCCGGGAAGTACCGGAACAGCGTGGGCTTGGAGATGTCGGCGGCGGCCGCCACCTCCGCCACCGAGACCTTGTCGAAGCCCCGCTCCAGGAACATCGCGATCGCGGCATCGGAAACCGCCTGGTACGTCAGCTGCTTCTTCCGCTCCCGCAGGCTGGTCAGCGGCTCAGCCGCGGTCCCGGGTCGGGCCTTCTCTCCGTTCATGACCACGAAGCGTACGCCCTTGACCTCAACCGGACTTGACGTCCGAGAGTGGGAGGACGGGCACCGGACGGCCGGCCGCCCGAACAAGGAGGGGCGTGATCCGCATGCGTGTGGCGCTGGTCAGGGAGCTGGGCGGTCCGGAGGTACTGGTTCCGGCCGAGCGGCCCGACCCGGTGGCGGGGCCCGACGAGGTGGTGATCGACGTGAGTGACGTTGACACGCTCTTCGTGGAGACCCAGATCCGGTCGGGCGCCTTCCGCGACTACTTCCCGGTCGTCCCGCCGTACGTGCCGGGCGGCGGGATCGCCGGCACGGTCCGTACGGTCGGCGAGGGCGTCGACGCGCGTTGGACCGGCCGCCGGGTCGTCGCCTCCCTCGGCTTCGCGGGCGGCTACGCCGAGCAGGCCGTGACCCCCGCGGACCACCTGGTTCCGGTGCCCGACGGACTCGGGCTGCGCGAGGCCGCCGCCCTGATCCACGACGGGGTGACCGCCGCCGCGCTGCTGGAGGCGACCGCCCCCGAACCCGGCGAACGCGTACTGGTCCTCGGTGCCTCCGGTGGCATGGGCACCCTGCTCGTCCAGCTGGTGCACGCGGCCGGTGCGCACGTCGTCGCGGTGGCGCGAGGCAAGCGGAAGACGGAGCTGGTACGGGAGCTGGGCGCCGATGACGTGGTCGACGGCGCGGAGGCGGAGTGGGCGGAGCACGCCCGTGCGGCCCTGGAGAAGGCCGGCGGCCCTGCGGACGTGGTCCTGGACGGGGTCGGAGGCACGATGGGCGCGGCAGCTTTCGCGCTGGTCGCCGACGGCGGCCGCTTCTCCGCCCACGGGGCGCCGACCGGCACTTTCGCCAGGATCGATGCCGAGGAGGCTGCGCGGCGCTCCGTCTCGCTGCGCTCCATCGCGGATGTGCAGCTGACGGACGCGGAGCACGTACGCCTGGCCGGACACGCACTGGCCGAGGCGGCGGCCGGGCGGCTGCGCCCGGTGATCGGGCAGGTCTACCCGCTGGAGCAGGCGGCGCAGGCGCATGCGGCGATCGAGGGGCGCGGTCTGCTCGGCAAGGTGCTGCTCAGCACGCGGAAGGCGTGACGGGCCGGGGATCCGGAACCACCGCGTCCACGCCCGCGCCCCTGCCCGGTCCGGGCTCCGCCCGCCCGGGCCGGCCCCGCAGCAGGACCTCGACCCCGTCCAGCACCCGATCCAGTCCGAATGCGAACTCATCGTCCGGATCGTCCGGCGTGCCCAGCACGCCGGACACCAGCAGCCGCGAGAGTGCCGGGTGCCTCGCGGGGTCGATCAGCCGGTCGAGTGTCCGCGCGTACCCGTTCATCACTTCCTGCGGCGAGATGCCCCGCGCCTCGACGGCGGCGGCGAGGTCCCCCCTCAGCAGCGCCTCGTTCCGCACGAAACCGGCGACGAGAAGGATCACGGAGACCCCCTCCCTCTCGCTGAGACCGGTGCCGTCGAGCGCCTGGAGGCCCTGCTCCCACCAGGCGAGACTGTTGGGGCTGGCCGGCGGACCCACGACCGGGATACGGAGCATCCACAGATTGCGGTGGAACACCTCGCGCTGCGCCCACGCCCACTGCCGGAGCGCCTCCCGCCAGCCCGCACCGCTCTCCAGCGCGGGCAGCGGGGGCGGCGGACCCAGGGCCGCCTCCTGCATCAGGACGTAGAGCTCGTCCTTGGCCGATACATAGCGGTAGAGCGACATCGTCGAGGCGCCGAGGTCCTTCGCGACCCGCCCCATCGAGACCGCGCCGAGCCCCTCGGACTCGGCCACCGCCACCGCGGCGTCCACGATGCGGGCCAGACTCAGGCCGGGCTTCGGTCCCTTGACCGGGCGCTCCCGCAGCCCCCAGGCGGCTTCGATGCTGGCCGGCAGGCCCGTACCGCCCGACGAACCGTATGTTCCAGTCACCTGAACCACCTTCCGCGCCGCCCCCGGACCGCGGCCCCCGGGCCTGCGACGTCCCCCACCCGGAGCGGAGATCCGCCCTTGGATCCATCCTAGGAGGGCATACGTGGCACGCGGTCAGAACACATCCGGGCACCAGGCGCGCCGCGCCGCCCGGAACATCCCGTCCGCCACCGCCGCCGCTCCCGGCGTGAGTTCGTCGATCCGGCCCAGCGCCGCGAGCCGGAGTACCGATTCGTCGCCGAGGTAGAGCGTCCCCAGCTCCTGTACGTCCAGGGCCAGATCGGCGCTCTCCGCGGTCGGTGTGCAGGACGCGCCGTCCGGGGAGGCCTCCAGGCGGAATCGGCCGCCGGCGAGGCCGGCCGGGTCGCGGACGTCCAGGGTCAGGGTGGCCGGGACGGCGTAGGTGCGCGCCTCCAGGGCTCGTACGACATCCAGGACCCGCACCCACATCCAGTCCGCCTGCGTGACGGTGCGGGCCGCACGCGGGTCCGGGAGGAGGAGGGGGAGCAGGTCGTCGGGGGCACGGTAGCCGGAGCGGACCGTGGTGACCCAGTCGATCGAGCAGACGAAGTGCCACAGCGCCCGTTCCGCCGCCGGGGTCTCGGCGATCAGACCGACGACGGACGCCCGGTTCAGCGGCTGCTTCGCATCGCCCCACTTGTCGTCGGCGCGGTAGACGAGCAGGCCGTCGGCCTCGCCGTCCGCGTTGCGGTACACCGCGTGGAACGGTTCCGTCCAGGAACCCGGCACGGGCACGTCCTCGCCGGTGTTCAGCTGCCACCAGCGGTCTCCGCGACTGACCACGCCGTGCTGCCTGGCGCGCAGCCGGTCGTGCAGGGCGGGGCCGAGCTTGCGCACCTCGGCGCCGTCCACCAGGTCGATCCGGCCGCCGTCCGCCGCGGACGGGCCCGACCAGCGCGGGTCCAGGCCGGCCCGGGGGACGTCGATCTCCCACTCGGTGGTCCAGGTGGCCGGGCCGAACCCGTACCGCCCGTAGATCGGGTACTCCGCGGCGATCAGCGTCGCGACCACGTCGCCGCGCTCCTTCGCCGCCGCCAGGTCCGTGGCCATCATCCGGCTGAGCAGCCCGCGCCGGCGGTGCGTGGGCGACACCGTGACGTTGGTGACCGCGTCGGACGGCACCGTGGCGCCGCCGACGACCGTCAGCTCCTGCGCGAAGGACCGGAACGACGCCACGCACCGCCCGTCGTCGAACACCCCTTGGGTACGGGCCAGATCCATGTGCGGGAGGCGGCTCGCGACCTCCCCGTCCGTCACCGTCGGCGGTCGCAGAAAGCCGGTGTTCACGGCGCTCAGCCAACTGGGGAGCTCGGACGCGGTGACGGTACGGACCTCAGGACTCATGCTCCCCACGCTAGGCATACGGGACGGGGAATGTCGCCAGGTTTTCCGCGCCTCCCAGGGAGACCCGGACGGTCAGAACGCCGCCCGGATCACGCCCACTTCCGCGCCGCCGCCCAGCAGCGGCGCCCGGCCGATCCGGTCCACCACCGGCCCGTCGATGCCGAGCAGCTCCAGTGCCCTGGCCAGCACCGGGCCGAGCGCCCGTCCGCCGCCGTCGGCGATCTTGAATGCCACCGCCCGGCCGTCCGCCAGTGCCACCGCCTGGACCGCCTCCGCACCCATCTTGGAGAGCGTGCCCGGCACTTCGCGCATCAGCCACGTGTCGGGGCGCCGGGTGCCCGCGACGTACTCCGGGTGGGTGCGCATCGCATCCGCCACCCGGCGCTCCGCGGTGCCCTCCTCGGCCAGCACGAACGAGCGGAACGCCCGCGCCAGACCGACCAGGCTGATCGCCATCAGCGGGGCCCCGCAGCCGTCCGTACCCACTGCCGTGACCGGCTCGCCCGCCGCTTCCTCGATCACCCGGTGGACCAGCTGCTGGAGCGGGTGGGCGGGGTCCAGATAGGTCGCCTGGTCCCAGCCGTTGCGTGCACACACCGCGAGCATCGCCGCGTGCTTGCCCGAGCAGTTCATGGTGATCCGCTCGCGGACGCCGCCCGCGGCGAGATAGGTCTCCGCCTCCTCCGGGTCCAGCGGCAGATCGGGCGGGGTCTGCAGATCGTCCGGCGTCAGTCCGTGCTCGGCAAGCATCTTGCGTACGAGATCGAGGTGGAACCCCTCGCCCGAGTGGCTCGCGGCGGCCAGGGCCAGTCGTTCACCGGAGAGGTCGAGCCCGGCCCGCAGCACGGCGGCGGCCTGCATCGGCTTGTTCGAGGAGCGCGGGAAGACCGCCGCGGCCGGGTCCCCCAGCGCCTGCTCCACACTGCCGTCGGCGGCCAGCACGACCAGCGAGCCCCGGTGGTGGCCCTCGACGAAGCCGGACCGTACGACCTCGGCCAGAACGGGCAGCGCGGGGGCCGCCGGGGATATGAAGGGTGTGGAGCTCATCGTGGCGGCCTTCCGGGGTTGTGCGAGGGACCTGCCCCGGAAGGATCGCTTCAGGCGAGCAGGTCGTCTACTTGTGCTTCCCCGTCACGGTACCTGCGGGCGATCTCCGCACTGCAATCGTCCGCGGTGCACTGCAGCCGGTGACGGCGGCGGGAGACCTGTTGTTCGTAGCGGACGAGCCGTCCCATCGCGGTGTGCAGCTCTTCGTCGGTACGGGCGTCGAGGTCGGAGAGTTCGACCTCGGCGAGTGTCTCGGCGGCCAGCCGGCGGAACTCGTCGCTCCGCGGCGTGGTCAGCGTCACGTGCCGGGCGGACGAGCGGTGCCGCGACGGGGTGTCGGCGAGGATCTCGGAGAGCCGGTCCACGACCGGTGCCTCCGGGTCCCGGCGGCGGGCCAGCTCGGCCCGCAGGATGTCGATCCGTCCCTGGACCAGACGGCGTACGTAACTGAGGTCTGCCTCATCGCGCTGCGCGTCACGGCGCAGCGCGCGCAGTTCCGGCAGGCGCAGGGTGCCCAGCTCCGGCTGCGAGGGCCCGGGCAGGCCGTCGTCGAGGCAGGGACCGGTCCGTTGCACGGGCGGGCGCATGGTGCTGGTGCTAGTACTGGTACCGGCGGCGGCGGCACGCGTGACCGGTACGACACCGGGGGATTGCCCGGCTCCATATGTACTCATGCTCTGTCCATCCCCTCGACTGGTGCGTCGGCACACCGCCTTCCGTGCATGGTGCCACCCCACACCGTGCCTACGCAGGTGCTCTGTACCCGTTCAGCCCAAGATAGGTTGGTCTGTATGCGTGCAGTGATACAGAGAGTGGACGGCGCGAGCGTCACGGTGGCCGACGGAAACGGGCCCGAGGTGGTCGGCGAAATCGTCGGCGAGGGGCTGTGTGTGCTGGTCGGAGTCACCCACGGGGACACCGCGGAGAAGGCGGCGCAGCTCGCCCGCAAGCTCTGGTCGGTGCGCATTCTGGAGGGCGAGAAGTCCTGCTCCGATGTGAATGCACCGCTTTTGGTGATTTCGCAGTTCACTCTCTACGGGGACGCCCGGAAGGGGCGCAGGCCCACCTGGAACGCCGCGGCGCCCGGCGAGATCGCCGAACCGCTGGTCGACGAGGTGGTCGCGCAGCTGCGGGCGCTGGGCGCGCAGGTGGAGACGGGCCGGTTCGGAGCGGACATGCGGGTCTCGCTCACGAACCATGGCCCGTTCACCGTACTGATCGAGGTCTGAGCCGGGTTCGGCCGTGCGCGTCCGTAGACGGCTGCGCTTAGGAGATCTACGGCTCGACGACCGTCTCCTGGGCCGCCGCGGTGTCCCCCGCGAGTAGTTCCGCGTGCACCGCCACGTTGCGCTTGACCAGTGCCAGCGCGATCGGGCCCAGCTCGTGGTGGCGGGCGGACGTCGTGATGAAACCGAGCTGACGTCCCTCCGCCCCGTCCGCTGCGAGCCGCACCGGAGTGCCGTGTCCGGGCAGGATCACGTCGCTGCCGTCCAGGTGCAGGAAGACCAGTCGGCGCGGCGGCTTCCCCAGGTTCTGCACCCGGGCCACGGTCTCCTGACCGCGGTAGCAGCCCTTCTGGAGGTGAACGGCGGTGCCGATCCAGCCCAGCTCGTGCGGGATGGTGCGGTGGTCGGTCTCGAAGCCGAGCCGGGGGCGGTGAGCCTCGACGCGCAGCGCCTCGTAGGCCAGGATGCCGGCCGCCGGACCGTTCTCGGCGGCGTAGGTCTCCAGGTCGGCGCGGGGCAGGAACAGGTCACGGCCGTGCGGCGCCTCCCGTACGACGATGCCCTCGGGGACCTCCGCGATGGAGCCGGCCGGCAGGTGCACGACGGCGAAGTCCTCGGTGCGGTCGGCGACATCCACCCGGTAGAAGAACTTCATCGACTCCAGATAGGCGATCAGGTCGCCCTGGGTGTCCGGTTCGACGTGCATCCACACCGTCTCGCCGTCGTCGACAAGATAGAGGGCGTGCTCGATGTGCCCGTGCGCGGTGAGGATCAACGCCTCGGTGGCCTGTCCCGGGGCGAGTTCGCTGACGTGCTGGGTGATCAGCAGGTGCAGCCAGGCCAGCCGGTCGCTTCCGGTGACAGTGACGACGCCACGGTGCGAGAGGTCGACGAGGCCGGTGCCGTCGGCGAGGGCTCGCTGCTCGCGGAACAGGTCGCCGTAGTGCGCGGCGACGCCTTCGTCGCGGCCCTCGGCGGGGACGGCGCCGGGCAGGGACAGCAGGGGGCTCTTCATGCGACCAGCGTACGACTCGGTCTACTGCTCGGAAGCGGGCGGCCGGGGCTGATCGGCCGCACGATCGCCCGGCTCACCGTCCGTCTTCTTCGCCGTGCAGCCGGCGCAGCGGCCGAAGATCGCGAAGTGCTTCATGTCGGTCTCGAAGCCGAAGCTGTCCCGCAGCTTCGCGGTGAATTCGGCGACGACCCCGACATCGGCCTCGATGATGTCCCCGCAGTCCCGGCAGACCAGATGGATGTGGTGGTGTCGGTCGGCCAGGTGGTACGTCGGCGCACCGTGCCCCAGATGGGCATGGCTGACCAGCTGGAGCTCCTCAAGGAGCTCCAGGGTCCGGTAGACGGTCGAGATGTTCACACCGGACGCCGTCCTGCGCACCTCGGCGAGGATGTCGTCGGGCGTCGCGTGTTCCAGTGTGTCGACGGCTTCCAGGACAAGCTGCCGCTGCGGCGTCAGCCGATAGCCGCGCTGCCGAAGATCGGTCTTCCAGTCGGTGCTCACCACAGGCCCAGTGTAGGACCGGGTGAGCACCTGACCGCAGATCGTGCGCGTACCTGGATGCGTGCGGCTACTTGAAGAACGCGATGCCGTCGTCCGGCAGGTCGCCGAGGCTCTTCGCCATCGCCTCGACCTCTTCCGGGGTGACGACCTTCTTCAGGTGCGCCGACATGTACGGGCGCAGCTCCACGTCGGGGGTGGCCTTCTCGCCGACCCACATCAGGTCGCTGTTCACATAGCCGTAGAGGCGCTTGCCACCGTTGTACGGGCCGGAGGCCGCGGTCCGGGCCACCGCGTCGGTGACCAGGTCGATCTGCGGCTTCTGGTGGGCGAGCTCGCCGTACCAGATCTCGATGACGCCCTGGTCGCGGACCATGACGACCTCGACCTTGCGGTCCTTGTCGATGCGCCAGTAGCCGGACTCGGTCTCCAGCGGCTTGACCTTGTTGCCCTCGGCGTCGAGCACCCAGGAGTGCGAGACGTACTCCAGGAAGTCCCGGCCGTCGTGGCTGAAGGTGACTTCCTGGCCGAAGTTGCACTTCTCGGCGCCGGGGAAGTCGGACACGCCCGCGCCCGCCCAGTTGCCGAGCAGGAAGGCAAGCGGGACGAGGTCCGGGTGGAGGTCGGACGGGATCTCGATCATGAGCGGCTCAGACGATCTGTGAGGGAGTGGTGAGTGGTGCGGACTCGGGTCAGCGCTGGCCCTGGTACAGCTTCTTCACGGTCAGGCCGGCGAAGGCGAGAACACCGACGCAGACCAGGACCAGCAGGGTGGAGAAGAATGCCTCAAGCACGGGAGCTCCTCGGACGAGCGATAACGAGCGGTATGGCGGCAGTACGGGGCCGAGCCCCAGCCTAATGGGTAGGGGCCCGGCGCGACGGTTCGGGGCGTGCCGAGGAAGCGGGGCTCCCCGGCGTGCGGATCAGCCCAGCAGCTGGTTCTGCAGGATCAGCGTCTGCCGGAACGGGATCTGCTCGGCGATCTTTTCGCCCTGCTGCGAGTGGATGACCAGGGCGAGCGTGTCACCGGCCTGGATGTAGGCCTCGTGGATCCGTCCCTTCCCGGTCTTCGTCTCGCCGAACGCGTAGACCACGGTCTCCGGCACCTTGCCGCCGTTCCAGCTCTCGTCCATCTGCAGGTCCGTCGGCCAGTCGAGCGGTATGCCCGGGGTGCTGCTCACATAGGTGTCGTCCCGGAGCCTCTGGGCGTACGCCGTCGAGTTGAACTGCAGCAGATAGACCCTGGACCTCGTGCCGTCCGGCATGATCCAGCCGCGCGCCGCGATGTGGCGCAGGGCCGAGTCGTCGAGCAGCTGTGTGAGCTCGCCGCGCTTGTCCTTGCGGAACTCGCTGACGAACTGCGCCGTGCTCACCCAGCCGCCCGTCAGCTTCTTGTCCGCCGTTGCTCCGGCCGGGGCGGGGATCAGCAGCTTCCGCAGGTCGGCGTGGTGGACCTCGGCGACATTGGCCTCGTTGAACGGGCGCGGCGAACCGGCCGGCAGCGCGGGCAGGCTGAGCTCCGGGTAGTCCCAGCGTCCGTCGCCCTCGGTGGCCAGGCCCGGTACGTCGGTGCGCTCCATCGAGGTGATGCCGAGGGCCGTACCGGTGCCGAGACCGCCGAGCACCAGCACGGCGGCGGTCCAGCGGGCGACGGCCCGCAGGACGCGCCGGGACGGCTTCGGAGCAGGTACGGGCTCCGCCACCGGAAATGCCTGCTCGGGGGCCGCCGGGGGCTCGGAGGCCGGGACGGTCTCGGCGGCCGCTGCGGGCTCAGCTCCCATCGGCGGAAGCTCCTGATCCGGGACAGCGGGCTCCTCGGTCGCGGCGGCCGGTGTCGCCGTCTGCTCGGTCATACGTACTCCCCCGGGGACTCGATGTGGTCGAGCTGGTCCTTCACGAGATCGGCGACGTCGGACGCGCTGAACGGCTTGGTGCCGTACGCGTCGACGGTGAGGAACAGCTCCCCGTCGTACGCGAGGCAGGACAGGCCGTCGAGCTTCACCTTGGTCCGCACGGGCTCCCGGAAGCACCTGGCCTTCTTGTGGCCCTCGATCTTCGGCCCCGCGCGGAAGTCGCCGTAGGTGTCCATCAGCTCCGTCTGGAAGCCGTACAGGTCATGGACGGCCCTCTTGTCCTTCATCTTCACGATCTGGATCTCGACCGTCAGATCGCTGTCGTCCGAGGTGTACGAGCGCTGCGCGATGCCCTGGAGGTGGAGCCGGTCGATGCGCCGGTCCCGTTCGCGGCGCTGCTTGCCCGCGATCCCCCGGCCGCTCTCCTTCATCTGGGCCGTGGCCTTCTTGCCGCTGATCTCGTCGTCGTTTCCGTAGTCGCCCATGTCCGGGCCGAGACGGTAGCCCTTCGGGACCGGCAGCAGCAGCTTGCTGAGCTCGGTGTCGGCCCTGCCCCGGCCGACGTCCCCGGCGGGGTCCTTCGCGGGCTTGTGCGCGCCCCCGCCCCAGACCTCGGTGGTGACCGTGCGGTCGGCGCTGTCCACGGTGACCTTGGTGTAGGCGGCGGCACCGCCGACTGCGCCGAGGACCAGGACCGCGGGGAGCACGGCGAGCACCACGCGCCGGGCCCGGCCCTTCGGGGCGGGCGGGGCCGGCTCGGCGGGCGGGGCGGTGTCGGGTGTCACGTCGTCGTTCACAGCCGCTCCAGCTGTCGCTCGGCCAGGGCCCGGATGTCCTTCTTGCTGATCGGCGCGGTGTCGAAGATGTTGATGTCGAACATGACGTCGCCGCGCTGGGCGATGGCCCGCGCCTGGTAGACGGGCAGGTAGCCCGGCTTGTTCACCGCCTTGTACAGGAAGTAGCGGCCGTTGCCGCTGCCCTTGATCGGATCACCCTCGTTGCCCGCGCCGTCCTTGGCGTAGGGCATGTAACCCAGCTGATCGTTCGCATGGTCGGACGCCCCGAGCTCTGCACCGGAGCGGAACTGCACGAGGCGGATGCCTACATCGCGGTACTGCCCCTGCGACCAGTTGGCGGCCGCGATCCGGCGGACGTCGGCCTCCGCGAGCGTTTCGAACATGTAGTCCTCGCTCGTGAACTCCCGCGCGTACGCGTCAAGGGACATCCAGCCCTTGGTCGGGAACGGGAATCTGGCGTTGCGCGCCCCCGAGGGCTTGCCGACCAGCAGCTCGCGCAGATCGCCGTCCGTCCTCCGCTGCCGGTCCTGCGACACGGGGAGCGGGTCCGGGACCTTGTCCGTCGGCAACGCCTTCGCCGGGTAGGCCAGGTTCGGCTGCGACAGGGCGGGCAGCGGTGTCGGGGCGCGGTCGGCCTGCACGCCGTAACCGACGGCGGTGCCACCGGCGATCCCGAGCACCGCGGCGGCGGCGATCAGCAGGGTCGTACGGCCACGGGGCCGCGGCTTGACCGGCGCCGGAACGGGATCTGGCTCGGGGCCGGCAACAGGATCGGGAACGACTGCGGGTGGTGCTGCGGGCGGCTCTACGGCCTGGACCGCCACCTCGACCTGCACGGGAGGCTCGGCCGCCCCGCCAGGAATGGTGTCTTTCGGTTCCAAAATGGGTCCCCCCACGAGACCTCAGGCGCAGATTCCGTTACCTGCGCACCCAACTGACCCATGGCAGTGGGGTGAGGTTGCGCGGCCGACGATTACAGTTCGGCATATGCAGAAGAAGCTCGTGATCAAGGTGACCGCAGGTGCCGACTCCCCCGAGCGCTGCTCGCAGGCGTTCACGGTGGCGGCCGTCGCCGTCGCCAGCGGCGTGGAGGTCTCGCTCTGGCTGACCGGCGAATCCTCCTGGTTCGCCCTGCCGGGCCGCGCCGCCGAGTTCGAACTTCCGCACGCCGCACCGCTGCCGGACCTGATCGAGTCGATTCAGGCGGGCGGCCTGATCACCCTCTGCACCCAGTGCGCGGCTCGGCGCGACATCACCGAGGACGACGTACTGGAAGGTGTACGGATCGCGGGCGCCCAGATCTTCGTCAGCGAGGTCATGGCGGACGGCGTCCAGGCCCTCGTCTACTGACGGTTCTTCCCGGCGACGGCGGACAGTTCCGCTACTGGCGGCGCTTCTTGCCGTCGAGCTCGTCCCACCACTCGTCCGACTTCGGGTCGCCGGACGGATCGTCCCACCAGCGGTCCTCCGGCCCCCGCCGGTTGGCGACCATCGCCGCGACGGGCGGGATGACCATGGCGACCACGCACATTCCGACGGCGACGGGCACCGACCAGAGCCGCACGAAGGCCCAGGCGGAGACGAAAAGGACGATGCATCCGCCCATCATCAGGAAGTAGCGGCGACGGCGCCGGGCGTACATAGCTCAAGCGTAGGCCCGATCCCGGCCCGTGCGCCCGGCACGAACGGGCCCGCGCACACCCTGTGGACGGCGCGAAGGGCCGTACCCCGGTTCAGAAGGCGTCCAACCCCCTGGGGTACGGCCCTCCGGCCGATCTGTGCCGCGGATCAGACGGCGATGGCCACCTCGGAGAGGCCACCGGTCTGCGCGACGACCGTGCGGTCGGCGCTGCCGCCCGGGACGAGGGCGCGCAGCGTCCAGGTGCCCTCGGCCGCGTAGAAACGGAACTGTCCGGTCGCCGAGGTCGGGACCTCGGCGGTGAACTCGCCGGTCGAGTCCAGCAGACGGACGTAACCGGTCACCGGCTCGCCGTCGCGGGTCACGCTGCCCTGGATCGTGGTCTCACCGGGCTTGATCGTCGAAGCGTCGGGGCCGCCGGCCTTTGCTCCACACATGGTGTTCTGTCCTTCTGGTCGGGGTCGGGGTGGTCCAGGTCGCGCGGAGTTACTTGTTGGCGCCGAGCTCGATCGGCACGCCGACGAGGGAGCCGTACTCGGTCCACGAGCCGTCGTAGTTCTTGACGTTCTCCTGGCCGAGCAGCTGGTGCAGCACGAACCAGGTCAGGGCCGAGCGCTCACCGATGCGGCAGTACGCGATGGTGTCCTTCGACAGGTCGACCTGCTCGTCCTCGTAGAGGGCCTTGAGCTCGTCGTCCGACTTGAAGGTGCCGTCGTCGTTGGCGTTCTTCGACCACGGGATGTTGCGCGCGGTCGGGACGTGACCCGGACGCTGCGACTGCTCCTGCGGGAGGTGCGCCGGGGCGAGCAGCTTGCCGCTGAACTCGTCGGGCGAACGGACGTCGACCAGGTTCTGGTTGCCGATCGCTGCCACGACGTCGTCGCGGTAGGCGCGGATCGACTGGTCCTGGGCCTGGGCCTTGTACTGGGTGGCCGGGCGGGACGGGATCTGGTCGCCGTCGACCAGGTCGCGGGAGTCGAGCTCCCACTTCTTGCGGCCGCCGTCGAGCAGACGGACGTCCTGGTGACCGTAGAGCTTGAAGTACCAGAACGCGTAGGACGCGAACCAGTTGTTGTTGCCGCCGTAGAGCACGACCGTGGTGTCGTTGCCGATGCCCTTCTCGGACAGGAGCTTCTCGAAGCCGGCCTGGTCGATGAAGTCACGGCGGACCGGGTCCTGGAGGTCCTGGGTCCAGTCGATCCGGATCGCGTTCTTGATGTGGTTCTTCTCGTACGCCGAGGTGTCCTCGTCGACCTCGACAAGAGCAACCTTCGGGTCGTCGATGTGGGCTTCGACCCAGTCGGCGTCTACGAGGACGTCACTGCGGCTCATTCTGTTCTCCTCCGGGGCAGTCTGCGGCGAGATGGTGCGGGGTGCGGATGTACGGGGGCGCGTTTCTGCGCGGACACACATGCACGGCAACGGGCCCTGACAGTGGTCGAAGGGCCGGGGAATGCGGGATGCGACGATCCCGCTCAGACAGTGCGACAGAGCATGGCGGCGACGCGGCACAGGTCTACTGCCCGCCGCTTCGTGAGATCCGCCTGGCCCCGCTGACGGAGACCGCTGATAGAGCACTGCATGGGACCGATCGTAGGGACGTGCGGGCGGACATGTCACCGCCGTGTCGCATTGTGAGACACGATCGTCCGCAATCCGGGACGGTTGACCGATTGCGGCGCCGCCCGGACCGGCGCCGGGCGAAGCGCGTCGTCCAGTCATCTGCGGGTCGGACGAGTCCGTCTCACTATGTGGCGCAACGGCTGCGGAATGTCCTACCCAGCCTGCACGCGGTTCATCTATCCCGCGAGCCGGATGTCCGAGCCCGTCACCGAGATCTCCAGACCGTCCTTCGTCGGCTCGATCCGCTGCAGCTTCAGCCCGCTGGGCAGGGCGCCGATCTCCCGCTCGAAGTCGGTCTTCCTGCGCACCAGGCCTTCGAGTCCGGGAATGCCCTCGCCCGGCACCTTGTCCGCGTGCACCCGCACGGTGCGGCCGTCGACGAGGGTGACGGTGGAGGTCACGCTGCGCGTGAGGGTGCGGCCGAGGATGTCGACGGCGCCGGTCACCTTCACCTTGCCGTTGCCGCCGTACTCGACGACGACGCCGTCGTCGGCCGCGTGCGTCAGGTCCTCGTACGAGATGGTCGCCGTGCCCGTGGCCCGGGCGGCGGTGGCGGTGGCGAAGCCGTCGGCCAGCGTGACGTCGTGGAGTTCGGCCTTCATCTCGCTGATCCGGATCCTGCGCCCAGCGGCGGCGGTCTCGATGCCGGTGAGCTTGATGTCGACCTGGTCGAGTGCCGATCCGGCGACCTGGGTCAGAAAGGGGAAACCCTTGATGGAGACGTCCGTCGAGTCGACCGTGCCCCCGCTGACCTCGATCCGGCCCGCGGCCTCGGACTCGGCGAAGTACACCGCGGTCCGGTCGACGACGATGAAGACGCCGCCCAGGACCACCACGATGACCAGCAGTATTCGCAGTGCACGCATGCCCGTTCTTCCCCCCACCCTGCCGTCCGCCCGGACCCCCTGGCGCCCGTGAGCCCACTGTCGCCGCACGGCACGCCCGGGGTGATCGACGAGCCCGGGCCCCTCCGCGGTTCCCGGTCGGCGGCGGTCCCGCGGGTCAGGAGATCGCGCGGCCGATCAGATACACGGCGGGGGCGGCGGCGGTGAGCGGCAGCGCCACCCCGGCCGTCATGTGCACAAAACGTGACGGGTAGTCGTAGCTCGCCACCCGCAGCCCGATCAGCGCGCAGCCACCGGCCGCGAACCCGAGGAAGGCACCCTTCGCGCCCAGGTCGGTGAGCCCACCGGCCGCGACACCGGCGCCCGCGGCGGCGAGCAGCGCCACCACGACCGAGGCGGGTCCGGGCACCGGCAGCGCCCTGGCGAGCACGGCGACCGCGACAGCCACACAGCCGACCGTCACGGCGTCCGGCGCCGCCGCGAGATGCCCGGCGGCGAGGATCGCCAGGGCGGCCGACGCGACGGTGGCCATCAGCCCGTACATCCGCTCGTCGGCGCCCGCGTGGCTGCGCAGTTGCAGGACGACGGTGAGCAGCACCCAGATGCCGAGGGTGCCGAGGATCGCCGCCGGGGCGTTGTCCCGGCCCGCGACGAGCAGCACGACATCGGCGACGAACCCGCCGGCGAAGGCGAGCGCGATGCCCTGCCGGGCGGGCCACATGCCGTTGAGCCGGAACCAGCCGGCGGCGGTCACGGCCTGGAGGAGCACCAGCGGTACGAAGAGCGCGTACTGTCCGATCGCGGCGCCGAGGGCGAGCAGCAGCCCGAGCCCCGCGGTGATCGCCGCAGGCTGCATCCCCGGCGCGATGATCGGCGAACGGCCCTCGGCGCGGGCGCGCTGGGCGTCGGTGATGCGGCTGTTGCCCAGGGTGGTGGGCGCGCTGTAGCCGGAGGCGTCGTGCGCGGCCGCCGCGGCCGGTGCCGGGGCGGCCGCCGGGACCTCGGGGGGCAGCGGGTACGAGCCGGAGGCGCCCTGAGGAATCGGGTATCCGGCGTCGACGGCGGGACCGGCGGCGGCCGCGACGGGCTGCTGCGGCGCCTGCGCCGGGTACGACTGCCCGTACTGGGGCTGCTCGTACTGAGGCTGCTCGTACTGCTGGGCGTAGGGCTGCCCGTGCTGAGGCTGCTCGTACTGCTGGGCGTAGGGCTGCTCGTACTGAGGCTGCTCTTGCTGCTGGGCGTAGGGCTGCCCGTACTGAGGCTGCTCTTGCTGCTGGGCGTAGGGCTGCCCGTACTGAGGCTGCGCATACTGCTGCGGCTGCCCGTACTCGGGCTGCTGCGGCTGCTGCGTGGGCTGGACGGCCGGCTGGTACTGGGTGTCCCAGGTCTGCCCCTCCCAGGTCTGTGCGACCCCGGGGTCCTGGATCGCCTGGTTCGGGTCGTACGGGACCTGCTGCCCGTACGACTGCGGTTCCTGGCCGTTTCCGTACCCGTAACCGGTCCCGGTCCCGGGCTGCTGTCCGTACGGATACTGCTGATCGCTGTTGCTCATGTGCTGCGGTTCACCCTCCTGCGAACGGCGGGAGCACCTCGACCGTGCCGCCCTCGGCAAGGCGTACGGTCTCATGGCTGCGGGTCCCCACGGGGTCACCGTCGATCAGGAACGAGCACCGTTGCAGCACTCGGGTGAGCTCACCGGGGTGCCGCTCGCGCACCGCGTCGAGCGCCTCGGCGAGCGTCGCGGCTGCGTACGGCTCCTCCGCGGTCCCGGCGGCGGCCTTGGCGGCGGCCCAGTAGCGGATGGTTCCCGCTGGCATGGCGACGCTCCCTTCGTCTCGCATCAGCTGTCCATGATGAATCACTCCGCCACCGCCCAGTCCGCGATCCGGGTGAGCAAGCTCTCGTCCGCCGCGTTCTCGGCGTGCCCCATGCCGCGCTGCAGCCACAGTTCCGCACCGCCCTGTGCCGCGTCGGCCAGCATGCGGGGGTGGTCGAGCGGGAAGTAGGGGTCCTGGTCGCCGTGCACGATGAGCAGCGGCGCCGGGGCGATCAGCGGGACCGCCTCGACCGGGGAGAGCGGCACGGGGTCCCACTCCTTGCGGTCGATCCGGGTGCGGAAGCCGTACCGGCCGACCAGCCGACCGGTGGGCCGGGTCACCACCCAGTGCAGGCGCCGCATCGGGGCCGTACCCCGGTAGTACCAGCGAGCGGGAGCACTCACGGCCACCACCGCATCCGCGTGTGCTGCCATGCGCCCCCCGTGCGCGGGAACCGGACGAGCGAGCTGCGCCGTGTCCGGAGAGGTCCCGGGAGCCGTATACAGCGCCCCGTGCCGGAGCACCACGGACCCGCCCATCGAGAACCCGACCGTCACCACCCGCCGGTGTCCGAGCGAGCGCGCCCACGCCACCGCGGCCGCCAGATCCAGCACCTCGCGGTCACCGACCGTCGACCGGCCCCCGGACCCCCCGTGCCCCCGGAAGGAGAACGTGATCACGGCCGCACGCTGGGCGAACACCCCCGCCGCGCGCCGCACGGCCGGCCGGTCCACCGAACCGGTGAATCCGTGCGCGACCACGATCGCCGTGCCGGTGTCCCCGCCATCGACGCCGGGGGCGGCACCGGTCGTACACGGTACGTACACCGCCTCGATCGGCAGCCCGTCATCCGTCCGCAATGTGGTGCGCCGGGCTCCCGGCGTGATCAAGCGAACAGAAGAACCCCGAAACGGACTCTCGGACACAGAACTCATGTGGGCTATTCTGCTGGGAAGAGGATCCGGGCAATGCAGCCCCCGGGTCCTTTTGTGCTTTACGCGCGTTGTTACGACGACGTTTCAACAAGCTCAGCGGTCGCAGGGCGCGGGACCGCACCGTAAAACTCGTATGACAACCGTCGTACGGCAGCAGCACGGAAAACGTACGAAGAAGTGCTGCAGATCTCCCCCGGGCCCCACCCGGGAGTGCCCCTCTCGCAGGGAACGAGGAGGACCGACGTAATGGGCGAGCAAGGCAAGAAAATCGTGCACGATCATCGACCGACGACCCGGGCAGGTGGGCGGCGATGAGTTCTCTGCTGCTTCTCACCAACGCTCTTCAACCGTCGACGGAGGTGCTTCCCGCCCTCGGCCTCCTGCTGCACAACGTGCGGGTGGCCCCCGCCGAGGGACCCGCTCTCGTCGACACCCCGGGTGCCGACGTCATCCTCGTCGACGGCCGCCGCGACCTGCCGCAGGTGCGGTCGCTGTGCCAGCTGCTGCGGTCCACCGGACCGGGCTGTCCGCTGATCCTCGTCGTGACGGAGGGCGGTCTCGCGGCCGTCACCGCCGACTGGGGCATCGACGACGTGCTGCTGGACACCGCGGGACCGGCCGAGGTCGAGGCCCGGCTGCGGCTCGCCACCGGCCGGCAGCAGCTCACCTCCGACGACTCCCCGATGGAGATCCGCAACGGTGATCTCTCGGTCGACGAGGCGACCTACAGCGCAAAACTGAAGGGCCGGGTCCTCGACCTGACCTTCAAGGAATTCGAACTGCTCAAGTACCTCGCGCAGCACCCGGGCCGGGTCTTCACCCGCGCCCAGCTGCTGCAGGAGGTCTGGGGCTACGACTACTTCGGCGGTACCCGGACGGTCGACGTCCATGTCCGGCGGCTGCGCGCCAAGCTCGGCCCCGAGCACGAGTCGTTGATCGGCACGGTCCGCAACGTCGGCTACCGCTTCGTCGCACCGGAGAAGGTGGAGCGCGCCGCCGAGGAGGCGAAGTCCCAGGCGGCGAAGGCAGCCGCCGAACCACTCACCCGTTCGGAGCATCCCTCCGTGCCCGAGGTCATGGAAGATGCCCCGGTCCGGCCTGCCAACAGGTAGGTCCATCCGCGTAGACTGCCGCGCGTGGCCAAGGTGACGCGGGATGATGTGGCGAGACTGGCGGGGACGTCGACCGCGGTCGTCAGCTACGTCATCAACAACGGACCCCGGCCGGTTGCCCCGGCCACGCGCGAGCGGGTACTCGCCGCGATCAAGGAGCTGGGCTACCGGCCCGACCGGGTCGCCCAGGCGATGGCCTCGCGGCGGACCGACCTCATAGGGATGATCGTTCCGGACGCCCGCCAACCCTTCTTCGCGGAAATGGCGCACGCGGTCGAACAGGCTGCCGCCGAGCGCGGAAAAATGGTTCTCGTCGGCAACTCCGACTACCGCGACGAGCGCGAGGTCCACTACCTCCGCGCCTTCCTCGGTATGCGCGTCTCCGGACTGATCCTCGTCAGCCAGGGACCCAGCGAGCGGGCTGCGGCCGAGGTGGAGGCATGGGACGCCCGGGTCGTGCTGCTGCACGAGCGGCCCGAGGCGATCGACGACGTCGCGGTCGTCACCGACGACATCGGCGGCGCGCAGCTCGCCACCCGGCATCTCCTGGAACACGGCAACGCGTACGTGGCGTGCCTCGGCGGCATGGAGTCCACCCCGGCGGTCGGCGACCCGGTCGCGGACCACGTCGAGGGCTGGCGAAGGGCGATGCACGAGTCGGGGCGCTCGACGGAGGGCCGGCTCTTCCAGGCCCCGTACAACCGCTACGACGCCTACCGGGTGGCGCTCGGACTGCTCTCCGGTCCGGATCGGCCCCCGGCGATCTTCTGCTCGACGGACGACCAGGCCATCGGGGTGCTCCGGGCCGCGCGCGAACTGCGGATCGATGTGCCCGGGGAGCTCGCGGTGGCGGGCTTCGACGACGTGAAGGAAGCGGGCCTGACCGATCCGCCACTGACGACGGTCTTCTCGGACCGCCCGGCGATGGCCAGGGCCGCGGTGGATCTGGTGCTCGACGACTCGCTGCGGGTCTCGGGCTCGCGGCGGGAGCGGCTGAAGCAGTTCCCGTCGGCGCTGGTGGTGCGGCGCTCGTGCGGGTGCGGGGAGCCGGCGGACCGGTAGCCGGGACACTTCCCCGGCCCGGGGCGCTCGCCCTCCCGCCCACCCGTACGACGTTCCCCGTGGTCCTTATATGGGGCATACGCGGTTCTGTCGGGCTTCTCAGGGCGTGCTCAGGGTTCTCTCATGTTCGCTGGACACAGTCGTAGACATGACTGAGAGCCAGCGCCCGAGCGGCGAGTACCCGATGTACCCCTCGTACGGCAACGGCGACGCGGCCTACCCGCCGCCGCCCTCGTACCGGCCCGCGCAGCCGATCGCCACGGGTCCCGGGACGACCGTGTGGCCCGGCGGCGGCGCCGACGGTCACAGCGGCGGCGGTGACGACGGCTACGGCGGCTTCCACGGGCTGCCGCAGCCCGCACCCCAGCCGCCCGCACGCGGCAGGCGCCGGGTCGGACGGCCGGTCGCCCTCCTGACGGCCGTGGCCGTCGCGGCGGCGGTCGTCGGCGGTGTCACCGCCACTGCCATCGGTCAGTTCACCGACTCCGGTTCCAGCGGCAGCGGCACCAGCAGTGCCGTCAGCGGCACGACCGTCTCGCAGAGCAGCGCGGGCACCGTCGCCGGAGTGGCGCAGGCGGTGTCGCCGACGATCGTCGAGATCGGCGCGAGCTCGAACATGGGGGAGTCCACCGGGTCCGGCGTGATCATCACCTCCGACGGCGAGATCGTCACCAACAACCATGTCATCGCGGGCGCCTCGACGATCAAGGTGACGCTCAACACCGGCAAGACGTACACCGCGAAGGTCGTCGGCACCGACGCCGACAAGGACCTCGCGCTCATCAAGCTGGAGGGGGCGAGCGGGCTGAAGACGGCCACGCTCGGCGACTCCTCCTCGCTCAAGGTCGGCGATCAGGTCGTCGCGATCGGCTCGCCCGAGGGCCTCACCGGCACCGTCACCAGCGGCATCGTCTCCGCGCTGAACCGCGATGTCACCGTCGCCAAGGACGGCGACAGCGGTCAGGGGCAGCAGGGCGGGGGCCGCAGCGACTGGCCGTTCGAGTTCGGCGGGCAGCAGTTCAACGGCGACACCGGTGACTCCACCACCACCTACAAGGCCATCCAGACCGACGCCTCGCTCAACCCCGGTAACTCGGGCGGCGCGCTCATCAATATGAACGGCGAGATCATCGGCATCAACTCGGCGATGTACTCGGCGAGTTCGTCCGACGGATCGAACAGCTCCAGCGCGGGCAGCGTCGGCCTCGGCTTCGCCATACCGGTGAACACGCTCAAGGCCGACCTGGACACCCTGCGGTCCGGCAACAGCTCCTGAGGAGATCAGCCATGAACCACCCGTCCGACACCCCCACCGGCCCGGCCGCCCTCGCGCTGCCACTGATACTCGCGACGGAGTTCGCCACCGTGGCGCGGCGCTCCCCGGAGGTCCGTGCGGCCACCCGCGCCACCGGCCGGCGACGCCGCGCCGCCCGCCGCCGCGCCACGGCCGTGCGAGGCTGAGAAGACAGCACCACGGCAGAGCAGAGAGAAGAGGACGACGAGCGATGAGCCCCGCCGAAGACGATCCGCAGCGCATCCTGATCGTCGACGACGAGCCGGCCGTGCGCGAGGCCCTGCAGCGCAGTCTGGCGTTCGAGGGGTACGGCACGGAGGTCGCCGTCGACGGACTCGACGCGCTGACCAGGGCGGAGTCGTACGCCCCCGATCTGATCGTCCTCGACATCCAGATGCCGCGGATGGACGGTCTGACCGCAGCCCGCCGCCTCCGCGCCACCGGCACCACCACGCCCATCCTGATGCTCACCGCCCGCGACACCGTGGGCGACCGCGTCACCGGACTCGACGCCGGCGCCGACGACTACCTGGTCAAGCCCTTCGAACTGGACGAGCTCTTCGCCCGTATCCGGGCCCTGCTGCGCCGAAGCTCGTACGCGGCCGCGGCGGGCGGCGGCGTCCCCGACGACAACGTGCTGTCCTTCGCCGACCTGCGGATGGACCTCGCCACCCGCGAGGTCACCCGCGGCTCGCGCCGCGTCGAGCTGACCCGGACCGAATTCACGCTCCTGGAGATGTTCCTGGCCCACCCGCGCCAGGTGCTGACCCGCGAGCAGATCCTGAAGGCGGTCTGGGGCTTCGACTTCGAACCGAGCTCCAACTCCCTGGATGTGTACGTGATGTACCTGCGCCGCAAGACGGAAGCGGGCGGCGAACCGCGGCTCGTACACACGGTGCGGGGGGTCGGTTACGCGCTCCGCTCGGGCCGCGGTGACGGATGACCGGGACCCTGCGCCGGTTCCGCGCCCTGCCGCTGCGCTCCCGGCTCGCGCTGCTGGTGGCGACGGCGGTGGCGGTCGCGGTGGCGGCGGTCGCGGCGGCCTGCTGGTTTGTGACGCGGGTCCAGCTGGAGCATCAGCTGGACACCTCGCTGCGCAACGTCCACGTCGACGACAAGTATGTGGAGACCCTGCTCACCGCCTGTACGCACCCCGGCCAGGCGGCCGCACCGCAAGTCGGCGGGGCATACGTCGTGCAGCTCGTCACCGTGTCCGGGAACACCTGCACCGCCCCCAAGGCGTCACCGATCGGTGTGACCACCGACGACATCGCCGTGGCCGCCGGTCTGCGGGACAACGCCCTGCACACGGCCAGGGCCGAGAACGGCAAGAAGATGCGCGTCTACACCTACACGACCCGCCCCCCGGTGCCGGGCCTGCTGCCCAACAGCTTCGCGGTCTCCGTCGCCCGCCCGCTGAGCGAGATCGCCGAGCCGCTCGCCACCCTCTCCTGGGTCCTCCTGGTCGTCTCCGGCATCGGCGTCGTCGGTGCGGGCGCCGCCGGTCTCTGGGTGGCCCGCACCGGCCTGCGCCCCGTCGACGAGCTCACCGAGGCTGTCGAGCATGTCGCCCGCACCGAGGATCTCTCGCTCCGCATCCCGGTCGAGGGCGAGGACGAGATCGCCCGGCTGTCCAGCTCCTTCAACTCGATGACCGCTTCCCTCGCCAGCTCCCGCGACCGGCAGGCCCAGCTGATCGCGGACGCCGGGCACGAGCTGCGGACCCCGCTGACCTCCCTGCGTACGAACGTGGAACTGCTCGCCCGCAGCGAGGAGACCGGCCGGCCCATCCCGCCCGACGACCGCAGAGCGCTGATGAAGTCGGTGACCGCGCAGATGACGGAGCTGGCGGCGCTCATCGGCGACCTCCAGGAACTGGCTCGCCCGGACGCGGCCCAGCCCGGCCCGCTCCAGGTCGTCGGCCTGCACGACATCGCCTCCGCCGCGCTGGAGCGGGCACGGCTCCGCGGCCCCGAGCTGACCATCACCGCGGACCTGGAACCCTGGTACGTCAGGGCCGAGCCGGCAGCGCTGGAGCGGGCGGTCGTCAATGTCCTCGACAACGCGGTGAAGTTCAGCCCGCAGCACGGCACGATCGCCGTGGCCCTGCGCGGCGGCGAGCTGACCGTGGTGGACCAGGGTCCCGGCATCCCGGCCGAGGAGCTCCCGTACGTCTTCGAACGCTTCTGGCGCTCCCCGTCCGCCCGCCAGCTGCCGGGCTCGGGGCTGGGCCTGTCGATCGTGGCGCGCACGGTCCAGCAGACGGGCGGCGAGGTCGCGCTGCGCCCGTCGCCGGGCGGCGGCACGGAGGCATGGATCCGCCTGCCGGGCGCCCCGCAGCCGCCGCCGGAGAACTAAGACCGACCGGCAATTGGGGGGCGGCGTCACGGGGCTGGGGCACGCACCTCGCGGCGTTGTCGTCAATCACCATGGCTCCTTCCCCAAGCTCTCGGCTTCGCTCGAGCAGGGGAGACCCCATCTGGCTCAATCCTCCGCCTTGCGATGTACGCACCCCAGCCCCGCTTCTTCACCCACCCCCCGATTGCCGGTCGGTCTAAAGGGCGTCGAGGGCCGGTGACGTGGCCTGGCGTACGGCGGCCACCGTGCTCGCCTCCAGCGCCGCGACACCGGCTTGGCTCGCCGGCCCCAGCCCGTGGCGCGCGGCGACCCATGAGGCGTCGTTGCAGGTCACCCAGGTGACCCCGGTGGCGTCCTGCCAGGCCAGCGCCTTCGCCGGAAGGTCGATGCCGGCGGTCTGCTTGTCCTGCATCAGGTGCGTGCCGCCCTCGGGCTTGCCGAAGATGAGCAGCTCGGTCGGACGGAGTTCCAGCCCCACACGGGCGGCGTGGTCCGCATGGTCGACCCGCGCGAACACATGGAAGCCCGCTGCTGTGATCGCGTCCTGAAGCCGGTCGATCGTCTCGCGGACAGGCCTGATGCTGGCCACGGTGACCAGGCCCTTGTCTGCATCTTCAGTCATTCTTGCGACCATAGGCGAGACTTTTTCGGATCCCCTGATGACACCAGGGCGGTGGGCCCATCCGGCCCACCGCCCCACTCACTCACCCGAGCACGGGCACTGCGTGTCCCTCAGGACCTACTGAACGACCGTGATCCGGTCCGTGACCGGCGGGGCCAGCGGCGCCGCCGCCGACGAGTGGGCCGACAGATAGGCGTTGAACAGGTCCAGGTCGGAGGCGCCGACCAGCTTGTTGGTGCCCTGGCCGAGCGCCGCGAAGCCGTCACCGCCACCCGCGAGGAACTCGTTCATCGCGACGCGGTACGTCTTGGCCGGGTCGATCGCCGCACCGTTCAGCTTGATCGTGTCGACGACGACGCGAGCGGCGCCGGTCTTCTTCATGTCCAGCGTGTAGGTGAGCCCCCTGGACACCTGGAGGATCTTCGGGCTGGCCTCGTTGGAGCCGCTGACCTGCTGCTGGAGTGCGGTGATCAGCTGGGCGCCGGTGAGGTCGACGACGTTCATCATGTTGGTGAAGGGCTGCACGGTGAAGGCCTCCCCGTACGTCACCACCCCGTCGCCCTCACTGCCGGTCGACTTGTACACCAGGTCCGCGCGGATACCGCCGGGGTTCATGAGGGCGACGACCGCCCCGCCCTTGTCCGCCGGGGCCAGGCCCTCGAGCTGCGCGTCGGCGATCAGGTTGCCGAGCGGCTTCTCGGGGGCCGTGGAACCGCGGCCGTTGATGTCGGCGGAGATGTAGCCCTGCGGCCTGCTCGCGATGGGCGCGGCGAGGGTGTTCCAGCGGGCGATCAGGGCCGTCATGTCGGTGGCCCTGGGCTGGTCCCGGGTGACGATGTGGTTCGTCGAGGTCGGGTTCGAGAAGCTCGACGACTTCACCGAGGTACGCACGATGTCCTGGGTGCGGCGGTCGTACGTGAGGGTCGTGTCCGTGTACAGCTTGCCGAACGACGAGGCCGAGGTGACCAGGCGCGGGTTGCCCGCCGGGTCCGGCACGGTGCACACGTACGCCTGGTGCGTGTGGCCCGTGACCAGCGCGTCGACCTTCGGGCTGATGCCCTTGGCGATGTCCACGATCGGCCCGGAGATGCCGTCACCGGCGCCGGGGCTGTCGCAGTCGTAGTTGTACGAGGAGGAGGCGGGGGCCCCGCCCTCGTGGATGAGCGCGACGATGGACTTCACGCCCTGGCGGTCGAGCTCCTTGGCGTACTTGTTGACCGTCTCGATCTCGTCGTGGAACTTCAGGCCCTTGACGCCGTTGGCGGTGACGATGTTCGGCGTGCCCTCCAGCGTCACCCCGATGAAGCCGATCTTGACACCGTTCTTCTTCCACACCGTGTACGGCTTGAGGATCGGCCTGCCGGTCTTCTCGTCCGTCACATTGGCGGCGAGATAAGGGAAGTCGGCGCCCTGGAACGTCGTGCCCTGCTCGTAGCACCCCTCGACCGGGTGGCAGCCGCCGTTCTGCAGACGGGCCAGCTCGGTGGCGCCCTCGTCGAACTCGTGGTTGCCGACCGTCGTCACATCGAGGTCGATCTTGTTGAGCGCCTCGATGGTCGGCTCGTCGTGGAAGAGACCGGACAGCAGCGGGCTCGCGCCCACCATGTCACCACCGGCCGCGGTGATGGAGTAGGGGTGGCCCTGGCGCGCGGTGCGCAGCGAGGACGCGAGGTACTCGACACCGCCGGCCGGAATCGTCTTCGTCGTGCCGTCGGCCTGCTGCTCGGTGACCGTGCCGGCCGACCCGGCCGGCGGCTCCAGGTTGCCGTGCAGGTCGTTGAAGGAGAGCAGCTGGACGTCGACGGTGCTGGCCGGCTCGTGGTTCCCAAGGCCCTGATCACGGCTCTGGGCATCGGCCGGCATGGCGGCGACGAGCGCGCCGACGGTGGCCAGACCGGCCGCGGCGGCAAGCACCCGCCGGGACGCACGGTTCTTATGCGGTGTCGCTGACATCGGTCCCCTTGTGAATTCAGCGGGAGGGTTCGGCCCGCAGCCTAGAGTCAACGCGCGTAGCGCGACAGGTGTTTCGAGTTACGAACTGGTTGCCTTGTGGTCAGTAAGGGCATCTATCACCGCACTTCACCCGTACGGCACCCATATGCAGGCAGGAACGTCACGGCATGCAGGTCGCCGCAGGCCGGTACGCCAGGGCCGACGGGCCGGGACCGGCCGCCGGCCGCGCTCACCCCGCGAAGGCGGCCCGGACCCGCACCGCACACCGCCGATCGAGGCCGCAACGCCCCGCTCCGCCCCACCAGCACCCCGCCCCGCCGTACGCTCGTACGCATGACGACTGATGTACCCCTCCCCGCTCCGGGACGCGAGATCCAGACGCTCGACGAGCTCTCTCCCGACCAGGCCGGAGCCGTCCTCGACCTGCTCGGCGAGGCGGCCCGCGCCGACGGCAGGCCCGCAGTCTCCGAACAGGGGCGACTGCAGCTGCGGGGCGGGCGCCGGGAGGGCGTACGGCACTTCCTGCTCACCAGCACAGGAACCCTCGTCGGATACGCGCAGCTCGAGGACACCGACCCCGTCGAGGCGCCCGCGGCCGAGCTGGTCGTGCATCCCGCCTACCGCGGGCAGGGGCACGGGCGTGCGCTGGGCGCCGCACTGCTCGCCGCGACCGGGAAGCGGTTGCGTGTATGGGCGCACGGCGGGAAGTCCGCCGCCCGCCATCTCGCCCAGGTCCTGGGCCTCTCCCTCTTCCGCGAGCTGCGCCAACTGCGCCGCCCGCTGAGCCCGCTGGACATCCCTGAGCCCGTACTGCCGCCGGGCGTCACCGTCCGTACCTTCGTGCCCGGCCAGGACGACGCCGCCTGGCTCGCCGTGAACAGTGCCGCGTTCGCCCACCACCCCGAGCAGGGGTCGCTCACCCAGCGCGACCTGGACGACCGCAAGGGTGAGCCCTGGTTCGACCCGAAGGGGTTCTTCCTGGCCGAGCGCGAGACCGAGGGCGTGACCGAGCTGGTCGGCTTCCACTGGACGAAGGTGCACGCCGAGGAGCAACTCGGCGAGGTGTACGTCGTCGGCATCCGGCCCGACGCGCAGGGCGGCGGTCTCGGCAAGGCGCTCACCGCGATCGGGCTGCGCCACCTCGCCGCCGAGGGGCTGCCGACCGCGATGCTCTACGTCGACGCGGACAACCCTGCGGCGCTGACGGTGTACGAGCGGATGGGCTTCGCCACCCATGAGGTGGACCTGATGTACCGCGCGGAGTCCTGAGCCCGCACACCATCCCTCCGGGGCGGCGTCGCTTGACGCCGCCCCTTTCTTCCGACACCCTTTCACTACTCAATTAGTGAAAGGGGTGAACATGGCAGAGTCCGCGGCGATCGACTTCCGCATCGACCGGCGCAGCGGCGTCGCCACGTACCTCCAGATCGTCCAGCAGACCAAACAGGCCCTCCGCCTCGGACTGCTGGAGCCCGGCGACCGACTGCCCACCGCACGTGAGGTCGTGGAGGCCACCGCCATCAACCCCAACACCGTGCTCAAGGCCTACCGCGAGCTGGAGCGCGAGGGCCTGGTCGAGGCCCGGCGCGGGATGGGCACATTCGTGCGCCGGACCCTCGGCACCGCGGCCACCACGGACACACCCCTGCGGGGAGAACTCACCGACTGGGCCCGCCGGGCCCGCACGGCGGGGCTGGAGCGCGACGACATGGCCGCGCTCTTCACCGCCGTACTGGACAGCACGTACAAGGGGGACGACCGCACATGACAGGCGCTGCGATCGAGGCGACCGGCCTCGGCATGAAGTACCGGCGCAGAAACGGTGGCTGGGCACTGCGCGACTGCTCGTTCCGGCTGCCCACGGGCCGGATATGCGCGCTCGTCGGGCCGAACGGGGCCGGCAAGTCCACCCTGCTCGCCCTCGCCGCGGGCTTCCTGCGGCCGGTCGAGGGAACCCTGCGGATCCTCGGCTCCGCGCCCGCCGAGGCCCGGAGCCGGGTGGCCTTCGTGGCCCAGGACAAGCCGCTGTACCCGCAGTTGACGGTCGCCGAGACGCTCTGGGCGGGTGCCGAGCTGAACCCCGCCACCTGGGACCAAGCCACCGCCGAACGCGTCATCGGGGACCTCCCGAGGGACGCCGGGGTCCGTACCCTCTCCGGCGGCCAGCGCACCCGCCTCGCGCTCGCCCTCGCGCTCGGCAAGCGCGCCGAACTGCTGCTGCTCGACGAGCCGATGGCCGACCTCGACCCGCTCGTCCGGCACCAGCTGATGGGTGTCCTGATGGCGGAGGCCGCCGAGCACGCCACCACCATCGTGATGTCCTCGCACATCCTCACCGAGCTGGAGGGTGCCTGCGACTACCTGCTGCTCGTCGACGGCGGCCGGGTCCGTCTCGGCGGCGAGACCGAGGACATCCTCGGCGCACACGCCCTGCTCACGGGTCCGGTACAGGACCTGGCACCGCACACCGTCGTCGAGTCCCGCACGACGGGGCGCGGGCTGACCGCACTGGTACGGAGGGAGGGCCCGGTGGACGAGGCGGCCTGGGAGATCGCGGAACCGTCACTGGAGGAGCTGCTGCTGGCGCATCTGCGGTCACCGGAGGCGCCCGCGCTGCTGACGCCGAGCGCGGCGCACGGCGAGACCGTGGCCCGTGAGGCGGTGGCGGCGCGATGAGCACCCTCAGCCTGAGCGGCCCGGCCCGGATCGTCGTACGCCGGCACCGCCGGACCCTGTGGACCGTCGGCGCCCTCGCGCTCGCCGGGATCGCCGTCGTGGTCGGCACCTATCTGTGGAGGAGTTCCGTCTCCGACACGTTCGCGGGCACGGGCTGCTCGGCCCAGAACGTCACCCGGGGCTGCGGCGACACCGTCCGTCACTTCCTCGACGCCGAATTCCAATTCCACCGCGTGCTCCAGTACGCCGACCTGGTGATGATGCTGCTGCCCGCCTTCATCGGCATCTTCGTCGCAGGTCCGGTGATCGGCCGGGAGCTGGAGAGCGGCACCTACAAGCTGTCCTGGACCCAGTCCGTGTCACCCGCGCGCTGGCTCGCCGCGCAGCTCGCCGTGCCCGCCGTCCTGACTCTTGCCGGAGTCTCCGTCCTGTCCGCCGCCTCCGCCTGGGCCTGGGCGCAGGGGAACGAAACGCTCTACCAGCTGGAGTGGTACGAGCGGGTCGTGTACGGCGCGATGGGCACCGTCCCCGTGGGCTACGCCCTGTGCATGCTCGCCTTCGGCGCACTCGCCGCGCTTCTGCTGCGGCGCACGGTCGCCGCGATGATCGTGACGGTGGTCGCGTACGGCGCGCTGGTCGTGGCCCTGAACACCGTACGCAACAGCCTGTGGCCGGTCCGTACGGACACCTTCCGGTTCGATGGCGCCTACCGGTTCCCCCGGGCGGCTGCCGACACCGGCCAGGGGTGGATCACCACCGGCGGCAAGCGCCTGCCCTCCGACGTGTGCCTGAACTCGGCCGACGATCTGAAGGACTGCCTGGCCGGCCACGACGTCGCGTTCCGCTACCTCGACTACCACCCCGCCTCGCACTTCTGGCCCCTCCAGCTGGTCGAGACGGGCATCCTGCTCGTCCTCGCCGCCGCCGCCGTCGCCCTCGCCTTCCGGGTACTGCGCCGACACCACGGCTGAACCGCCACGATCGTCCGGGTCCGGGCCGCAGAGGGGGCGGCCCGGACCCCGCACACGCAGCGCGACACCGCAACCCGCACCGCACACCGCTTCCTGCACGTCATGTCGCCGTTACCGGCCATTCAGACGCGCTTGCGACCCTCTCAGGATGCAGCCAGCTGTGCCGACCCCCCGGAACGGGAGAAATCCCGGCAGAAACCCCGTGTTTTCCGCGATCTCCGCCCCTTCCGACGCGCCTCAGGCACCTTCCGCGCGGAACAATAGGGCCATGAGCCAGTTGCCCAGCTCCGAGGTCCCGGTCCAGCCCGCCGTGCAGCCGTCGGTCGGCTCTCTCGCCGCGCACCGGCCGCATGCCGTCGCCTCCCCGAATTACGCGGGAGCCGGTCTTTCCATGGCCGCCGACCTCGATCCCGATCTCGACGCCGACGTGGACGTGTACGAACCCGACGTCGACGGCAGCGAGCTGCCGCATGGCCGGTTCCTGGACCGGGAGCGCAGTTGGCTCGCATTCAACGAACGGGTGCTGGAGCTCGCCGAGGACCCGGCGACGCCCCTCCTCGAACGAGCGAATTTCCTCGCGATCTTCGCCTCTAACCTGGACGAGTTCTTCATGGTCCGGGTGGCCGGTCTCAAGCGCCGTATCGCCACCGGCGTCGCCACCCGCTCCGCGTCCGGTCTGCAGCCCCGCGAGGTCCTCGATCTGATCTGGACGCGGTCCCGCGAGCTCATGGCCCGGCACGCCGCCTGCTTCCAGCAGGACATCGCGCCCGCGCTGTCGGACGAGGGCATCCAGCTGATCCGCTGGCCGGAGCTGACCGAGAAGGAACAGGCCCGCCTGTTCACCTTCTTCCGGCAGCGGGTCTTCCCCGTACTGACGCCGCTGGCCGTCGACCCGGCGCACCCCTTCCCGTACATCTCGGGCCTCTCGCTCAACCTCGCGGTCGTCGTACGCAACCCGGTCAGCGGCCACCGCCACTTCGCCCGCGTCAAGGTGCCGCCGCTGCTGACCCGGTTCCTGGAGGCGTCGCCGCAGCGTTACGTACCCATCGAGGACGTCATCGCGGCGCATCTGGAAGAGCTCTTCCCGGGCATGGAGGTCCTCGCCCACCACATGTTCCGGGTCACCCGGAACGAGGACCTCGAAGTCGAGGAGGACGACGCCGAGAACCTGCTCAAGGCCCTGGAGAAGGAGCTCATGCGGCGTCGCTTCGGCCCGCCGGTGCGCCTGGAGGTCGAGGAGTCCATCGACCCGTACGTGCTCGACCTGCTGGTCCGCGAGCTGAAGGTGTCCGACGCCGAGGTCTACCCGCTGCCCGGACCGCTCGACCTCACCGGGCTGTTCGGCATAGCGTCGCTGGACCGCCCGGAGCTGAAGTACCCCAGGTTCATCGCGGGTACCCACCGCGATCTCGCCGAGGTCGAGTCCTCCTCGGCGCCCGACGTCTTCGCCGCGCTGCGCGAACGCGATGTGCTGCTGCACCACCCCTACGACTCGTTCTCCACCTCCGTCCAGGCCTTCCTGGAGCAGGCGGCGGGCGACCCGGACGTGCTCGCGATCAAGCAGACGCTGTACCGGACCTCGGGCGACTCGCCGATAGTCGACGCCCTGATCGACGCCGCCGAGTCCGGCAAGCAGGTCCTCGTACTCGTCGAGATCAAGGCCCGCTTCGACGAGCAGGCCAACATCAAGTGGGCGCGCAAGCTGGAGGAGTCGGGCTGCCATGTGGTCTACGGCCTCGTCGGGCTGAAGACGCACTGCAAGCTCTCCCTCGTCGTCCGCCAGGAGGGCGACACGCTGCGCCGCTACTCGCACGTCGGCACCGGCAACTACCACCCCAAGACCGCGCGGCTGTACGAGGACCTCGGCCTGCTGACCGCCGACCCCCAGGTCGGGGCGGACCTCTCCGACCTCTTCAACCGGCTCTCCGGCTACTCCCGCCGCGAGACGTACCGCCGCCTCCTCGTCGCCCCCAAGTCCCTGCGCGACGGGCTGATCTCCCGGATAAACAAGGAGATCACTCACCAGCGGGCCGGTCGTCCCGCCTACGTACGGTTCAAGGTCAACTCGATGGTCGACGAAGCGATCATCGACGCCTGCTACCGGGCCGCCCAGGCGGGCGTTCCGGTGGACATCTGGGTACGCGGCATCTGCGCGATCCGCCCCGGCGTCGCCGGCCTCTCCGAGAACATCCGGGTCCGCTCGATACTGGGCCGTTTCCTCGAACACTCCCGGGTCTTCTCGTTCGGCAACGGCGGCGAACCCGAAGTGTGGTTCGGCAGCGCCGACATGATGCACCGCAACCTCGACCGCCGGATCGAAGCACTGGTCCGGGTCACCGACCCCGCCCACCGTGCCGCGCTCAACCGGCTCCTGGAGACCGGTATGGCCGACACCACCTCCTCCTGGCACCTCGGTCCCGACGGGAACTGGACCCGGCACGCCACGGACGCGGACGGCCAACCACTGCGGCACGTACAGGAAATGCTCATTGACGCCCGGAGGCGCCGGCGTGCGACGCCCTGACCACCAGACGACGACCCGGACGGACGTGTCCGCGGGCGCGGTCCTCGCCCCCTACCTGCAGGAACAGGCCGCGAACTTCCTTCGCAGCCTGCGTCTGCACCGCGAGAACAGCGCTCCCACGGACGCCGGGACACTCGCCGCCGAGCAGGCCGCCGGTGCACTGCGCCGCTCGGCCCGCCGCATCAGCGGCACCCTCCACACCTTCCGGTCGGCACTCGAACCCGGCTGGGCCGAGCAGCTCCGTACGGAACTGGCCTGGCTCTCCGGCACATTGGCCCGCGAGCACGCGTACGCGACCCGGCTGACCCGGCTCCTCGAAGCGCTGCACACCCTGTCCGGCACCCCGCTGCCGCCGCCCCGCGCACAGCGGACCGCCGCCGCCGGTGCCGATATCGATGTCACCCCGCACGACGCCGCGCAGGCCAAGGAACGGGCCGCACTCGGCGTCGGTGCGGCCCGGGCCGGAGCGCTTCTGGAACGACAGCTCACCCTCGCCAGGACCCGTGCCCACTCGGCGGCCCTCCAGGCGCTCGGCTCGTCCCGGTTCCACGCGGTCGCCGACGCGGTCGCCCTGCTCGCCTCCGAGGTCCCGCTCTCCGCCGCGTCCACGGCCCCGGCCGCCGAAATGCTGCACGGGCCCGCGAACCGGGCCGAGCAGCGGCTGCTCGGCGCGGTGGCCGCGCTCCCCTCCGACCAGGCGGTCGAGCCGTACAACGAGGCGCACGACGCGCCCTGGCACCAGGCCCGCCTTCTGCTGCGACTGCACCGGTACGCCCACGAGGTGGTACGCGGCGCCCCCGACCCGGTCCTGGCCGCCTCCGGACACGCGCTCGACCTGCACCGGGACGCGGCGGAGGCAGCCGCGGCGGCGGCATCGGCGGCCCGTACGCCGAGGATCGCGCCGGCCACCGCCTACGCCCTGGGAGTGCTCCACGCCGACCAGCGGCACGAGGTGGAAGCGGCCCGCGGGGTGTTCCGGGAGACCTGGCCGTACACGACGGCGGCTGTGACCGCGCCATGAGCGGCGGGACCGTGCAGGCCGCGGGGTGTGTGCTGTGGCGCCGGTCGGAGCACTCCGGGGAGCTGGAGATCTGCCTGGTCCACCGGCCCCGTTACGACGACTGGTCACATCCGAAGGGCAAGCTCAAGCGCGGCGAGCCGGCGATCGACGGCGCCCTGCGCGAGGTTCTGGAGGAGACCGGCCACCACTGCATACCGGGGCCCCCGCTGCCCACCGTCCGGTATCTCGCGAACGGCCGCCCCAAGGAAGTCCTGTACTGGGCGGCCGAGGCGACGGACGGCCTGTTCGTACCCAGCGACGAGGTGGACCGCATCCTCTGGCTCCACCCGGAAGCGGCCCGCGCCCAGCTCACCCAGCCCCGCGACCGCGACCTGCTGGACGCACTGCTGATCAGCGGGTGACGGCCGGTGCGGTGCCCGGGTCCGGGGTGACCGGTTCCGTCCTCGATCGCCGGACGGGCTGGATTTTCGGCGCCGTGTCCCGGGGGCGCCGCCGCCTCTGCCGGGTGGTGGGGTGGGCGGGGCCCCTCCGGGGCGTCTCCTCAGGACTGGCGCGGAAGCCCGCACGCGGACGAACCCGGCACGTACGCCAGCCCCTGCGGGGACTCCCCTGCACGGCCCCACCCAGGCATCACCCGCGCCCACCACCCGGCGGTCGTGACACGAGGGCACACCAGGCCGCGGACGCGCGACGACCGGTCCGGGGCCGTGCAGGGGAGTCCCCGCAGGACAACGAACGGACACCCGGGCCCCCCGCGTACCCGCCGAACGTTCGTCGTTCGAGGAGACACCCCGGAGGGGCCCCGGACCACCACCCACCAGGGCAGGCGACCGTGCCACCAGAGCCCAGACCGACACCCCAAGCCCGTCCGGCGATCGAGGACGGAACCGGCCACCCCGGACCGGGGCACCACACCACGCAACGCCCCGCCCAGGGGCCCCGCACCACGCAACACCCCCGCCCCGCCCAGGGGCCCCGCACCACGCAACACCCCCGCCCCGCCCAGAGGCCCCGCACCACGGCGACGAGAACCAGGCCGCCCGCCACGGTTCACCTCCTGTTCACTCTCCCCCGTAAGCCGCTTCACCTGTTCTGCCTAATTTCGGCAGTGCACGGTGCGCGGCGAAACGCCGCACCACCCACCACATCGCACGCCGTCGTAGAACGAACAAGACCTCGGCGGCTCCTGGAAGGAAAAACCCGAAAGTGAAGCTTCAGCGCAAGAACCGGCTTCGTGCCACCGCGCTCGGTGCCCTCGCCGTCTCCAGCGCCCTGGTCCTCACGGCGTGCGGTTCGGACAACAACAGCGGCAGCGACACGGGCGGCAGCGGCGAGAAGACGAGCGCCGCGTCGAACATCAAGTGTGACGACGCCAAGGGCCAGCTCCTCGCCTCCGGCTCCAGCGCGCAGAAGAACGCCATGGACCTCTGGGTCAAGGACTACATGGCGGGCTGCAAGGGCGTAGAGATCAACTACAAGTCCTCGTCCTCCGGTGAGGGCATCATCGCCTTCAACCAGGGCACGGTCGGCTTCGCCGGCTCCGACTCGGCGCTGAAGCCCGAAGAGGTCGCCGACTCGAAGAAGATCTGCAAGACCGGCCAGGGCATCAACCTCCCGATGGTCGGCGGCCCCATCGCGATCGGCTTCCACCTCGAGGGTGTCGACAGCCTGACGCTGGACGCCCCCACGCTCGCCAAGATCTTCGACGGCAAGATCAAGAAGTGGAACGACCCCGCGATCGCCAAGCTCAACGACGGCGCGAAGCTTCCGGACAAGGCGATCCAGGCCTTCCACCGCTCCGAGGACTCCGGCACCACGCAGAACCTCGGCAAGTACCTCGCCGCCACCGCGCCGAACGACTGGAAGTACGAGCCCGAGAAGAAGTGGCCGGCCCCCGGTGGCCAGGCCGCGTCCGGCTCGGCCGGTGTCGCCGCCCAGGTGAAGCAGGTCGACGGCTCGATCGGTTACTTCGAGCTCTCGTACGCCTCGTCGCAGTCCATCTCCACGGTCGACATCAACACCGGTGGCTCCGCCCCGGTCAAGGCCTCCTCGGAGAACGCCTCCAAGGCCATCGCCGCCGCCAAGATCAAGGGCACCGGCAAGGACCTGGCGCTCGACCTCGACTACACCACCAAGGCCGAGGGTGCGTACCCGATCGTCCTGGTGACCTACGAGGTCGTCTGTGACACGGGCAACAAGGCCGAGACGCTCCCCACGGTCAAGTCCTTCCTGAACTACACCGCGGGTGACGAGGGCCAGAAGCTCCTCACCGACGCCGGTTACGCGCCGATCCCGACCGAGATCAACGCCAAGGTCCGCGAGACCATCGCGTCCCTCTCGTAACCAGAAGCAACACCCGTAACACCAGCTGAAACCCAGCTCCACCAGCAACACCCGGCAGGCCGGCCCGGTGCACCCCTCCGGACCGGCCCGTCGGCATCACCCCCATCCGGTGCACCGCCGCCAGGGGAGCGTGTCGCTCCCCCACACAGACCGGAAAGACCATGGCTTCCACCACACCGATAAACACGCCACCGGTACCCCCGGTGCAGCGCAAGCGCGCCAGGCCCAAGCCGGCCGGACGCGCGGGCGACAAAATCTTCCTGGGCCTCTCACGGGGTTCAGGCATTCTGCTGCTCGTGATCATGGCGTCGATCGCCGTGTTCCTCACGTACCGCGCGACCCTCGCCATCTCCAAGGACGAGGGCAACTTCTTCACCACGCTGGACTGGAACCCGGTCGGCGACAAGCCGGTCTTCGGTATCGCGGTCCTGCTCTTCGGCACGATCGTCAGCTCGATCATCGCGATGGTCATCGCGGTTCCGATCGCTGTCGGTATCGCCCTCTTCATCTCGCACTACGCGCCGCGCAAGCTGGCCGCGCCCCTCGCGTACGTCGTCGATCTGCTCGCGGCAGTGCCCAGCATCGTGTACGGCATCTGGGGCGCCCTCTTCCTGGTGCCGTACCTGGAGGGGCTGAACCTCTGGCTCGACCAGTTCTTCGGCTGGACGTACGTCCTGGAGAAGACCGAGGTCGGCGTCGCCCGCTCGCTCTTCACCGTCGGCATCCTGCTCGCGATCATGATCCTGCCGATCGTGACGAGCGTCAGCCGCGAGGTCTTCCTCCAGGTCCCGAAGATGAACGAGGAAGCCGCCCTCGCTCTCGGCGCCACCCGCTGGGAAGTCATCCGCCTCTCGGTGCTGCCCTTCGGCCGCTCCGGCGTGATCTCCGCGTCGATGCTGGGCCTGGGCCGCGCACTCGGCGAGACGATGGCCGTCGCCACGGTCCTGTCGCCGAGTTTCGTCATCTCGGCGCATGTGCTCAACCCCGGCGGCGGAACGTTCGCCCAGAACATCGCCGCGAAGTTCGACGAGGCCGACCAGTTCGGGCGCGACGCCCTGATCGCCTCCGGGCTCGTCCTCTTCATCCTCACCCTGCTGGTCAACGGCGCGGCCCGGCTCATCATCGCCCGCCGCAAGGAGTACTCGGGGGCCAACGCATGAGCCAGGCAGCCAACACCGGCATACAGGAACGCCCCGCACCCACAGCGGCCGCTTCCCCGGGCAGCCTCAGCAGCCGGTCGCTCCCCCGCTGGGCCCCGGCCGCCTTCGCGGGTGCCGCGATCGTGCTCGGCGTCGGCATCGGCGCCGCGGCGGGCTGGCAGAGCCGCATCCAGTGGGGCCTGCTCTCCGCGGTGCTCTTCATCGTCATCTCGTACGTCACGACGTCGGTCGTCGAGAACCAGCGCCAGGCCAAGGACCGGCTCGCCACCAGCGTCGTCTGGGTGTGCTTCCTCCTCGCCGTCGTGCCGCTGGCCTCGCTGATCTGGACCACGGTCAGCCGCGGCGCGAAGGTCCTGGACATCTACTTCCTCACCCACTCCATGGCCGGTGTGCTCGGCACGGCGCCGGGTGGCGGTGTCTACCACGCCCTGGTCGGCACCCTGGAGCAGGTCGGCCTCGCCACCTTGATCTCCGCCCCGATCGGCCTGCTGACCGCCGTCTACCTGGTGGAGTACGGCAAGGGTGCGCTCGCCAAGGCCGTGACGTTCTTCGTCGACGTGATGACCGGTATCCCGTCCATCGTCGCCGGTCTCTTCATCCTGTCGATCATGCTGATTGCGCAGCTCCAGCCGTCCGGCCTGATGGGTTCGCTGGCGCTGACGATCCTGATGATCCCGGTCGTGGTCCGCTCCACCGAGGAGATGCTCAAGCTCGTCCCGAACGAGCTCCGCGAGGCATCACTCGCCCTCGGCGTCCCGAAGTGGCGCACCATCCTGAAGGTGGTTCTGCCCACCGCGATCGGCGGTATCACCACAGGTGTGATGCTCGCCATCGCCCGGATCGCCGGCGAGACCGCACCGATCATATTGCTGGTCTTCGGCAGCCAGCTGATCAACTCCAATCCCTTCCAAGGCGCGCAGTCGTCGCTCCCCTTCTACATCTGGGAGCAGTACAAGATCGGCAGCGAGGCGTCGTACGACCGTGCCTGGGCCGCCGCTCTGGTCCTGATCGCCTTCGTCATGATCCTCAACCTGGTGGCCCGCGGTATCGCCCGCTGGAAGGCCCCGAAGACCGGCCGCTGACGCGGCACGAAAGAAGCAGTGATTCAGATGGCCAAGCGCATCGACGTCAGCGGCCTGTCCGCCTATTACGGCTCCCACCTCGCCATCGAGGACATCTCGATGACCGTGGAGCCCCGCTCCGTGACCGCCTTCATCGGCCCGTCCGGCTGCGGCAAGTCCACCTTCCTTCGCACCCTGAACCGGATGCACGAGGTCACCCCCGGTGGCCGCGTCGAGGGCAAGGTCCTTCTGGACGACGAGAACCTGTACGGGTCCCACGTCGACCCGGTCACCGTGCGCCGCACGGTCGGCATGGTCTTCCAGCGGCCGAACCCGTTCCCGACCATGTCGATCTTCGACAATGTCGCGGCGGGCCTGAAGCTGAACGGTTCGTACAAGAAGGGCCAGCTGGCGGACGTCGTCGAGAAGTCCCTCCGTGGCGCCAACCTCTGGAACGAGGTCAAGGACCGCCTGAACAAGCCGGGCTCCGGCCTCTCCGGCGGTCAGCAGCAGCGCCTGTGCATCGCCCGCGCGATCGCGGTCGAGCCGGATGTGCTGCTGATGGACGAACCGTGCTCCGCCCTGGACCCGATCTCCACCCTCGCCATCGAGGACCTGATCGGCGAGCTGAAGGAACGCTTCACGATCGTCATCGTGACGCACAACATGCAGCAGGCGGCCCGCGTCTCGGACCGCACGGCGTTCTTCAACCTCGCGGCGGTCGGCAAGCCCGGCAAGCTCGTGGAGATAGACGAGACGGAACGGATCTTCTCCAACCCGTCGGTCCAGGCGACGGAGGACTACATCTCCGGCCGCTTCGGGTGATCAAGGACGGCCTTTGGGGTGCTGCATGGCGGTGCCACCCTCAAGGCAAAGGGTCCGCCCCCGCTCCTCACGAGGGAGCGGGGGCGGACCCCTTTCACTTCAAGCCCGTCGGGACGTCTCAGGCGCGTCCGGCAGCCGAGGACGGAGCGGCCACCGGACAACCCCGGCAGAGCCCACCCCGCTCACCCGAACAGCAGCACGACGACCCCGTAACTCGCGGCAGCAACCAGAGCCGCGGCCGGCATCGTGATGAACCACCCGAGGACGATGTTCTTCGCGACCCCCCACCGCACCGCGTTGACCCGCTTCGTGGCCCCCACACCCATGATCGCCGAGGTGATCACATGCGTCGTGGAGATGGGCGCGTGGAACAGGTAGGCCGAGCCGAACATGATCGACGCCCCGGTCGTCTCCGCGGCGAATCCCTGCGGCGGGTCCAACTCGATGATCTTCCGGCCGAGCGTCCGCATGATCCGCCAGCCACCCGCGTACGTACCCAGCGAGAGCATCAGCGCGCAGACGAGCTTCACCCAGACCGGGATCGGGTCGCTCGGACTCTCGACATCGGCGATGACCAGCGCCATCACCACGATGCCCATCGTCTTCTGCGCGTCCTGCAGACCGTGCCCGAGCGCCATGCCTGCCGCCGAGACCGTCTGCGCTATGCGGAATCCGCGCTTGGCCTTGTGCGGGTTGACCTTCCGAAACAGCCACATGATCGCGACCATCACCAGATAGCCCACGACCAGACCGACGACCGGCGAGACGAACATCGGGATGACGATCTTGTCGAGCACCCCGTTCCAGTGCACCAGCGTTCCGCCGGCCAGCGCCGCACCGACCATGCCGCCGAACAGCGCGTGCGAGGACGACGAGGGCAGACCGAAATACCAGGTGACGAGATTCCAGATGATCGCGCCGACCAGGGCGGCGAAGAGGATTCCCATCCCCTTCTGCCCCTCGGGCGTCGCGATCAGGCCCTCACTGACGGTCTTGGCGACTCCCTGCCCCAGGAAGGCACCGGCGAGGTTCATCACCGCGGCCATCGCCAGGGCCGCCCGCGGGGTCAGCGCCCGGGTGGAGACCGAGGTGGCGATGGCGTTCGCCGAGTCGTGGAAGCCGTTCGTGTAGGTGAAGCCGAGCGCGACACCGATGGTCACGATCAGCGCAAAGGTGTCCACGTGGTTCAGGACTCCTTGACCGCGATGGTCTCCACCGTGTTGGCGACGTGCTCGAACGCATCGGCCGCCTCTTCCAGCACATCCACGATCTGCTTGAGCTTCAGCACCTCAATGGCGTCGTACTTGCCGTTGAAGAGATGGGCGAGCAGCTTGCGGTGGATCTGGTCGGCCTGGTTCTCCAGGCGGTTGACCTCGATCCAGTACTCGGTGAGGTTGTCCATCGTGCGCAGGTTGGGCATCGCCTCGGCGGTCAGCTCGGCCGCCCGCGCCAGCACCTCGATCTGCTGCTCGACGCCCTTGGGGAGTTCTTCGATCTGGTACAGCACGACCAGGTCGACGGCCTCCTCCATGAAGTCCATGATGTCGTCGAGCGACGATGCGAGGTTGTAGATGTCCTCGCGGTCGAACGGCGTGATGAAAGAGGAGTTCAGCTGGTGGAAGATCGCGTGGGTGGCATCGTCCCCTGCGTGCTCCGCTGCCCGCATACGTTCCGCGATCTCGACTCGGGAGGCAGCATCCGCCCCGAGCAGTTCCATGAGGAGTTTCGAGCCCGTGACGATGTTGTCCGCGGATGCGGAGAACATGTCGTAGAAGCTCGTCTCCCTGGGGGTCAGACGAAAGCGCACGTGGGGTCCTCGGGATGCTTTGGTTTCGGTCAGGCTGATGCTAGGCGCATCATCCGGCCACGGCTAACCGGCATTCTTCAGTGTCGCGCATCGAACACGGTGATCAGCACGGGCCCCCGGTCACGGTTCAGCTGAATTCGTTAGGATATACCCACCCGGGGTATATAAAGCGCAGGGTAAAGGGAAAACGGGAGGCAGCAATGACCACCACCGAGACCACAGAGGCGACGGAACCCACCGAGGAAACGGCGGAGATCCTCACCGACCACGACCGCGGCATACACGGCTACCACCACCAGAAGGCCGACCACGTCAAGCGGCTGCGCCGGATCGAGGGCCAGATCCGTGGTCTGCAGCGGATGGTCGACGAGGACGTCTACTGCATCGACATACTCACGCAGGTCTCGGCGTCCACCAAGGCCCTCCAGTCGTTCGCGCTCCAGCTCCTCGAGGAACACCTGCGCCACTGCGTCGCCGACGCGGCGGTCAAGGGCGGCGAGGAGATCGACGCGAAGGTCGAGGAAGCCACGAAGGCCATCGCCCGCCTGCTCCGTACCTGAGGCAGCGCCGCTGGAGGTCGCACCGTGTGTGGTCGCATCGCCTGGGACACTGTCCGAGGCACCGCCTGACGTGCGCTTTCGTCCGTCAACCCCGGTGGTCGCCCTGCCGGGGGACGGTGGTGAGTTCGGTGCCCGCCCCGACGTTGAGCACCTCGTCGATACGGTCCGCACTGAGCCGTTCCCCGATCGCGGCCGACGCCGCGATCATCAGCTCACCGCATAGCTCGATCTCGGCGAGGGCCACATGGTCCTGAACGGTCCGAGTGCTGAGCGTCACCACGTACGTCACCTCTCACTGCCGTCGCCGACTTCCTAGCGTAGGGAGCGGACCACGCGCCGCGCATGGCACGGACGGACCATTTCGGCCCCTCCGGATGCCTACACGCCCGGCCCGCCGCGTCCTCCGCCGCTACCGCTGCCCTGCTCGATCTGCCCGGTGTAGATGTCGCGATCGTCCGGAAGCTTCACATTCACGGACACCCCGAACCCGAACAGCAGCGTCGTCGACACCACCTGCACCGCCGGTCCCTCATTGACGAAAGTGAACCGGTGCCGCACCTTCCGCAGCCGCCCCGCCTCGTCCAGATACGCATCGAACGGCACCGCGTCCGTGCGGAACCCTTTCGCCGCCGCGGCCAGTGCGCCACGCGATTGCGGCGAGGCGGTCCGCGCCGCGCGTCCGAGGTCCGCGGTCCCCCGGTAGTGCCGGACCATGACTCCGGCGAGCTCGCTCTCCCCCATGTACGTCACTGTGTCCGCGCCGCGCAGCAGTTCGGCGGCAGCCATGGGATCGGTGGCCCCGCCCGTGACGAGATTGCCGTCCTCCAGGGCCGTCGTATCGACCCGGACCCACTTGCCGACGGGGACTCCGGCACCACGGTTCTTCATGTAGAGCGCACCGGGGGCGAGGAGTTCGGTGATGGGGCGGTGTTCGTACTCGCCCGCGGCGTCCTTCGGCAGCACCACGGTGAGTCGGCCGAGCTGCCTGCGGAAGTCGTACGTCCCCCGGCCGGTGATCGTCACCCGTGTCCCGCCTGCCGCGGTCTCCATCGACGTACGCACCTCGGCGCTCCCGGCGACGTCGCGGCTCCCTGGCCGATTCCCGTCCCCCGTCCCGGCGAGCACCGCCGCCGCCCGGTGGATCGCATCGAGAAAATCGCCCCCACCCCGCTCGTCCACCACGCTCCGGCCGCCGGCATCGATCCCGTCCCGGCCACCGCTGTCCGAGCATCCGGCGGCCGCCGCCATCACGCCCACCACGGCGAGGGCGCAGACGGCGCGCGCCCCGCCACCGGACCTGTGCTGCACCACCATCGCCTGCCAACCCCCAACGACGTACCGCTTGCCCGAGCCCCCCACCCGCCCCGCATAACGACCACCCGTGTCCCCCGTCACGCCGTCCTCGGGGGCCCCACGGACGGGTGCCCGTCCCCAGTACCGTGGACGCGTGTACGACCAACACACCGCGGAGGTCACGCCGACCGCTCCCGCCACCCCGCCGACGCCCCCCGCCCACGAGCCCTTCACCATCGAACGCGGCTCGTTCTGCATCGCCCGCTGCGGATGCGGATGGACCGGCCCGGCCCGTCGCTCCCGCGACCGCGCCCGCACCGACGCCGAGGAACACCGCACCGCCCGCTGATCACGGATCACGCATCACGGATCACCGACAACCGATCCATCCGACGGTCGCCCGACCGATCGACCCGCGAGGCCATGACCCGGAGGTCCGATGACCCTGCCGAACCGGCGCACCCTGCTCACCGCGGGCGCGGCAACAGCCCTGGCCGGCGCCACGGCCACCGCCTGCAGAGGCACCGGCACGGGTTCCTCGGCCGACACCTCGGCCACCGCCACCCGCACGTCGCCCACACCAGCCGGCTCACCGTCTGCCACAACCGGCAAGGCGGACTGGCCCGCCCTGGCCAAGAGCCTCGACGGCACCCTCGTGCGCCCCGAGGACGCGGCGTACCGGACGGCCCGCCAGCTCTACAACACCCGCTTCGACGGCCAGAAACCGGCAGCCGTCGCGTACGTCCGGCACGAGGCGGACATCCGCGAGTGCCTGGCCTTCGCCCGCCGCAGCTCCACCCCCGTCTCGATCCGCAGCGGCGGCCATTCCTACGCGGGCTGGTCGAGCGGCAACGGGCGCCTGGTCATTGACGTCTCGTCACTCTCCCGGGTCGACCGGGACGGCACCGTCGGCGCGGGCGCCAAACTCGTCGACGTCTACCGGGGTCTTGCCCGGCACGGTCTGACGGTCCCCGGAGGCTCCTGCCCCACGGTCGGCATCTCCGGTCTCACACTCGGCGGCGGCCACGGCGTCGCGTCCCGCGCGTACGGCCTGACCTGCGACAGCCTCACCGCGGCAACGCTCGTCACCGCCGACGGCACAACCGTGACCGCCGACGCCAAGCACCACCCCGACCTCTTCTGGGCACTCCGCGGCGCGGGCAACGGCAACTTCGGCGTGGTCACCGAGCTGACGTTCCGCACCCGCCCGGCCCCGCAGACCGTCACCGCGTACATGTCGTGGCCGTGGTCGCGCGCCCGGTCGGTCATCGCGGCCTGGCAGGAGTGGGGCCCGGACCAGCCGGACGAGATCTGGTCCTCCGCACATCTCGCGGCGGGACCGGGCGGCGGCAACCCGACCGTGTCGGTCGCCGCGTTCAGCCTGGGGACCTACGGCGACCTCCAGAACGCCGTCGACCGCCTCGCCGACCGGATCGGCGCATCGGCGTCCTCGGTGTCGCTGCGCCGCCGCAGCTACGAGGAGGCGATGCTGGTGTACGCGGGCTGCTCCGGCATCAGCGACGCGCAGTGCCATCTGCCGGGTACGACACCCGGCCGCACCGCGCAGGGCGCGCTCCAGCGCGAGACGTACGCCGCCGCGTCCGACTTCTTCGACCACTCCCTGTCCCCGGCAGGCATAGGGGTTCTGCTCGACCGGACCGAGGCGTTCACCCGGATCGGCGTGACCCCGAGCGGCGGCGGCGGATCGATCGCGCTCACCGCGCTCGGCGGGGCGATCAACCGGGTCGACCCGCAGGCCACGGCGTTCGTCCACCGCCGCTCGCGCATGCTCGCCCAGTACATCGCCGCCTGGCGCCCCGGCACGGCGGGCACGGCCCAGCAGGACTGGCTGAAAAACACTCACGGGGCGCTGCGGCGCTACGCGTCCGGGGCGGCGTACCAGAACTACACGGACCCGACGCTGACCGACTGGCGGCAGGCCTACTACGGAACGGCGGCCGATCGGCTCGCCCAGGTGAAGAAGCAGTACGACCCCGAGCACCTCTTCACTTTCCCGCAGGCGCTGTAACGCAGAACCGGGGGGCGCGAACGCCCCCCGGTTCTCCCTCGGACCACTCAGGCGGCCAGATCCTTCTCGCCACCGCTGCCCGACCGCGGGCGCGGCTCCGGGATCCCGAGCGGGCGCCCCTCGGCCGCGGCCGGCACGGGCTGCCGCGACCGCACGAGCCACCCCATCCGCTCCGACCGCGAGACGGCGGCGACGACCGGCGTCAGCAGCGCCATCGCGAGCGGGGCGAGCAGCAGTGCGGCAGCTGTGCCGAGCGCGAATCCGCCGACGACGTCGGTCGGGTAGTGAACCCCCATGTAGATCCGGCAGAACCCTTCCGCCAGCGCGAGGGCGATCGCGGCGAGCCCGAATTTCCGGTTGGCCACGAACAGCCCGACGCCGAGGGCCATCGCCATCGTGGCGTGGTCGCTCACGAACGAGAAGTCGTTCTTTCCCGACACCAGGACATCCAGGCCCTGGTGGTCGCGGAACGGGCGCGGACGCTCCACGAAGCCCCGGATCGGAATGTTGACGAGCAGCGCGATCCCGGCGGCGAGCGGCGCCCAGACGATCCCGGCGACCGCAGTCACCGAGTCCTCGACCGTGCCGCGCCGGCGGACGCTCCACCAGCACCACAGGACCACGAGGACCATGCCGAGCATGATCCCGTACTCGCCGACGAACTCCATGACCCGGTCGAACCAGGTCGGAGCGGATTTCGCGAGCCCATTGATGTCGTAGAGCAGGCTGACGTCGGGGTTCGACCCATCCAGTGCGAGTCCAGCCATCTGCTGCGGCCCCTTGCCTTGTCTGCTGCCGCGGCGCACACCCGTGTGCACCGCAATTGACGAACCCCCGTATTCGGTTCGACCACTACTTCGATCACTGCTGCGTCAGGTACGCGACTGTGCCGGTCAGCGTCGCATGGTCAGTGCGCATGCTGTCCCAGTCCAGGGAACGACGCTCTCCATGTGTACGTTCCACTCTCCACCGAATGATCACCATGACGTTATCGAAGAGAGACTCGTCGCCGCAGCTCAGGGCCCAGGCTTCACGGAGAGTTCCGGCCACGGCCGACTCCCGGTCACGCCGCCGGCTGGGCGGTCGGGAGTGCCGCGGCGCCGTCCTTCGTCACGCGTGTCGCACCGAAGTAGTCGGGCGTGTCGATCTTGTCGAAACGGATCACGGCCCCGGTGTACGGCGCGTTGATCATGTAGCCGCCGCCGACGTACAGCCCGACGTGGTGGATTGCCCGGGAGTTGGTCAGGTCGTCCGAAAAGAAGACCAGGTCACCGGGGAGCAGCTCGTCCCGCGAGGGATGCGGCCCGGCGTTGTACTGGTCGTTCGCCACCCGCGGCAGCTCGATGTCCACGGTCCGGTACGCGGCCTGCGTCAGCCCGGAGCAGTCGAACCGTCCACCCTGCTCAGCCGTGCCGTTCCCGCCCCACAGGTACTTCGTACCGAGCTTCTTCTGCGCGAAGTAGATCGCCCCGGCCGCCTGCCGCGAGGGCTCGACCCGCCCGACCGGCCGGGCGAAGCTCTTCTCCAGCGAACGGATGATCTTGACGTAGTTCTGCGTCTCCGCGATCTTCGGTACGCCACCCGACCTGATGACCCGGTACGCACCGGCGTTGTAGGCGGCCAGCATGTTGTCCGTCTGATCCCCCGGCACCTTCTTGACGTAGCCGGCAAGTTCGCAGTCGTAGCTGGCGGCGGAGGGGATGGCGTCGGCCGGATCCCATACGTCCCGGTCCCCGTCCCCGTCCCCGTCGATCCCGTGCCCGGACCAGGTCCCGGGGATGAACTGCGCGATGCCCTGCGCGGCGGCCTTGCTCTGGGCCCGCGGGTTCCACCCGCTCTCCTGGTACAGCTGCGCGGCGAGGAGCGCGGGGTTGATGGCCGAGCAGAGGTTGCCCCACTTCTGCACGAGCGGCTGGAACTTCGCCGGCACGGCCCCCTTCGCCAACCCCACGGCCGCGTTGCCGCCGGCGCTGCCGAGGCCGGCGGCAGCGGAGTACGTACCGACAACGAGCAGGCCCACGAAGCACATGGCGACCCCGATGCCGATCCCACCGACCACCCAGAATTTCCGCACCCCTCAACCATCCCCCATCCGGGGCGGGTTCAAGGCAGGATTCGCGGGTGTGTGCGAGTTGTTCGGAGCACAGGCAGGCTCACCGGGGTCACCGATCGCGCGATCGAGCACGAACTCACGTCACTGACGCACCTTCAGGATGCCCCGGCGGACCAGTAGTCGGAGTGCACGTTGGGGCGCGGCAGGGGGTAGACACCCTCGTACGCCGGACCGTTCGGCTCGGACGTGGAGTCCGCGACCTTCGACTCCTTCACGCAGGGACTGTCCGCCTCGAAGAACACCTGCCCCTTTCCGCGGAAGCTGACACTGATACCGAACCCGGCGTCCGTGTGGGCATAGACGGCCGGGAACTCCGTGTCATTGTTGATCGCCTTGATCCGGTAATCGCTCCTCCGCCAGAACGTCTCCACCTGATCCAGGAAATCCGCCCGACGCGACGCCGACACGATGGTCATCACGGTGCGCCTGCGGGTCACATCGCACGTCCCCGTAGTCGTCGGCCCGTGCGCCCACTGCACCTCGGGATCAATGGCCTTCAGCACCGCGTCGAGCATGCCGTCGGACCGCTCGGCGGCCTGCTGCATGTCCATGCGCCCCTTCTTCCCTCCGGCATCCCCTTGTACCCGGTGGTCGCTCCCGCACGCGGACAGGGAGAAGCCGAGGGCCAGGGCCACCGCAACGATCCGGAACCGTCGCTTCATCGCTGTGCCTCCATCTTGAGCCTGTCGGCATGTCCCGACACGATCAGAGCGATGCTGTCCGCCGAGACGGCGTCCCTGACCGGATCGAAGTAGAGAGAGTGGGCATCGAAGCTCAGGCCGGAGCCACTGACCACCGGTGGCCCGTCACCCACAGGGAAGCGCCTGGCGCCGAATGCCTTGCTCGCCGGGTCCTTGCCGAACCAGAGATCGTCATCCCCGGGGTCGGCCAGATCCCCGGCGAAGTATGCACCAGCAGGACCGAGGGCCAGCATCCCCAGCACACCCACGGCGGACTGCAGCTTGGACGGGAGCTTGGTCACCGGGTCGTTCGCCGCGGCGCCGACGAAGACGTGTCCGGCACCGACCCCGAGATCCACGGCCTGATCCACGCCCACCCCCGGGCTGCCGACCAGAATGATGTCGTCGACCCCCGGGATTCCGCCGACATGCTGCGCAGCGGCTCCCACGGTCCGCGAACCGTACGAGTGCCCGATGGCCGTCAGATGCGGATCCTTGTTCTGGTTGGTGGCGACCAGCCCGCTCATGAAGTCGTTGTACGCCACGCCGCCCTTCTCCGCCCGCCCCGTACCCATGACCGCCAGACTGCTCAGCCCGTCCGGCGTCTGCGGCGCGTCGTAGCCGAGCCAGACGATCGCCGCACTGGACTGGTCGTACCCCTGGGCGCCGATAGCCGTGTCGCGAGCCCGCTTGAGATCGTTCTTCGCGAATTCCTCGTCCAGAGACGTGTTCAGCCCGGGCACGTACGCCGACACGTTCTTCGACGTGTCCGGATTCCCGAACGAGACGATCGCCCGGCCGTTTCCCTCGTCCGATATGCCGAGCAGGTACATCGGCGGCTGCTTCCCGTTCTCCTTCAACTGCCGCTCGATCTCCCGCAGTCCGGCGAGCTGCTTCTGCGACTTCGCGTCGTCCTGCCCCGACAGCTTCCCGATCAGCTGAGTCAGGTTCTTCCGGTTGGCCGCGTCCCTGGTCGCCGCCGGGATCCCGTCGAGGCCGCCGATCTGATCCGGGGAAAGGGCGAGGTACTGGTCGCGCTGGTCCTGCGTGAGACCGTCCCACCACGCCTTGCGTCCGGCAGCAGTGCCGTTGCGCGGGATGCGGGCGTTCAGATAGTCGCGCTGGTCCGCCTGCACGGCCGCACCGACACGGGAGCCGGAACCGGGCAACCCGGCGCCGACGCCACCGACCCCGGTGGCCCCCTTGATCAGCTCCCCCGCCGCACCGGCACGGTCGCCCTGGGACCACTTGTTGCTTGCGTTCTGCGCGTACTGGGCGACCTGGTTGCCGAGGTTCCTGCCGTTCGCGACGGGGTGGAGGACGGCGTCCGCGGCACCGCTGACATCGCCCCAGAGACCGTCGCCGACGAGCCCGGTGAAGAAGCTGCCGTCCGATGCGTGACCGGCGGCGCTCGCACCGTCGCCACCCTGGGCGGCCTGAGTGGCGCTGCCGCCGTCTCCGCCGGATGCGGTGGACCCGCCCGACGCATCCGTGCCGCCCGAGTCCGAACCACCTGAGTCCGAACCACCCGACGCTGCGGAACCGCCGGAGTCCGATCCACCGGAGTCCGATCCACCGGATGCTGCGGAGCCCCCCGCGTCCGTCCCCCCGGATGCGGTGGACCCACCGGACGAGGAAGTCCCTCCGGCCACGGTCGACCCCCCGGAGTCCACACCGCCGGACTCCGTACCGCCACCGCCAGAGGCACCGCCGCCATCAGTGCCATGGCCGGCCACCACGCCGCTGCCCGCCGCCGGGCAGGCGCTACCGGTCAGCTGGCAGATCGCACTCCGGATCCCACCGGTCAGCTGCCCGCCGATCTGCGTCGCCATGAGCGCACCGACAAGGGCCACGACCACCAGGACCGCGCCGAGGTACTCCATCGCGGTCTGGCCACGGTCACGACGGGCCCTGATCACCCGCGCGAGAATGAACGGCCTTTGCGCGGCGCGCTGTTCAGGGCTGAGCCTGAACCAGGCGCGGGAACTCCTCAGGAACAAAAGGACGACGACGGCGACAGGTATCACCAGCTGGGCGACACCCTGGACGCCCCCGTCCCCACTCAAGGCGGCCAGCGCGCCGAGGACGAGCCAGACGTGTACGGCAAGGAGTCCGCGCCGGATCCGAACGCCACCGGTCCACAGATAGAGCGAGAGGACGAACCCGGTGACACCCGGCAACGCCGCGTACAGCAGCATGCCCAGCAGCCGACCGTTCACCGCGTCGACCGAGGACGCCACCGACAACACGTCGATCACTCCGACGACGGTGACGACGAAGAGCACACGGACGAGGATCAGCACTGCTTGCAACGTGCTCGGCAGGGGCTGCCTGCCCGAATGGACCACGACAGCATCCGGGTCAACGCCACCCGGAACCGCTAATCCTCGTATGCCAGACACGGCGAATCCCCCTACCTTGTGAGTGGGTGCAGTGAGCAGTGACAGATCCGCCACTCCACGTATGCGACCACACGGGCACCGGGCGGGGCATGGGCCCCAGGGCCCAATGCGGGACTCAAAGTGCGTGATGCGTCTGGAGGTTCAGGCCACGTTGTTCTGATGTGACGTCAGGGTGCTCCGGCGGACCAGAAGTCGGAGTGCACGTTGGGGCGCGGAAGGGGATAGACGTCCTCGTACGCGGGACCGTTGGGCGGGGTGGTTGACTCCGCCACCTCCGATTCCTTCACGCAGGGACTGTCGACTTCGAAGAAGGCTTGGCCCTTGCCGCCAAAGACGAGGCTGATCCCAAAGCCAGCATTCGTTTGCGCATAGATCGCTGGCACTTCCGTACTATTGTTGATCGCCTTGATTCTGTAATTACTATTCCGCCAAAAGCGGTCCACGACACCCAGAAAACTTCCTCGCCGCTCTGCAGAAACAATGGTCATCACCGTGCGTCTACGGGAGACATCACAGCTCCCTGCAGTCGTCGGCCCATGGGCCCACTGAACCTCAGGCTCGATAGCGTTCAACACAGCATCAAGCATCCTGTCTGCGTGTTCCGCCGCTCCCTGCATATCCATGTCGGTCCTCTTCTCACTACTCATGCAGCCGAACAGTGGCACACACAACAGCACTACTGCTGCCACGATCCTGAACTGGCGCCTCACCGCGGCTCCTCCATCTTGAGTTCACGGGACTGCCCTGCGGCAACCAGAGCAATACTGTCCGCCGATACGGCGTTTCGTTCTGGGTCGAAATACTGGGAATGCGCATCGACTGAGATCCCCGCGCGACTGATCAGTTGCGGACCCTCCTCTACACGAAAACGCCTAGCACCGAATTCCTTACTCGCCGGATCCTTGCCGAACCAGAGGTCATCATCACCGGGATCCGCGAGATCCCCGGCCATATACGCAGTGACTGGCCCTCCGGCAATCAGTCCCAGGACACCAACAGCACTCTGCCGCTTGGAGGGAAGCCTGGTCACCACGTCGTTCTCAGCCGCTCCGACGAAGACATGCTCCTTCCCGACTCCGAGATCCGCCGCATGATCCACGCCGACCCCGGGACTTCCGACTAGCACAATGTCGTCCACGCCAGGAATCCCCCCACGTTGTTGAGTAGCAGCACCCACGGTGCGTGAGCCATAGGAGTGCCCGATAGCCGTAAGATGCGGGTTCTCGTTTTCATTCGTAACTGCCAGGCCACCCATAAAACCATTGAACGCTGCACCACCTTTCTCAGCCCTGCCATCGCCCATGACAGCCAGGCTCCCCAGGGGATCATCAATGGGCGTTTGCGGTGCGTCATAACCAAGCCAGACGATGGCAGCACTGGAAGAATCGTGACGCTGAGTCCCAATTGCCGTATCACGAGCACGCTTCAGGTCACTCTTCGCAAATTCCTCGTCTAGCGCCGTGCTCAAGCCCGGCACATAAGCCGACACATTCCGAGCCGTATCCGGATTCCCGTATGAGACAATCGCCCTCCCATTCCCCTCGTCCCCAATCCCGAGCAGAAACATCGGCGGCTTCCGGCCGTCATGCAGCTGCCGGTCAATCTCCCGCAACCCCGCCAACTGCGTCTCCGCCCTGTCCCCCTCCTGCCCTTCCAGCTTTCCGATGAGCAGTTGCAGGTTGTCCCGGTTGGCGGCGTCCCGTACGACCGCCGGGATTCCGTCCAGGTTGCCGATCTGGTCCGGGTACACCGCGAGGTACTCCTCCCGCTGTTCCTGTGTCAGCCCGGCCCACCACGCCTTGCGTTCGGCCGGGCTCGCGTCGTGCGGGATGGCTTCGTTCAGGTAGGCGCCCGCCGCGTTCCGTACCGCTGCCGCGTCCGTCGCCGCGTCCGTCCAGGTCGAATCGGGGACCTTCAGGCCCTCCTCGGCCTTCAGCTCCCGCAGGATCCGCGTGTACCGCCAGTCGATGTCGGCCGCTGTCCGCAGGGCCTTGACCACCCGGTCGGCGATGTCCTGCGCCTTGGCCACGTTCGGGTTGGGGGCGACGAGTCCCGAAGGCGGCAGCAGCCCCGGTACTCCTCCCCCGGTCGCCGTGCCGCCCGGCATCGGCCTGCCGTCGATCAGCCCCTCGCCGGCCTCCGGGTAGGTCACTGACCCGTCCGGGTGCACGGTGAACTTCAGGGCTTCCGCGTCGTCCAGCGCTTCCTGCAACGCCCTTTGCTGGCCCCTGATTTCGTGGGCCATGCTGTTCAGCGTGGTGCGGAGCAGACCGCACTCCGTGTACACGTACTGGAAGTTCCGGCTGAGTTGCCGCAGCCGCCCTACGGCCGCGTCGGCCGCCTCGCCCTGCTGCGTCTCGCGCAACCCGTTCAGCAGCTGCTTGTCGATGCGGTCCCGGCCGGTGTCGGCCAGGTTGCTGGCCCGGCCCCATCCGTCGGCCGCGCCTTCCAGTTCTGCGCAGTTCATGTCGCGCAGTTGGGCCCACGTGATCTTCGAGGTCATTGCCCACCGGTCCGCGACGCCACCCGCGCGAAGGACGACTTCACGGTCTCGTTCGTGGCGCCCTGGGCCCGTGCGACGGCGCGCAGTTTCCCGGCGAGGCTCCCGCACTCGCCGCGCGCGGCTTCGATCCGTCGCTGCCACGACTCGCGTACGGCGCGGAGTTCGGCCAGCGCCTCCAGCCCGGCGGTCCCGGTCACGACCCCTTCGTGCGCGGTCTCCAGCTCGGTCCTTACCGGCCCCAGCAGCGTGTGCAGCGACTCGGCTCCCCCGGCAGCCTGCAGCCAGGGGCCGTCGCTGTGCTTCAGTTCATCTCCGCCACCACCACCCGCACCGCCACCAGCCCCGCCCGCCCCGCCCAGATCGCTCAGCCTCTGCCGGCTCACCACGGCCACACTGCTCACCCCGCTCCTTGATCGTGGAGCGGCACTGTCCCAAAGACGGCGCACCCGACATGCCATGCGCGTCGGCCCTCGGGGCGGGCGTTCGGCCCTGAATTGCAAGGCCGAAGCCCCGCCCCGCCCCCAGCGGGATTTCACCCGATCGGTGGGCCGCCGGAGGACGTGCGATCAGGCATTGCCTGCCGGGCAGTTGTGGTATGCGGCGACCAGCCAGCCCTCCCCCGCCCCCTGGCCAGCCGCCTTTGCCAGGACCCATGTGGCGAGTACGAAGCGGTCGGCGGGGACCGTGGACTCGCCCGCCGACAGGATTCCGCTGCGGCTGATCACCACGGCGGCGTCCTCGCCGGTGAACCGAACGCTCCGCACCTCGTCGACAACGGTCGAGCCCTTGAGCGGTCCCGCGAATCCGGCTGCCATCCGCGCACGGATCGCTTCTTTTCCGTCGCTGTACGAACCGGGCAGCACCGAGGTCGCGTCCTGCGTGTACAGCGCCGCGAAGGCGTCCGCGTCGTTGTCGGCCCAAGCCGCGTAGACACGGTGCAGCACCTCCCGTACGGCAGCCTCGGACTGCGTCGAAGCAGCAGTGGCGATGTTCTCGATCACGGTCTTCCTCTTCTCTCCGGGATGGACACTCGTACGTACCGAGCAGCCCCCGGGAACTCATCGCTCCGCCGGCCACCGATTCACGAGAGGCACACCCTGTGGTCACATCGCCGAACGAGGACTTCGCCGTCCGCACCGCCCCCTTCAGACGCGAACTGCTGGTGCACTGCTACCGGATGCTCGGTTCGGTCCACGACGCCGAGGACCTGGTCCAGGAGACGTACCTGCGGGCATGGCGCGCGTACGAGCGGTACGACGACCGCCGGGCCTCGCTGCGCACCTGGCTGTACCGCATCGCCACCAACGCCTGCCTGAACGCGATCGAAAGCCGCAGCCGCCGCCCTCTGCCGTCCGGTCTCGGTGCTCCGAGCGAGGACCCCGAGCAGCCGCTGGTCCCCGGGTGGGAGGTGCCGTGGCTGCAGCCGTTCCCGGACGGCCTGCTCGACGCGGACCGGGGCGACCCGGCCGGCGCCCTGGCCGTACGCGGCACCTTGCGGCTCGCGTTCGTCGCCGCCGTACAGCTTCTGCCCGCACGTCAGCGGGCCGTACTGCTCCTGCGTGACGTCCTGGAGTTCCCGGCGGCCGAAGTCGCCGGGCTGCTGGACACGACGACGGCCGCGGTCAACAGCGCACTCCAACGTGCCAGGGCCCGCCTGGCAGGCGCTGCGCTCACCCAGGACGGATCGTTCACCGAGTCGGCCACCGGCGTCGATGAGCCCACCGATCCGGAGCGGCGCGCTCTGATCGACCGCTATGTGAAGGCGTTCGAGGACGCCGACATCGCCACCCTCACCACCCTTCTCACCCACGACGCCATCCTCGAGATGCCGCCGTTCCTCACCTGGTACGTCGGGCGCGAGCTCTACACCCGTTTCCTGGCCCGGATCTTCGCCCTCCGGGGCACCGACTGGCGGATGCGCCCGACCGGTGCCAACGGGCAGCCCGCCGTCGCCGCCTATGTGCGCGACGACGACGGCACATACCGCCTGCACACCCTCCAGGTCTTCACCGTCACCGTCTCCGGCATCAGCCGCACCACCGTGTTCCAGGACCCGGACGTCTTCGCCGCGTTCGGCCTGCCGCCCCAACTGCCGCCCCTCTGAGGTGAAGAAGGTGCCGACCAGGCAGAGCCAAGTGTGAAGTCGATGGCCTGCACCCACCTCATCGAGAACCCGGTGCAGGCCCTCCCGCGGATCTCCACCGTGTCTCCCGGCAGATCCTGGATCCAGGACTGCCATTTCCACCGGTCATGGCAGGACCGCCCGATGCCGTACCCCCACAGGGCCACCGGGATACGAGCCGTGTCTCGGACGCTCGTGCGCCCCGTTGGCCGGAGCGTGCACCACACGCTTGGTCCATCCGGACCCGCCTCATGACGAAGCATCCGCTTTCTTGTGGTTTCGCATGCTTTCATCTCGCCATGGAGGCGATCAGATGATGGCTGAAGATCGACAACAGGGCACGCGCACACAGGTGACTACGTCGCGGCGGCGCGTGCTGGCCGCAGCTGCGCTGGCACCGATGCTGGCCGGAGCCGGGGCAGGGGCAGCCGCCGCTGAACCCGTACCGGACGGAATGACCGGGATGCCTTGGAACCGGAGGCACCGGCGGGTCAGGCCGGTGACCACCACCGAGGCGGACTGGGCGGACGTAGCACACACGCTGGGCCGCAGAGGCAACATGCTGCGGGGAACGACCTACCACACGCCCTTCCCCCGCGGGGATCTTCACGTGGTCTCCGACGGCATCGCCATCACACCGGCGCTCGCCCTGGGCACGCACGTGGCCTTCGTCCGTTACGCCGACGGCAGCACGATGTGTATGGGCGATGTAGCAGTCACCGAGGACGAACTGCAGCAGGTGACCGACGCCTTTCAGGCGCACGGGATCGCGCAGACCGCGCTCCACAAGCATCTGCTCGGCCAATCACCCGACATCTGGTGGACCCACGTCCACGGACACGGCCACGACGCAGTGGCCCTGGCGCGCGGCCTGCGCGCGGGATTCGACCTCACCGGGACTCCGCCGGCAGTTCCGACCGGCCCGCCGGTCCCCAGCGACCTCGACATTGCCGGAATCGAGGCCGCGCTGGGCGCCAAGGGTTCCAGCGATGGCGTGGTCTACAAGCTCGTCTTCGCCCGCCGCGAGACGATCTGCGACGGCCACCTGGTGCTGCCTCCCGGTCTGGGATCGACCAGCGCGTTCATCTTCCAGCCACTGGGGGGCGGCCGGGCCGCGCTCAGCGGCGACTGCGTCATGCTCGCCGAGGAGGTCCAGAACGTACTGGGGGCCCTGCGGCGCGGCGGGATCAAGCTCGTCGAGTTGCACAACCACCACTTGACGGAGAACCCTCGCCTGTTCTTCACCCATTTCTGGGCCGTGGGCGATGCCGTCGAGCTCGCCCGAGGGCTGCGCCCCGCAGTGGATGCCACCAACGTCGTGCCGACCAGCTGAGAAAGAGGGGTGGGGAGCGGGTTGCCCTCGGGTACCCGCTCCCGGGTCCTTGGGCGTCCTCGGCGCCGACGGCGCACCATTCGCGCGGCACCGGCACGCCCCGCCCCTTCCGCGGGCCAGAGCCTTCCGCATCACCGGGGCGGTCAATTCCAATGGCCCAATTGCCCAGGAGCGGTGCGTGCCTCGGAAGACGATCGGGTACCGATGACCTGTTCATCCCAGTACGTTACGAATCATCCGTCAGATCCGATTTCTGGAGCTCCGTATGGAACCAGTCTCCACGCCGCGGAACTGTCCATTCGACTATGCCGAGGCCCTCGAATTCGATCCGCTGCTCAAGCAGCTGCAGAACGAAGCACCCGTTTCCCGCATCCAGCTGCCCCACGGCGACGGGGAAGCATGGCTCGTCACCGGCTACGACGACGTACGCACGGTGACCACCGACCGGCGATTCAGCCGCAGCGCCATCATCGGCCGAAACTTTCCGCGGATGACCCCTGAACCCATCGTTCAGGACGAGGCGATCAATGTGATGGACCCGCCGGCCAGCAGCCGCCTGCGCAGCCTGATCTCCAAGGGCTTCGCGCCGCGCCACATGGAGCGCATGCGGGTCCGTACCCAGCATGTCGTCGATGAGCTGCTGGACCGGATGGAGGAGCACGGTTCCCCCGCCGACCTCTTCGAGCACCTCGCGGCCCCCCTGCCCCTGACCACCATCTGCGAGGTCCTCGACATCCCCGAGGGCGACGACGCGCAACTGCGCGCCCACGCGCGGACCATGATGGACGTCGGTATCGACAACCGGGAGAACGCGGTCCGCGCCAAGGCCGACCTCCGCGCCTACTTCGCGAAGCTGACGGCGCACCGGCGCCAGAACCCGGGCGATGACCTGATCAGCGCGCTGGCCGCCGCCCGCGACGGGGACGAGCTCCTCAACGATCAAGAACTGACCGTCATGGCCATGGTCCTGCTCATCACCGGCCAGGACACCACCACGTACGAGATCGGGAACATCGCATACACCCTGCTCACTCGCCCCAAGGAGCTGGCCATGCTGCGCGCCCGGCCCGAGATGCTCCCGCAGGCCATCGAGGAACTGCTGCGCTTCATCCCCTTCCGCAAGGGCGTCGGCATTCCCCGCGTCGCCACCGAGGACGTGGAACTGAGCGGGGTGAAGATCCGAGCGGGAGACATCGTGCACGTCTCCTACCTGACGGCCAACCGGGACGGCCGGAAGTTCGACCGGCCTGACGAGCTGGACCTGGAACGCACAGGTCCGTCCCACATGACCTTCGGCTGGGGCGGCCACCACTGCCTCGGCGCCCCGCTCGCCGCCACGGAGCTCCACGTCGCACTCGGAACCCTTCTGAAACGCTTCCCCGACCTTCGGCTGGCAAAGCCGGCCGAGGAAGTGGCCTGGAACAAGACGTCGATCTGGCGCTATCCGCTTGCGCTGCCCGTCGCCTGGTGACGTCGATACCCCAGTAAGAGGACCTCGCAAAATGGACGCCGCGAGCCGGGCGCCCATTTTGCGAGGTCCTCTACTGCTGATCTTTGCGTGATGTCGCGTCGCGGTTGCCCTTCGCTGCAGGTCAGGGCCACCGCTGAGGCGGCGCCCTTGGAGACCCACCGCGCTCCGACCCGGGTCCGGCCATCGCGCGAGAGAGCCCGGGCCGCGGCGCGCAGCCCGGGCGCCGCCGAGCGGGTGAATCGATGCCGTCCGGGCAGCAGGGCGTCCCGCGCCCGGCTTCGTGGCTCGCACCGTGCGACGGCACGAGGCGGCCCGCTCCACCCGGTGATCACCGGTCCACGGGATCGGTGACCGTCGCCCGCAGCCGTGCGTCTCCCGGCGTGGGGCGGCCCCTCGGCAGGCCGGTCGTGCACGCGCCGGGCAGGGCCGGCCACGGCGGTCCGCCCGCCGTGGCCGAGGACAAACAAGGTGGTCAGCGGTGCCGTATTGGCCCTCAGGGGGCAAAATCCCAGGACAATCCGGGGCTCCCGCACAGCGCGTTCCGTCCGACGTGCGGCCCTCATCCGCCTGTCGTAGCGTGATCTCCAGGGCCGATCAGGTGCGACCGAAATTCATCTGCCCATACGGTGAGAATTCAGCGCATTCGTCGATCGGCCCGTCCATGCCCATCCCAGGGGCATGGAATTCGGCGCCACAACCAAAAGGTCTGTCGCGCGCCGCTCCACGCACGGTGCCGCAGTGGCAACCGTCGGCCGACACCTGCCCCCGCATCCGGTCAGGGCTCGGCCGTGTGGTTCATCGTCCGCTAGGAGGAGATCCATGGCGGTACTCTGCAAGCCCGCAATCGCAGTTCCCGAGTACGTCATCACCAACGACGAAACCCTCGAACTGGCACAACGGCTGCACGGTGACCATCCGCAGCTCGATCTGGTCCTGCGTCTGATCGAACACACCGGGGTTCAGAAACGACACCTGATCCAGCCGATCGAAAAGGTGCTGCAGCACCCGGGGTTCGATGCGCGCAGCGAAGTCTACGAAGCGCAGACCAAGGCCCGCGTCCCGGCTGTTGTCCGCCAGGCACTGGACCAGGCGGAACTCGAGCCGTCGCAGATCGACTTGATCATCTACGTCTCCTGCACCGGCTTCATGATGCCTCCGCCGACCGCGTGGCTCATCAACACGATGGGCTTCCGGCCGCAGACGCGGCAGATGCCGATCGCCCAGCTGGGCTGTGCAGCGGGCGGCGCAGCCGTCAACCGGGCCCACGACTTCTGCACGGCGTACCCCGACGCCAACGTGCTCGTCATCGCTTGCGAGTTCTGCTCGCTGTGCTACCAGCCCACCGATCTGGGCGTGGGGTCCCTGCTGTCCAACGGATTGTTCGGCGACGGGATCGCCGCCGCCGTGGTACGGGGCAAAGGCGGCACCGGAGTCCGTCTGGAACGCAACGGGTCGTACATCATCCCGGACACCGAACGATGGATCTCCTACGCGGTCCGGTCCACGGGCTTCCACTTCCAGCTCGACAAGCGCGTGCCCGGAACCATGGAGCCGCTTGCCCCGGCCCTGAGCGCCCTCGCGGATCAGCACCAGTGGAACGCCAGCAAGCTGGACTTCTACATCATCCACGCCGGCGGTCCGCGCATCCTGGACGACCTGAGCCGCTTCCTCGATGTGCCGCCCGAAGCATTCCGCTTCAGCCGGGCCACGCTCACCGAGTACGGCAACATCGCCAGCGCGGTGGTACTCGACGCCCTGTCCCGCATGTTCGATGAGGCGTCGACCCTGCACGGCCAGCGCGGCATCATGGCCGGCTTCGGACCGGGCATCACCGCCGAGATCTCCTTGGGAACGTGGACCTCGGAGCCCGAGGCAGTGGGCTGAGCCTCACACCAGCACGGTGTGTGCGCCCGGCAACCCGACCTGGAAGCCCCGCAACCACACCGTCCCGACCCCCCGGTCCTCAAGCGCCCTCCGCAGCTTGAGGACCGGGGGCAGTAACATCTGACGCCCACCGCCACGTGCGTAACATCGCGCATTCGGCTCAGTACGATCCCTGCATGGCTGAACTGCAGCGTCTTCGTGTCGACCATGCCCCGGCTCTTCTTGCGTTCGAGCAGGAGAACCGAACCTATTTCGCCGCGTCGATTCCCGATCGTGGCGACGACTACTTCGCCCACTTCGATGCGCGCCATCACGACCTGCTCGCGGAACAGGCTTCAGGGCTGCACTTCTTCCATGTGCTGGTGGACGCCGGCGGTGCGGTGGTCGGGCGGGTCAACCTGGTCGACGTGGCGGACGGTTCGGCCGAACTCGGATACCGGATCGCCGAGAAGAGCGCCGGACAAGGACTGGCCACGGCCGCCGTCCGTGAGATCTGCGCCCGTGCCGCAGCGGAGTACGGTCTGACGACGCTGCGGGCCGTCACGACCCTCGACAACGCCGGGTCACGAGCCGTACTGGCCCGCACCGGATTCATACCCACCGGCGAGGTCCGGCTGGGCGGCCGCCCGGGCCTTCGCTTCGTACGGGATCTGGGGGGAAGTGCTTGAAGACACCGCCCCGTGACGGACGCAACGACTCAGGGCGCCACTTCGCGGAGCTAGTCGGCGAGGGCCCGGTCACCCCGGCCTGACCGCTCGCGCTCCTGTCGGACGGCACGAGCCGGCCTGCTCCTCACTGTTTGCCGCCCGTCCCACCGACAGGCTTTCGCTACGTCACGCCCCTCTCCGCGCATTGAACTTGCTCCTGACCGGGAACAAATGACCACATCCCCACCATCGGGTCCCGGCAGCAAGGATTGATCCATGAACCGTCTCGCGCGCTTGATCAACACCACGGACGACGTACCGGGCCGGATTCTGCACTGGAACTTCTTCATCGGCGGCCACTTGAGCGCATCGGTGCCCGTACGCCTCGTCGACCGCACCGACGAGGGCCAGCTGATATGGATGGAGACGGGTGCGCCCATGTGGCGCACAGACCTCCCCGGAGGCGCACATCTCCGGGACATCGCCCCGGACGACCGACCCGCCACCGGATATCCGGTGGTCCCCGATCGGTGGCCGATGGGCAGCGCCCTCTTCTATCAGCCCACCGGTGCCGCACATTCCGTGCTGTGGCTCTTCGGCCGCAGGGGAAAGTTCCGTGGTTGGTACGTGAATCTGGAGCGCCGCGTCCACCACGGCGACGACATCGACATCGCCGACCACGAGCTCGACATCAACGTCGCACCGGACCGGTCCTGGCAGTGGAAAGACGAGGAGTCCTTCGCCGAGAAGACCGGCCACCCCGTCTACTGGTCGGCCGATGAAGCGGCCGCCATCCGCGCCGAGGGCACCAGAGTCGCGCGGCTGGTCGAGGCCGGAACCTTTCCCTTCGACGGCTCCTGGTGCGACTTCCGGCCACCGAAGACCTGGACGACTCCGCCTCGCCCGCCGGGCCCCCGTCGCTCCGTCCTCTGACTGGCCCTCAACCCGCCTGCCCCGATGGGCGCGAGAAGGGACCGGAGGCGGGCTTCGGCCAGGGTGGCGAGATGGCAATGATTGCCCAGAGTCACCACCCGTGATACACAGAGTAACCATACATATGTGGTCACACAACGATTCGATCCGCAGGTCAGGGCGGTCGGACCGGTCAAACGTGCGAGATCCCATGAAAGAGAGGCGCCAAGTCGTCCCACCTGGGCGGATTCATCAGCGAAGATAGAGAGCGACCCGTGCCACGTGGCAGGGGCAGTGAACTACCCAACAGGGGCGGTGACTTACATGGTCCTGGCAGCTGACACTGATAAGGGCGGCATCAGCACCATCATCAACGGCATCGCTCCCAAGTGGGGGCCGTTCGGAGCCCTGGGCGACGAAGCCAAAGTGATGATCGAGGTCGTCATGGCCGTTGCCATCCTGCTCTGCTTCGGCATCGCCATCTGGGGAGCAGCCAAGCAGCGCATCGGCGCGACGGCGTTGCGCGACACGTTCAGCGCGGAACAGGGCAAGGGCCTGATCGTTGCCGGTCTGACCGGTGTGTTCATCATTGGATCACTGGGAACCCTGTTCACCATCGTCTACGGGATGGCCATCTAGCCGTCCGTCAGCCTGCCCGGAAGGCTGCCGCCGCCTCCTTTCCGCTTCCACCCCATCCGTCCGTCGTGCCCACCGGCAGAGGTTGCGTCTCCCTGATGTCGAGTCATAACACCGCGTCCGCGCGAGAACCAGCACGGCTACCGTCGTACTACGCGGAATCGCACATGGTTGAGGGGGCCTACGCAGCATGAGTGCCGGCGACGATCACGGCTACAGCGACTCGGGCACAGGCCGTACGGACGATGGATACAGCACCCTTGGCGGAACGCGCCAGACCCGTACACGATTCCCCGACGGCGAGGGCGGCGACGGGTACGGCGGCTCCCGTCGGCCGGCCCGCAGTTCACGGTCCCTGGTCATGGTGGTCGGCGTGGTCGTCCTCCTCATCGCGGCTATCGCGTTCGCGAACATGGGCGGGGGCGGGAACGACGGCGGGGCGTCGGAAGGGCGCGGCGGCGGCAGCAAGGCGGGCTCGGCGCCTACCGCTGCGACGGGCACGAAGCCGGTGACGGGGAAGAACGGCTCGATTCCTTCGGGATTCGCCCACGACGAACAGGGTGCGCAGAGCGCGGCCGCGAACTACTCGGTGGCGCTCGGATCCGCCGAGATGTTCGATTCGACTCATCGCCGCCAGATCGTGAACGCCGTATACGCACCTGACGTCGCCGCGGCCCGTCAGGGCGACTTGGACAAGGTGTACTCCGGCGAGGCATTCCTCACCAGCATCGGACTCAACGCGGACGGCACTGCCCCGAGCGGCATGACGTTCATCTCGCGCTCCAACCCAGTTGGTACCAAGGTCGTGAAGTTCGGCGGCGACACCGCAAGTGTCGCCGTTTGGTACTCGGCCCTTTTCGGGCTGGCTGGTGAAGGTTCCAAGAACCCGGTGTCCGAAAGCTGGTTCACCAACACCTTCGAGTTGGCGTGGATCGCTGGCGAATGGAAGGTCACCGACTTTACGCAGAAGGATGGCCCCGTCCCTGTCGGCCGTGACCAGGCTGCCTCCCCCGCCCAGGAGATGGCTGATGCCGTGGAACAGTTCGGAGGGTTCACGTATGCCCGGTAAACAATCTCACCGAGCCCTCTCACTGGCTGCTGTGGCAACGGGCCTGCAGGTCGCCGTCGTGCTCCTGGCAGGTCGCGCCTTCGCTGCGCCCTCGCCCAGCCCGTCACCGAGCAAGAGCAACAACGCTTGCGATCTGATCCGGGGCCCGGCTAGGAGCTACTGCGAAAACGGCGACGCCGGCAGCCCCAAAACCACCTCCCCCGACGACGCCGCCAACGCCCTCGACCCCCTCTCCTCCCTCGCCCGCGGCTGCGCCGACGCCGCGGCCTGGATCGTCGGCAAGCTCAGCGACGCAGTCAAAGGCACCGCGAACGTCGACTTCACCAACCCCAAGTTCCTCCAGCAGTACGCGGTCATCTTCGCCGCCTCCACCGTGCTCACCCTCGTCCTCTGGCTGCTCGCCGTCGCCAAGCGCGCCATCCGTGGCGTTCCGGTGGCCACCGCGATCTCCGAGGCTGTCGGGTTCCTCTGGCTGACCGTCCTCGCGTCCGCGTTCACGCCGCTCGTCCTCTACACGGTCGTGTCGGCGACCGACGGGGTCACCGACGTCATCGCGTCGTCCTCCGGCGGGCAGACCGATGTCTTCTTCGGTTCCTTCGCCGAGGCGCTGAGCAAGGGTTCCGACATCGGCGGCGGGCCGATCATGCTGATCGTCGTCTCGCTCGTGTCGATCCTCGCCGCGGGCGTGCTCTGGCTGGAGCTCGTGATCCGGGCCGCCCTGCTCTACGTCGGCGCGCTGCTCGGCGTCGTCGTCTACTCGGGGCTCGTCGACAAGAACATGTGGGGCCATGTCCGCCGCTGGGCGGGCATCATGATCGCGGTGATCATGGTGAAGCCGGTCATCGTCATCGTGCTCGGGCTGGCCGGCGCACTCTCCTCCGACGGGGGACCGAACGCGTTCTCCGCCGTCGTCTCCGGGCTCGCCATCATCCTCCTGGCAATCTTCGCCTCGGCGATGATCTACCGCTTCGTCCCAGGCTTCGGCGACGAGATCCAGGGCGCCCGTACCAACCGCAAGCAGGCCACCGACGGCGCCCAGGCCGCAGCCCTGATCAGCTCCCCCGCCGCCCTCGTCTCCCAGGGCATCAAGACCCACAGCAGCCGGAGCGGCGGCGACGGCGGACAGGGCGGCGGCAACAGCGGCGGCAGGCCCGCCAACCCGGTCAGCGGCGGTGTGGCCGCGCACAGCTCCCGCAACACCGGCGGGAGCGGGGTCGGCGGCGGATCTGTCCCCTCCGCCGCACCTCCGCCCCGCAGCGGATCGGGCCCCACCTCCGGCACCCCGCACAGCAGCCGCACCAGCCGGGGCGGCGGTACAGGCAATGCAGGTAACAACAGCACAGGAGGTGGAGGGCGTTGACGACCCAGTCCCATCCGGTCGCGCCCCGCCGTACGTATCTCATCGGCCGGGCCAGGCCGAACGCGATCGTCGGCAAGAACCGCGAAACCGGCGAGATCGCGCTGATCATCGTCGGCGCGTTCCTCGGCATGATGAGCGGGCTGATCGTCCCCGTCCTGTCCCTGCGGATCGTGCTGCTCACGGGCTTCCCGCTGCTGGCGCTGGCGATCGTGTACGTCCCGTACAAGCACCGCACCTTCTACAAATGGTTCGAGATCAACCGCAGCTTCAGGCGGTCCGTGCGCCGCGGCGCCACCTACCGTTCCTCCGCCATGGAAGCGGGCGTACGGGGCGACGGCCGCGAGGTCGAGGTCGGGCCGCCCCCCGGCATCGGCCGGATCAACTGGCTCTCCGCCCCCTTCGGCCCGGACGAGATCGCCGTACTGCTGCACGCCGACCGCCGCACCGTCACCGCGGCGATCGAGATCGAGGGTCCCGGCGTCGGACTCCGCGACAGCGAGGACCAGGAGGCGCTGGTCGACCGGTTCGGCACGCTGCTCAAGCACGTGGCCAACGGCGACGGCTTCGTGACCCGCATCCAGATGCTGGCCCGCACCCTGCCCGCCGACCCCGACGCTCACGCGAAGGACGTCGCCCAGCGGGGCGACAAGGCGGCCCCGGGCTGGCTGCAGGAGTCGTACGACCAGCTCCAGTCGATGGTCTCCACCTCCAGCGAACAGCACCGCGCCTACCTCGTCGCGTGCATGCACTTCAACCGCGAGCTGGCCGCCGAGGCGAACGCCATGGCCCGCGCCGCCCGCCCCCAGGCAGGCCGCAAGCTCGACCGGGACGCGGGGCTCGCCGTCGTCATGGCGCGCGAACTGACCGACATCTGCGCCCGCCTCGCCGAAGCCGACATCCGGGTGCGTCAGCCGCTCGGCCAGAGCCGGCTCGCCTCCCTCGTGCACTCGATGTACGACCCCGACCACCCCATCGACCACATCCAGGCGATGACGAAGCGCAACGCCTGGCCCGCCGAACTGGATGCGGTCGAGCCGACGTATCTGCAGGCCAAGACCCGTGAGTCGGCGACACGTGCACCCTGGTGCCACGCCACGGCGTGGGTGAAGGAGTGGCCGATGACGCCCGTCGGCGTCAACTTCCTCGCCCCGCTCCTCGTCCACACCCCGGACGTCATCCGTACGGTCGCGGTCTGCATGGACCTCGAACCGACCGAGGTCGCCATCGAGCGGATGCTCACGGAGAAGACGAACGACGAGGCCGAGGCGAGCCGCCAGGCCAAGATGAACCGGACCGTCGACCCGCGTGACATCGCCGCCCACGGCAGGCTCGACCAGCGGGGTGAAGATCTCGCGAGCGGCGCGGCCGGAGTGAACCTCGTGGGGTACATCACCGTGTCGTCGCGATCACCCGAGTCCCTCGCCCGTGACAAGCGGACGATCCGGGCCTCGGCCGGCAAGTCGTACCTGAAGCTGGAGTGGTGCGACCGCGAGCACCACCGCGCCTTTGTGAACACCCTGCCGTTCGCCACCGGCATCCGTCGCTAACCGAGAGGGCAGTCACGCCATGCGAGATCCGCTGTCCGCGTTGTCGGATGCCTTCACCTCCTTCCTCTTCGGGAAGGTGGAGACGACCAGACTGCCCGTGCGTACCTCCACCGGCCAGGCCCAGGCGGTGTACCTGCCCACCGCCGCGCCCGGTCTCGGCGACTCCGGCGTGATCATCGGCCGCGAGGTGTACTCCGGCAAGGGGTACATCTACGACCCCTTCCAGCTGTACGGGCAGCAGCTCCCCGCCCCGCACTGGTTGGTGCTCGGCGAGTCGGGCAACGGCAAGTCCGCGCTGGAGAAGACGTACGTGCTCCGTCAGCTCCGCTTCCGCGACCGCCAGGTCGTCGTCCTCGACGCCCAGGGCGAGGACGGCGTCGGCGAGTGGAATCTCATCGCCCAGGAGCTCGGCCTCACCCCCATCCGTCTCGACCCGACCGCGGCCCTGAACGGCGGCATCCGGCTCAACCCGCTGGACCCGTCGATCACCACGACGGGCCAGCTCGCCCTGCTCCGTACGATCATCGAAGTCGCGATGGGCCACGGCCTCGACGAGCGGTCCGGCTTCGCGCTGAAGGTCGCGCACGCCTACGTCAACCAGACGATCAACGAGCGGCAACCCGTACTGACCGACATCGTCGAGCAACTGCGCCACCCGGAACCCGAGTCCGCCGAGGCGATGAACGTCGACATAGACGACGTGCGCGCCTGGGGCCTCGACGTCGCCCTCGTCCTGGACCGGCTCGTCGACGGTGACCTGCGCGGCATGTTCGACGGCCCGACCTCCGCCGGCATCGACCTGGACGCGCCCCTGATCGTCTTCGACCTCTCGCACATCGACCGGAACTCGATCGCGATGCCGATCCTGATGGCGATCGTCGGCGTCTGGCTGGAACACACCTGGATCAGGCCCGACCGGAAGAAGCGCATCTTCCTGGTCGAAGAGGCCTGGCACATCATCAATTCACCGTTCGTCGCCCAGCTCTTCCAGCGGCTGCTGAAGTTCGGCCGGCGGCTGGGGCTGTCGTTCGTCGCCGTGGTCCACCACCTCAGCGACGTGGTCGACGGGGCCGCGGCACGCGAGGCGGCGGCGATCCTCAAGATGGCGTCGACCCGGACGATCTACGCACAGAAGGCCGACGAGGCCAGAGCGACCGGGCGCGTACTCGGCCTGCCCCGCTGGGCGGTCGAGATCATCCCCACCCTCACCCCCGGCATCGCGGTATGGGACGTCAACGGGAACGTACAGGTCGTCAAACACCTGATCACCGAGGCGGAACGGCCACTGGTCTTCACCGACCGTGCGATGACCGAGTCGTCCGCAGTCGATCTGCTGCCGGAGGACGTACGGGCCGCAGAGCTGGAGACCGAACAGCGCGCGGCACGCATCGAGCACCAGCAACGACTGAACGAGTCGTCCGAGTCAACGGTGGCATGACATGGCAGGGCGTACAGAGCAGCAGACCGGTCCGAGCACTGGCGGCATCCCGGACGGTCTGCTGGTCGGCCTGCTGGGCTTCCTACTCGGGCTGGCCCTCCTGGCCTGGACGGCCACCGGTCTGTCCGGACTGTTCACGCACGGCGCGTGGCCGAAGGGCGTCACCTTCACCGAGACGCCGCTTGCCATGCGTCGGCTGGCGGCGTCCCCGCACGACATCCCGGCAGCCTGGCCCGACACACCGGCGGACGAGCTCTCCGGGTACGGGCTGTTCTGGGGCCTGTTCATAGGCGAACTCATGGTGCTCATGGTGCTGACAGTGTTCGTGATGGGCGTGGTGGCCCGCTGGCGCGCGGTACGAGCACGTCGGCGGGAAGAACGCCGCGAAGAGCGCTTCGCAGCGACCGTCGAAGCGCGGGACGAGGAGAGCGACGCGAGACGCACGGCGCACGCGAGGCGCGAGGAGCCCGCAGGGGTGGAAGTTTCCGTCCCCGCACCTGAGCCCGCGCCTGTCCCCACACCCACCCCCGCTGTCGCAGCCACCCCGGCACCGGACGAATCCGCCGAGGGCCCCGCGCCCGCTCTCCTCGCGCCGGCCGTTCCTTCCCCTCGCACACCTCTCGTCGTCTACGGTTCGGCCGCCACCCGCCGGCCCACGGTCGTCCAGGCCATCCGGGAGGCGGACGGACCCGCCCTCGTCATCACCTCGGACCCCACCGTCTGGGCGGAGACCAAGGACGCCCGCGCCAAACTCGGCCCGGTCCTCGTCTACGACCCCGGCCACCTCTGCGACACCCCGGCCCGCCTCCACTGGTCCCCCACCGCCGGATGCGAACAGCCCGATACGGCAGCCGCTCGCGCCGCCGCGCTCCTCGCCCCGGTCCGGCCGCAGGCCCGTATCGACGCGATGACGGCCGAGACCGCGGAGACCCTGCTCCAGTGCTGGCTGCACGCCGCCGCCATAGACGGTCGCCCGTTCCGCCAGGTCCACCGCTGGGCCCTCAGCGGCAGCGCCCACGAACCCGTACGCCTGCTCCGTACCCATCCCAAGGCGGCCTCCGGACTCGCCGGCCTGCTGGAGTCCGCGCTCACCGGTCACCTCGAACGCCGGGAGATGGCCCAGGAGCTGACGGTACGGGCGTTCGCCGCGCTCTCCTCGGTCCACATCCGCGAGGCCTGCACACCGAACCGGGCCGATTCGCTGGTACTGGAATCTTTTGCGGGCGAAGGGGGCACGCTCTATGTGGTCGGTGAACCCATCGAGGATCCTCGCTCCGCACCCGGCGCGATGCCCCTCCTCACCGCCCTCGCCTCACACGTGGTCGAGCGCGGCCGCCGCTTGGCCGCACGGTCAACCGACGGCCGGCTCGACCCACCAATGGCCTTGATCCTCGACGACGTCGCGGCTGTGGCGCCATTCCCCCAACTCCCTGAACTGCTGTCGACCGGCCAGGACCAGGGCCTGCCGACGCTCGTCCTGCTCCGCTCGAAGGAACAGGCCCGGGCCCGCTGGTCGTCCCCGCTCTAGTGCCCCTCACGGCACTAGGAGTTACGTGACGGGTATCGAGGCCGCCGGAAAGCCCAGCCGCTCCGGGCGACAGCCGGCCGAGCCGGTGCGGCAAGCCATCAGAGCGGACGGACGATCTCGTACTCCAGGTCCAGCACCCTCGGGTCGTCCGGCTCGACGATGGTCTCCCCGGTCGGTACGAAACCGAACCGGCGGTAGAACGCACTGGCCCGCGGGTTGTTCTCGTGGACGTAGAGACGCACCCGCTCGATCCGCGGCTCGCCCAGCGACCACGCCCAGTCGACCCCGGCCCGGAACAACTGGTCGGTCAGCCCACTGCCCCGTGCCTCGGGCCGCACATAGACCCCGACCACATGGGCCTGGTGAACCTTGGCGGGCGCACCGAACCGCAGGTCCCCGTCCGGTCGCTCGATGAGCACGCTGATCGTGCCGGCCCAACTCCCGTCGGGGGCCTCGGCGATGAACTGACGTGTCTCGTCGCCACTGGACTCCGCCCCACCGGCTGCGCGCCCCTGCCAGAAGTCGTCGGGCTGAGCCGCCCCCTGCTCGTACGTCTCCAGAAACGCCACAGGAGCCGCGGGATCCTGCAGGGCGGCGAGCCGTATGTCCTTGACCAGCGTCCATTCCTCGGCGCGTACAGGGCGAATCACATAGTCCATACACCGATCCTGTCCGGCTTCCCGTCCCCGAGCAATCGAATTCGTGCTCCCGGGCCCGCACCAGCTCGTACTGTCTCCGCATAGCGGCGATGGAGTCGGTGATCTGGGGCCAGGACCTGAGCATGATCGGGGACGACCTGGCGGGCCGGGTCGCCGCTGCCCCGGACGACATCACCGTCCTGGTCGCCGAAGCAGACGGCGAACTTGTCTCCGCTGCCTGGCTGGTCTTCAGGACGGGAACCGAATTCGCGGCCCCGTGAACGCAGAAAAGCCCCACACCAGAGGTGCGGGGCTTTCCCGGAATAATTGTTCGGCGGCGTCCTACTCTCCCACAGGGTCCCCCCTGCAGTACCATCGGCGCTGAAAGGCTTAGCTTCCGGGT
>NZ_JBHVFU010000019.1:0-143991 GCF_042801455.1 Streptomyces sp. NPDC057565 | reverse complement strand
ACCCTTCTACCGTTCGGGCGCCCCCCGGCGGTACTGCTGCTGTTCTTCATCGCCTACCCGGCTGTCGGGTGTTGCGACGTTGATTAGAACCCAAGAGCATGGCGGGGCTTCGTCGTGTCGTGGAACACCGCACGGTGCGGCCCATCGCCACACGCAGAACCCCGTCGGCACAAGCCGACGCCGCGAACCTCCCCGCCCGCCTCGACACCTGCCTGGCCCAGGCCACCGCCCCTGCCCTCCCCCTCAACGCCCGCGCGTCCCGCGCCCTCCTCGACGTCTGTTTCTTCCACCCGTTCGAGGACGGCAACGCACGGCGTGTTCCTGACGTTGACCTACCTGCCGGCCCGCGAGGGCACCGTCCTCGACCAGGTCGCCCCCGCTCGGCATGTGGTCCGCAGGGCGGGTGACGCGGATGGGGCGTTGGGCCTGGCCCGGGTGGTCGGCGTGCTCATGCGACGCGTACTGCCACCGGACGGCCGTGCGCCGGTCCCGGATGGCTGAAACAGCCAGGCTGCCGTCAACTCGGCGCTCCGGGAGCTGCCCCTGGCCTCGGCCGGGAACCGTGGTCAGCGGGAGCACCGGAGAGCCGGCCCTCAGAGATCCTCGGCACGCAGTCTCCTCGTCCCGTCCGGACGGGCTCGCAGGTGTGCGATCGCCTTCTCCGGCTCGCCCTCGCACACCAGACGTTCGGCCTCCGCGATCACACCGCCCGACATCCCGAAGTGCATGAGGTCTTCGGCAGAGACAACCGCCTCCTCAGTCCGGCCCCGTTCCTCCAGCAGGCGGGCGAGCGCGGTCCGGGCGTACTCCTCCCCGTCCTCGTCGAGCCAAGCGCGCAGCTCTGCCTCGCGTCCATACCGGGCCAGAGGAGCGGCAAGTTGCTGAGCGCACCCGGCGAACACCATGCCGTCGACGCTCACGTATCTCTCGGCAGCCCCTGGTGCCTGGGCCGGCGCCGGACGGCGCTCCGGAGCGAGTCCGGGAGCCGTACCGTCGGCGCCGGCCTGTGGGTGTGGGATCAGATGTGGCCGCCGGGCGTCACGGTGATGGACGCCGGACCGGCCGGCAGGTCCACGGTGTACTGGCGCAGGTAGGTGTCCAGGTACGGTGAGCGGTCGCCCTGGGTGGCCACGTCGTCGGACGGGTCGTCCAGGGACAGCCTCAGCACGGCGCCCGAGACGTCGATGGTCCGCCCCGACGGGGTGTCACGCCACGACCCGGTTTGGATCGAGCCGATCTCCACGGCCAGGACATGCCCGGCCGCCAGCGTCCAGTCGGTCGCCTTGAGGTCGACGCTCATCCGGCCTGTCTTCAGCAGGGAGACTTGCTCGTTGAACATCACAGCCTTGCCGTCCGGGCCGACGTCGTAGAGCTTGAGCATGACGTTGCCCTCGCCCTTCGCGGTCAGCGAGATGTTCGGCGTGGCGGTCAGCCGCACGTCCTGGGTGAGCGGCTGCGACCAGACGAAGAAGCTGGAGCCGACCTCACCGGCCTGCTGCCTCTTCGCGATCCCCTTGGCCAGACCCTTGGGCGCCGGCTGCTCGGTCGCCGGGGCGTTCTCCATGTCCCAGTTGCCCGACGGCTGGACCGCCTCGGTCGCCGGCGCACCGGCTGCGGCCAAGGTGGCGCGGGCGGAGGCACCGCCGTCGTCGAGGTAACTGCCGTTCCCCAGCGGGAGGGTGACGTCGCGCTCCACCGCCGGCCAGGTGTCCTGGGCCCGCCAGTGACCGGTGGAGTCCTCGACGGAGTATGCCGGGTAGTCGACCGAGGGCTCAACTCCCTTGAGGTACTGGTCGTAGAAGGACAGCATCTCGTCGTACCAGCCCTCGCGGCCCATGGCCAGACGGCCGTCCCTCACCCGGTCTCCACCACGCACATGGTCCCACTGTCCGACCCAACCGCGCTCCGGGCCGGTGTGGTTGGTGAGGTACTCCTGCATCTCCTCGGGCTTGGTGTTGTTCTCGACGAAGCCCTGGGTGACGAAGAGCGGCGTGTTGGTGCCCTGAGCCATCTTGGCCAGGTCACGGGAGGTCCAGAACGGGTCGTTCTGGTCCGAAATCCGGTAGCCGGCCGAGTTCTCGGTCAGGCACTGGGGGTGGGAGTTCTCGTACCGGGCGTTGGCCTGGTAGCGCGCGTCGTCGTCCGACAGCGGGGCCAACGTGGCAATGCCGTTGTAGGCATTGGCGGTTCCGGTCACATTCGGGCGGGGGACACCGTTGGAGTAGATGTACTGATACATGTCCCAGAGGGGCTCCTGGGCAACGACGGCCTTCAGCGCGGACTGCTTCAGGCCGTTGCCGATGAGGCCGGTGACGGCGTCGTAGGACTTGCCGTACATACCCACTGCGCCGGTCGACCACGGTTGGCTCGCGGCCCAGTTGATCGCGGCCTTTACGTCGGCCTGCTCACCGGGACCGCCCCAGTCGAGGCAGCCGGTCGAGCCACCGAAGCCGCGCAGGTCGACCATGAGGAATGCGTAGCCGTGGGCGAAGAGGTCGCTGCCCTCGATAAAGTCCTGAAAACGGCTCGAGGGACCGGTGTGGGTCCAGCCCTCGGGGCCCGTCTGGCCCATGTGTCCGAAGTACGGGCCGATGGAGAGGATGACCGGCACCTTCTGCCCGGCGGACACGCCTTCGGGCATCAGCAGGTCGCCGTGCAGTTCGGTGCCGGAGCCGTCCGAGGACGGGAAGTAGTGCTGGGTCCAGACCGAGCCCTCCGGGACACGGTCGTTCTGCTCGTGCGTGATGCCGTCGGTCGCGGTGGCGACCGCGGTGGTCGGGGTCCGAGCGGAAGTGGCGGTCGGTGACGCGACGGCAGGGCCGGCGAGTGCACCGGTCAGCGCCAGAGTGGTGACGAGTGCCGAGGCGGCCCAGCCGGGCGCGCGACGTCTGTTCACAAGCTCTCCAGAGTCGTCGGTACGGAGTGGAGCGGCGGTTCCGGCGGAGCGGCAGCCCCAGCCAACCGTCGCCGCAGCGACGACGGACGGTCGCACACACGTCAGGAACGTGACCGTCTGTGCGAACCCGGGCCGGAACCAATGGTGAGCGAGCCTAAGGTCAGCACTGAAACCCGTCAACGGTGCTGTGTATGAGCTGTGTTAGTGATGAGACGGGGACACGCCCTTTTCTGCTAGGGCCAGTTGTGTGTGACAACGGTGGGATGTCGGCTGCCGTGGGCGCCGGCATCGTCCTTGAAAGCGACGGCAGATTGGGCAACAAGATTGACTGTTACGGGTTTGACGGTGTGTGACATTCCGCCTTCGGCGTCAAGGACCTGAACCATCCGGTACCGCCCGTGCGAAAATCGTCTCCGCCCCGGGTGAACGTGCTGAAGCGGGTGGAGGGCTTCATCGACGAGATGCTCGTGCTGATTCCCATGTGGTCCCCCTCCTCCGACATGAAATGCACGAACCCGCAGAGAACGTGCCTCGACCACGCGAAGCGCTCCATCGTCTACGTGCTGGTCAACGGGTGTTCCTGACGGTCGTTGCCGCCTGCTTCGGGATATCGAAGTCGACCGTCCATCGCCGGTTCCTGATCTGGTCGAGGGCGGGGGTCCGGGGCCGGCTGCACGAGGCGGTACTGCACCGTCTGGACGACATCGGCCTCCTGAACGTCTCCCGCGTCATCCGCGACACCGCCCACGTCAGGGCCAAAAGAAGAGGGCGGAATCGAGTCGAGCGAGCGATTGGGACGCCGCAGACGGGTCGTCCAGCGGACCATGTCCCGGCTGTCCGGCTACCGCCGCCTCAACCCCCGCTACGAGCGAGACCCCCGCAATTACCTGGCCTTTCTCGGACTCGCCGCCATCCTCTGCTGCTACAGATTTCCCGCGTAGGCTGCTTCCATCCTCTTTCGGGGAGAGGTGTGTCCAGCAGGCTGCGCAGGTCGTGGTCGGGCGGTATGCCGATGTCCGGACCCCGCCCATGGCACCGGGAGGGTGTCCCTGCGGCGCGGCGGTCTCCCGTTCCCGGTCGGTCGGTTCACGGCGACGGAGCCGGCCGTGAACCGACCGTCACAGACGTCAGCGACCGGCCGCCAGGCCGAGGGCGATGTCGACGATCATGTCCTCCTGGCCGCCGACCAGTCGTCGCCGGCCGCATTCCATCAGGATGTCGCGCACGTCGACTTCGTACCGCTGCGCGGCGGTCTCCGCGTGCCGCAGGAAGCTGGAATAGACACCCGCGTAGCCCAGCGTGAGGGTCTCGCGGTCGACCCGGACCGGGCGGTCCTGCAGGGGGCGGACGATGTCGTCGGCGGCGTCCTGCAGTTTGAACAGGTCGCAGTTGTGCTTGAAGCCCGACAGGTTCGCGACGGCGACGAAGGCCTCGATGGGGCAGTTGCCCGCGCCCGCTCCGTGTCCGGCGAGCGAGGCGTCGACGCGGTAGACGCCGTTCTCGACCGCGACCACCGAGTTGGCGACGGAGAGCGAGAGGTTCTCGTGGGCGTGGATGCCGATCTCGGTTGCCGGGTCGAGGATGTCGCGGTAGGCGCGCACCCGGGCGGCGACATCATTCATCGTCAGTCGGCCGCCGGAGTCGGTGACGTAGACGCACTGGGCGCCATAGGACTCCATCAACTTGGCCTGCTTCGCGAGCTGTTCGGGCTCGGCCATGTGGGAGAGCATCAAGAAGCCGGAGACGTCCATGCCCAGCTCACGGGCGGCGGCGATGTGTTGCGCGGAGATGTCGGCCTCGGTGCAGTGGGTGGCCACGCGCACTGAGCGAACGCCGAGGTCGTAGGCGTGCCTCAGCTCGTGGATGGTTCCCACACCCGGCAGAAGCAGAGTGGTGAGGCGGGCGTTCTTCAGGACCGACGCGGCGGCCTCGATCCACTCCCAGTCGGTGTTCGAGCCCGGGCCGTAGTTGAGCGAGCCGCCGGCGAGGCCGTCACCGTGCGCGACCTCGATCGCGTCGACGCCGGCCTCCTCCAGGGCCACGACGATGCGCTTGACGTCCTCGGGCGTGATGCGGTGCCGGACGGCGTGCATTCCGTCGCGGAGGGTGACGTCCTGTACAAAGATCGGGGTGCTCACTTCGTGGCCTCCTTCGCGGCGGCGATCTTCTCGGCCATCTGCACCGCGGCCGAGGTCATGATGTCGAGGTTTCCGGCATACGCCGGGAGGTACATGCCCGCGCCCTCGACCCTGAGGAAGACCGACACCTGGTGGGTCGGCCGTGCGGTCGCGCCCTCGGCCAGCAGCGTCTCGACCGGCTGGTCGGCCGGGATCTCGGTGATCTGGACGTCCTGGACCATCCGGTAGCCCGGGACGTACGCCGAGACCTCGGCGACCATCTTGCGAACCGACTCGGTGATCTGCGCCTTCGCGGTCTCGCCGTCCGCGCCCTCGGGCAGGGTGACCAGCGCGAAGACAGTGTCACGCATCATCAGCGGCGGCTCGGCCGGGTTGAGGATGATGATCGCCTTGCCCCGCTGGGCGCCCCCGACCTGCACGATCGCCGAGGAGGTCGTCTCGGTGAACTCGTCGATGTTGGCCCGGGTGCCGGGGCCGGCCGACTTGGAGGCGATCGAGGCAATGATCTCCGCGTACGCCACCGGGACGACCCGGCTGATCGAGGCCACGACCGGGATCGTCGCCTGGCCACCACAGGTGACCATGTTGACGTTCGGCGCGTCGAGGTGCTCCTCGAGATTGACCGCCGGGATGACGTACGGACCGATCGCGGCCGGCGTCAGGTCGATCATGCGGATGCCGAGCGGGCGCAGCTTCTCGTCGTTGTACGTGTGCGCACCGGCCGAGGTGGCGTCGAAGACGATGCCGATCTCGTCGATCTGCGGCGACTTCAGCAGCCCCTCCACGCCCTCGGGGGTGGTCTCGAACCCGAGGCGCGCGGCGCGGGCCAGACCGTCGGAGGCCGGGTCGATACCGACCATGACCCCCATCTCGAGGTGCTGCGCATTGCGCATGATCTTGATCATCAGGTCGGTTCCGATGTTGCCCGACCCGATGATGGCGACCTTGGTCTTGCTCATCGTCGTTCCTTACGCAGAGAAGGTGACCGACACCGTGCCGAGGCCGGTGACAGTGGCATGAACGGCAGCGCCCGGCGTCACGGGACGCATCGGGCCGAGGGCACCGGAGAGGATGACCTGGCCCGCGCGGAGCGGCTCGCCCAGTTCGCGGGCCTGGCGGGCAAGCCAGACGACGGCGTTGACCGGGTCGCCGAGGCAGGCGGCGCCGCTGCCGGTGGAAACGGTCTCGCCGTCGACGGTCATGGCCATCTCGGCCGCCACGGGGTCGAAACCGGTGAGCGGGACGCGCTGCGCGCCGAGGACGTAGCCGCCGGCCGAGGCGTTGTCGGCGACCGTGTCACCGAAGCTGATGTCCCAGTCGGCCACCCGGCTGCCGCAGATCTCGATCGCGGCGACGGCATGGTCGATGGCTTCGCGCACCTGGGCGTCGTCGAGCGGTCCCTCGGCGAGGTCGGCCCCCAGCACGAAGGCGATCTCGGCCTCGACCCGCGGCTGGAGGATCGCGCCGGCCGGCACGACCGAGCCGTCGGCGTACTCCATGTCGTCGAAGAGGAAGCCGAAGTCGGGCTGGTCGACGCCGAGCTGCTGCTGCACGGCCGCGGAGGTGAGGCCGATCTTCCGGCCGACGACCGTGGCACCGGCCTCGATCCGCTCGGCGGTGAGCCGCTCCTGCACGGCGTACGCGTTCTCGACGTCGTCGCGGCCGATCAGGTCGCGCACGGGGGCGGCGGGGGTGCCGGTGGCAGCGGCGTCACGGAGCCGGGCCGCGGCGGCGGCGATGCTGTCGGTGCCGACAGTGGGGTGGTTCTGGGGCATGTCGTCCAATCTGCGGCATGGGGCGCGGAGAACTCCATGCCTGCGTTCCACTCAGCGGTACGCTCTTTTCCATGGAGGACAGCGACACCGTCCTGGGCAAGGCACTGGCGATCCTGCGCGCGTTCGGCCCGGCCGACTCCGTGCTGCCGCTCGCCGAGCTGGTGCGGCGTACCGGTCTGGCGAAGGGCACCGTCCACCGCGTCGCGGGGGACCTGGTCCACCACCGGCTGCTCGACAAGACCGACCACGGCTACCGGCTCTCCGGGGGCCTCTTCGAGCTCGGTCTGCGCGCCGCCACCGAACGCACCCTGTTGGAGCTGGCGATGCCGTTTCTGCAGGATCTCTACGAACGCACCCACGAGACCGTGCACCTCGGCGTGCGCGAGGGGCATGAGGTCGTCTACGTCGCCAAGATCGGCGGACACCGCCAGGCCAAGGCGCCCTCCCGCACCGGTGGGCGGATGCCGATGCACTGCACGGCGATCGGCAAGGTGCTGCTTGCCTACGCCGGGGAGGACGAGCAGGCCGCCGTGCTGAGAGCCCCGCTCGAACGCCGCACGCCGCACACCGTGATCGCCCCGGGCCTGCTGCGCCGGCAGCTCGTGAAGGCGGTCGAGACAGGTGTCGCCTACGAACGCGAGGAGTCGACACCGGGCCTGCTCTGCGTCGCCGCGCCGGTCCTCGCACCCGACGGTCTGACCGCGGTCGCCGCCATCAGCGTGACCGGCCCGGTCGGACGCTTCCGCCCCGAGTCCCACGCGAACGCCGTACGCGCCGCGGCCACGACCCTGGGCTCCACCCTCGCCCGCCGGCGCCCCTGAAACCGGCCGAGGCCGGGTGCGACGCACTTCGCGTCGCACCCGGCCACGGTCCGGGGCGTGTGGGTGGTCAGGCCGCCCGGTCCTCGACGGCCGCCGAGGAGAGCGGGATCGGCGTGAACATCTCGGGTTCCTCGTCCGGGGTCAGCGCGGTCGGACCGTACACCCAGTCGGTGAAGGTGTAGTCGTCGGCGTCCCGCGCCCGCATGATCGCGTTTCGCTGGAGCCGGGACTCCCCGTCGAGGTGCCACAGCTCACCCCAGGCGCGGGCCGTCGTCTGCACCCGGCGGCAGTGCTCCACCCGGACAGCCTCGTACGCGGCCAGCGCACCGTCCCAGTCCGGCTCGGTGCCCGCCGGGGCGGCCTCGGCCAGCCGGGCGTAGTGCTGGGCGAGCACCCAGCCGTCCTCGATCGCCATGATCGCGCCCTGCGCCATGTACTGGAGCGGCGGGTGCGCGGCGTCGCCGAGCAGGGCGATCCGGCCGTGCACCCAGGTCTCGATCGGGTCGCGGTCGAACATCCGCCACCAGCGGTCCCGCCACATCAGCGGAATGCCCTTGATGACAGTGTCACAACTGCCCACGAAGGCCGCGTCCAGCTCGTCGGGTGTGCCCCAGTCCTCCTCGCCGGCCAGGGCCTTGGGCGACTCGAACACGGCGACCTGGTTGAACATGTCGCCGCCGCGCAGGGCGTACTGGACGAAGTGGCGGTGCGGGCCGACGTAGACGGTGACGTCGTTCTCCGCGATGCCGTTGTCCTTGACCTGCTCGATCGGGACGGCCGCGCGGTAGGCGACGTAGGAGGAGCTGACCACGTCGTCGCCGATCAACTGGCGGCGGGCCACGGAGTGCAGTCCGTCGGCCGCGATGACCAGCGGGGCGGACTCGACCCGTCCGTCCTTCAGGAGGACTCGGGCGCCGCCCTCTGTGTTCTCGTAGCCGACGACGACCTGGTCGTTCAGCAGCTCGACACCGGCGCGCCGGCAGGCGCGCAGGAAGATGCCGTGCAGGTCGCTGCGGTGGATGACCATGTACGGAAAGCCGTAGCGGCGTTCGAGGTCGCGCAGGTCGAGCCGGGTCAGCACCTGGGAGTCGAGCGCGTCCCGCATCACCATGTTCTCCGGGACGACGCCCAGCGACTTCGCCTCGTCCAGCAGGCCGTACTCGGCAAGGATGCGGGTGCAGTTGGGGGCGATCTGCAGGCCGGCGCCGACCTCGCCGTACTCCGGGGCCTGTTCGAGAACGCGTACCCGAAGTCCCTGGCGTGACAGGGCGAAGGCGGTGCTGAGGCCGCCGATGCCACCGCCGACCACCAGGACGTCGGGCTGTCCGGCAGGCGTGGGTTCAGGGTTCATGTGCTGTTCCTTGCGTGTGCGGGGCGGGCCCCGGGTTCAGAGCCAGGCGCCCAGCGCGGGGGCGGGGGTGCCGTCTGCGGCGCGCAGGTCGGCGTCGCGTCCGGTGAGGTAGGCCGCAATGTCATGCAGTTCGCCGGTGACCGGGACGGGCTCGCCGTCGCCCGGCAGTTCCCAGTCGGCGCCGGCGGCCGGGGCCCGCAGGGTCACGGCCGGGCCGGGGGCCGCGGCGCGCTTGGCGGCGACGTCGTCGCACAGGGCGGCGAGGAAGTCGGCCGGCAGGTTGGCGAAGGAGACGCCGGTCGCCAGGTCGACGGCGTGGACGCACACTTCGCGGGAACGCATCCAGGGCAGTTCGGTGGCGGGGACGGTGCGGCCCTGGGCAGTGACGACCTCGTGCCGCCACTGCTCGTCGGTGAGCTGGTCCATCCGCACCTCCAGCGCGTCCGCCGAGCGGCGCAGCCAGGCGGTCAGCCGGTCGGCCGGCAGGGCACGGCCGCGTTCAATGCCGGCGGCGCGTTCCTCGGGCGAGGCGTACATCGGGGTGGGTTCGCCTGTGGCGGCCCAGTGGACCAGGTTGGACAGGGCCTCGGCGTTGGCAGCGACGTGCGCGGCGATGTGGGCGCGGCTCCAGCCGGGCAGGGTGCTGGGCGCGGCGTACCCGGCGTCGTCGAGTCCGGCGACGGCGTCGAAGGTCAGCTCGGCGCCGATCAGGGCCCAGCGGCGGGCGTCGGCGAAGGTGCGGGTGCCGTTCGTCACGCTGCGACGACCTTGTTGGTGCAGGCGCCGAGGCCGGTGATCTCGGTGACCACGTTCTGGCCGGGGAGCAGGAAGACCTTGGGGTCGCGGGCGTTGCCGACGCCGGCCGGGGTGCCGGTGGCGATGATGTCGCCCGGACGCAGAGTGATGACGGTGGAGATGTACTGCAACAGGAAGACCGGGTCGAACAGCAGCGTGCCGGTGTCGTCCTGCTGCATGACCTGGCCGTCGACGACCGTCTTGACCTTCAGGGCGGGGCGGACGCCGCCGACCTCGTCGGGGGTGACGACGTACGGGCCGACCGGCGTGGTCGCCTCCCAGATCTTGCCCTGGGTCCACTCGATGGTGCGGAACTGCCAGTCGCGCACCGAGATGTCGTTCATGACGGTGAAGCCGGCGATGGCGTCGGCGGCCTGCTGCTCGTCGGCGCGGCGGACCTGCTTGCCGATCACGACGGCCAGCTCGACCTCCCAGTCGACCGCGTCGGTCTCGGCCGGCTTGACGATGTCGTCGTTCGCACCGATGAGGGTGTCGGCGAACTTCGGGAAGAGGGTCGGGTAGTTGGGGAGGTCCCGCCCCATCTCCTTGATGTGGTTGGTGTAGTTGTGGCCGACGCAGACGACCTTGGACGGGTTCGGGACGACCGGCGCGAAGTCCGCGCCCTCGACCGGGTAGGTGGTGCCGGAGGCGGCGGCGGCCTTGGCCTGCCAGTCGGCCTCGGCGAACAGTTCACCCAGGTCGGTGTAACCGAGGTCGACGTGGACGTCGCCGTCGAGGCGGACCGCCCGGGTGCCGTCGGTGGTGCGGATGGTGGCGAGCTTCATGATCAGGCGTCCTTCTGGGTGCGGTTGAGCTGAAGCGCCTCGAAGACGGGCGCGTCGGAGAAGCGGAAGAGGTCGAGGGCGCCGGAGTCCGAGTCGGTCCCGCCGGCCTCGGACCTGGCGGAGAACGGTTCCCAGGACGGGACGACGAACAGGTCGCCGCGGCTGACCGTCCAGGACTTCTCCCCGACGGTCACGACACCGGAGCCGTCGAAGACCTGGTAGACGGAGGAGCCGGTCTCGCGCACGGGCGCGGTCTCGGCGCCGCGGGCGACACGGTGGAACTCTGCGCGGATGGTCGGCAGCACGTCGGAGCCGTCGTGCGGGTTGGCGTAGCGCACCGCGGCGTGGCCGGGCTCGACGGTGCCGCCGTAGCCCTCCTTCTCCAGCAGCAGTTGGTCGCGCAGGGCGGCGTCGGTGTACTCCCACTTGTAGGAGAGCAGCGGGCTGCCCGGGGTGGCCGGGGCGGCCGACAGCGGGCGCAGGCCCGGGTGGCCCCACAGGCGCTCGGAGCGCGACCGCTCCGGCGTGATCCGCTCGGCGTCACTGATCTCGTCGCGGCCGAACTCGAAGAACTGCGCCTCGGTGACGTACTGGAGGGGGATGTCCAGGCCGTCGATCCAGGCCATCGGCTCGGAGGTGGCGTTGTGGTGGGCGTGCCAGTTCCATCCGGCCTGCGGGAGGAAGTCGCCGCGGTTCATCGGCACCGGGTCGCCGCCGACGACCGTCCACACGCCCGAGCCCTCGACGACGAACCGGAAGGCGTGCTGGGTGTGGCGGTGCTCGGGGGCGTCCTCACCCGGCATCAGGTACTGGATGGCCGCCCACAGCGTGGGGGTGGCGAAGGGCCGTCCGCCGAGGGACGGGTTGGCCAGCGCGATGGCGCGGCGCTCGCCGCCGCGGCCGACCGGGACGATGTCGCCGGCCTGGGCGGCCAGCTCGCGCAGCCGCTGCCAGCGCCACATGTGGGGTACGGCGCGCGAGCGCGGGTGGGCCGGCATGAGGTCGCCGATCTCGGTCCACAGCGGGACGAGCAGCTCGTTCTCGAAGCCCCGGTACAGCTCTTCGAGAGCCGGGGTGACCTCGGGCTGCCCCTCCGCGGCGACGGCCTGCAGCCGCACCGGGGAGCCCGAGGCGATGTCATGGGCGAGGGAGGAGTGAGTCACAAGCCACAGCGTGCGCCGTTTCTCTTTGAAGAACACATAGATTCTGCATAGCAGAACCATTCCGGCACCGCGCCATGGACAAGTCGCTCAGGACCCCGCCGCCCCATCCCATCGCCGTGGCCTGCTGCTGCTCGCCGGCCTCTCCGACGAGGAGCTGGACGAGGTGTACGCGACCGAGCGGTACCGGGAGCGTCCGGTCGAGCGCCCGGAGCCCGACCAGCCGCGGGATGAGCTGCGGCGGCTGCAGCGCAACGGATTCGCCTTCGACAAGAGGCGGTCCGAACGCGGTCCGGTCGCACTCGGCGTACCGGTGCGCGACCGGGCCGGCGCCGCGCCGGCCGGTCTGTCGGTGTCGCTGCCCGGCGTGCGCTACGCCCCGCACCGCCTCCTGTCCCTGGTCGCCACCCCGAACGCGGCGGCGCACGCCCTGGAGCAGGACCTCGCCGAGGAGGGCCGCTGACAGACGGGGAGGGCCTGTACGGCGCCGCCGACGCGGCGGTGTCGTACAGGCCCTCCCCGGCCGGTCGGCCCGTGGCTCAGTTGTTGGCGACGAAGTCGGTGACCAGCCGGTTGAACTCGTCGGCGTGCTCGATCATCGCCCAGTGGCCGCAGTGATTGAGCACCACCAGGCGGCTGTCCGGGATGTTCGCCAGCAGGAACAGCGAGGTCTCGTAGGAGACGACGCGGTCGTCGCGGCCGTGGATCAGCAGGGTCGGCACCTGGATCGTCGGCAGCAGCTCCGGCTTGACCCACTTGGGCAGCGGGGCGCCCTGGGGCATGCCGTCGACGTAGTTGCGCAGGTGCTCCGGGCGGGCGAGCGCGGCGTCCGAACGGGCCTGGCACAGCTCGGGGGTGGCGAACCGGGCCTTGTCGAAGACCATGATCTCAACGAGCCGGCGCATGTTCTCCGGGCCGGCGTCGCGGTAGGTCTCGATCAGGACCTTGAGGCCCTCGGACGGGCCGTCACCGGCGCCGAAGAGGGTCGGCAGCCGCATGCCGACCGGCGGGCCCATGGTGACCAGGTGGGATATCCGCTCGGGGTACTCGGTGGCGAGGCGGAGCGAGGTCTGGCCGCCCATCGAGTTGCCGACGAAGGCGGCCTTGTCGATGTCGAGGGCGTCCATGAACTGGATCGCGGCCTCGACGTGGTCGAGACGGTCGACCGTGGCGGCGTCCGACTCGCCCCAGCCGGGCATGTCGACCGCGTAGACGTGGAAGTGCTCGGCCAGGGCCTCGATGTTGCCGGAGAAGTTGCTCCAGCCGGTGGCGCCGGGGCCGCTGCCGTGCAGCAGGATGACCGGGTGGCCGGAGCCCGCCTCGTAGTAGCGGAGCTTCCAGTCGGCGGTCTCGACGGTGCGGGCGATGTCCTGCGGGTTGAGGGTCATCAGTGGTTCTCTTCCATCGGGTTCGGTGCGGCAGCGAGCAGGCCGGAGACGACGCCCGGGGGACGGTGGCCCCAGCTGTGCAGCCGGTCGAGCGTCTTCACCTCCCAGGTCTCGTCGTCGATGATCAGCCCGCCCCAGCCGTACTCGATACTGAAACCGGACGGCGTGAAGACGTAGAAGCTGAACATGTGGTCATTCGGGTGCATGCCGAGCGTCATCTCGAACGGCTGCTTGGCGTCCATGCACCGGTCGTAGGCCAGGCCGACGTCGCGGATGTCGGTGACCTCGACCATGAAGTGGTGGGTCTTCTTCGGCGACGGAAGGTCGCCGAAGGCGACGGTGTGGTGGCGGCCGTTGCAGTGCAGGAAGATCAGGTCGGCGACGATGCCCGGGGCGAGCTCCTCGACGATCATGTCGCTGATCTTGAAGCCGAGCAGGTCGAAGTAGAAGCCCAGGTAGGTCTCCCGGGAGACGCCGTGGGCCAGCAGGACCTGGTGGCCCGCGCCGCCGGCGCCGGTCACAAAGCTGCCGAGCAGCGAAGCAGACTCGAACGGCGTGGCGGCATCGGCCAGGCCGTTGACCAGCTCGACCCGGTTGCCCATCGGGTCGGCGGTGATGAAGATCCGGTCCACCTTGCGGGCGGCGGCGAGCGCCTCGTCGCCCTCGGTGACCTCGACGTCGGCCGCACGCAGCTTCTCGACCAGGGTGTCGAGCGCGTCCGCGCCCTCGACCTCGTAACCGGTGGCCACCAGGTCGTCGGCCGGGCCCTCGCTGATGACCCAGCGGTGGGCCTTCTCGTCGGTACGCAGCGTGAAGCCGTTCCCGGTCTTCTCGCCGAGCTGCATACCGAGCAGGGTGACACCGAAGTGCTCCCAGTCGGCGAGGCTGCTCACCTCGTAGACGACGTATCCGAGTTCCTTGACACCAGACAAGTCTTTCTCCTTTTCTTCGCAGGCTCAATCAGACGGTGGGCACGGCAAGGCCGTGGGTATCGGCGGCGGCGACGAACCTGTCCGGACGGACCGCGATGACACGGGCGCCGTACCGGCGCATCCAGGGGAGGACGACCTCGTCCAGGTCGACCAGCTCGTCCGGCCCCTGGGTATGCGAGGTCTTCGGGCGCACCGCGCGGTAGTGGGCCCCGAGCCCGTCCCAGCCGGCCTTCTCCTCCGCCGACAGCAGGGTCGCTGGGTCGACCTGGTCGCCGAGCAGCACGAAGTGGTGGCCGAGGTGATCGTCCAGGCGGGCCATACGGCCGGCGGTGTCACCGGTGATCGGCTGCGGGATCATGCGGCCGATGATGCTGGCGTCACCGGTCTCTCCGCGGATCCAGCCGCCCGCCAGTACCGGCGGAGCGGTGAGCGGCGGCTCGAACGGGGTGACCGTGCTCTCGGGCACCGCGTTCATCGCGGCCTGCTCCTCCTCGGAGACCTCTTGCTTGATCACCCGGCCGAGGCCGACCGCGAGGCCGGTGTAGAAGGCGGCGTTGGGGCGCCGCTCCGCCTCGTAGGTGTCCAGCCAGCTTTCGGGCAGCTCGCCCTTGAGCACACGGGCGAGTTTCCAGCCCAGGTTGTGAGCGTCGCGCATACCGGTCTGCATGCCGGCACCGGCCCACGGCGGCATCAGATGCGCCGCGTCACCGGCCAGGAACACCCGCCCCTGGCGGAACGTGTCGGCCATCCGGACGTGGTGCTGGTAGAAGGCGTGCTGGTGGATCTCGACATCGTCCTCGGAAACGCCGAGCGCCTTGAGCAGAGGCCATATCTCGGCGCTCGTCGGATAGTCCGCCGGGGTCTCGTCGGGCTTGAGCGGGATCTCCCACCGGTGGTTGCCCGCGGACAGGGCGATGTCGACGACCGGGCGCTCCTTGTCGGACCAGAAGGTCAGGAAGTCTCGATCGGGCCACCAGCGCTTGACGTGGCAGTCGACGACCACCCAGGTGACGTCGTCGGTGTCGCCCAGCAGCTTGCAGCCGATCCGGCCGCGGGTGGCGCTGCTGCCGCCGTCGGCGCCGATCGCGTAACGGGCGCGGGTGGTACGGGTCGCGCCATCGGCGGTCGAGGTGACGGTGACGCCGTCGGCGTCCTGCTCGATGCCGGTGACCTCGTCGCCGTAGTGGACGGTGACCAGGTCGTCGTACCGCTCCTGGACGGCCGCGCGCAGCTCGGCCTCCATCGTCGGCTGGTAGATGTTGTAGAAGCGCGGAGTGCGGCCCAGGGTGGACGGCGGGTGCTCGATCCGCATGATCTCCGTGCGGTCGTAGGTCATCCAGCGCAGGGCGCGCTGCGGGTCGATCACCTTGTCGATCCGCTCGTCGATGCCGAGGTCCTGGAAGATCCGCATCGTCCAGTCGTTGACCGTCACGGCACGCGCCCGGGAGTAGATGTCCCGGTCCCGCTCGAACGCAACGGCGGAGATGCCGTATCTGGCGAGGGTGAGTGCGGCGATCACACCGGTCGGGCCGTAGCCGACAATCGCGACATCCGCGTCGTATCTCTTGGTCATGCGCAGGCTCCGTGGTGAACGCAAAGACGGAAAGTTTTGGACCGATCGGTCGGTACAATTCGAAGGTAACAGCGCCCCTCCACAGCCCGTCAAGAGATTCCGGGCAGGGATTTCCCGCACTGGTGAGCTCCGGCCCTGGTGGGAAGCGCGCCCCGGCGTCGCCTAGACTCCGGAAGGTGGAGAAGATCGAGCCGCCCGCGCCGGAGACACGCACCAACCGCCGCGGCCGCCGGTCACGGCAGGAGATCCTTGACGCGGCCGCCCGGGTGATGTCCGTACGCGGCTACGCCGGAACGCCGATGTCGACGCTCGCCAAAGAGACCGGCCTGCCGAAGAGCGCCTTCTACCACCATTTCGAATCCAAGGCGGGACTGCTCTCGGCCGTCATGGAACAGGGCGCGTACGGCTTCTTCGACGCCATGCGCGAAGCCCATCGCAACCCCCCGGAGGACGGCACCCCCAACGAGCGGCTCCGCTGGTATCTGCGCCGGACCGGCAACGTCATGGAGAACGGCGAGGAGTTCCTGCGCCTGCTGCTCGTGCTGGTGATGAGCCGCGAGGCGGCAGAGGCGCCCGAGGCCCTGCAGACCGTGATCGCGGTCCGCGACGAGGGGCGCGCCTACATGGCGCACATGATCCGCTCGTCCTTCCAGAGCGCGGGCGAGGAGACCGCCGACAAGATCGCAGAGGCCCTCGCCCCCTTCGGAATGGCCGGCTACGACGGCGCGTTCGTCGCCCTGCAGTCCGAAGGCGGCAGGCCCGTCTCGGCATGGATGGATCAGCTCGCCGACTCCATTGCGGCGCTCGGCGCGGCGATCATCGCCGCCGACTGACGAGGCCGCGACCCGCACCTGTGACGCTGCGACCGCCTGGAGATCGTCCGCGCCCCATCGGGACAGGTCGGTCCCTTGGGGGAAGTACTGGCGGAGCAGGCCGCTGGTGTTCTCGTTTGTGCCGCGTGGCCAGGGGCCGTGCGGGCCGGCGAAACAGATCTCCAGGCCGGCGCCGATGCGGAGTTGGGCGCGTTCGGCCATCTCGGCGCCCCGGCCCCAAGGGCTGTCCCGTAATCCCTGGTGGATCAGCGCGCGGCGTCGGATGCGGTGCATCGCAAGGCGGAGGAGCGTCCTCATACTGAATGTATTCGGGCGTTCCGACAACGCAGCGAGGTGCCGTAGCCGGCGTCGCGCGCCCGCCAGGGATTACGGGACAGCCCTTAGTCAGCGACCGGCGCAGTTGGTCGGGAAGTTCGGCGACAGTGGCGGCAACGGCGTCGCGGGAACGGGACGAACGGGCAGCCCGGGTAAGGGAGTTGTGGCCCGCTGCGGTTATCACGCACACGTCGACGGCCAGCAGTGCTGCGGGCTTGAACCGCCGTTCGCGCCGGTCACGCGGGTCGACCACTCACGCGAGCGCATCCAGCAGCCCCGGCGGCGGAGCCGGGGTGGAGGAGGGCATGAGCCGGAGCGGTGCCACCAGCGTGCCCGGCGTGGGCATGAATGAAGAGACGAGCACGGCAACCTTGCGGATCTTGAAGCCTGGACACCTCCTGATCCACATGTGCCGTGCTCGTCCGACCTTTCCCCTCCCGGCCCGCCGTGCTCAGAACAGGCGAAGCGGACTCCACCCGCGGCCCTGAGCCGAGTTGAGCCAACGGGGCGCGGCTTACACCGCGCGCATGACGGTCAGCGTCATGCTGTTGTTCTTGTAGGACACCCGGAACAGGTAACCGCCCACGTTCAGGACCCGGTTCTCCGGCAGCGCGTGGAAGGCGCCCTTGATCGAGCTACCGCTCATGATCGTGAACACGGTGCCCGGGGTCAGCTTGCCCTGCACGGCCAGGTCCAGCTCACCGTCCAGCACCAGGTTCCCCGCCGCCCGGACGCTCGTGTAGTCCCGGTCGCCGGAGATCGTGACGGCAACGCGACCCTCCTTGCCGATGGTCGCGTTCCCGCCGACGTTCAGGACATTGCCTGCGGCGCCGGAAACGCCGGTGGTCTGCGCGGCCTCGTCGGCCGTGAGACCGGGCCGCAGCACGCCGTGGCTGACGTTGATGCTGTCACCCACGGTGCCGCTGCCGCCGAGCGTTCCGCCGCGCACGTCGACAGCGCTCGCGTGCGAGCCGACGACCGAGAGTTTGCCGTCGAGGACGGTGCTCGTCCCGTGCCAGGTCTCGCTGCCGGTGAGGAACAGGGTGCCGGCGCCACGCTTCGTGAGGCTGCCCTCGTAGGCGCGGGCCTCGCGGGCCTGCTCACGGCGGACCCCGATGGCGTAGTCCGACTTGTCGACGTCGCTCGCGTCGGCCGGCAGGCCTTCGGTCCAGCCCTTGTCGGCCTTGGTCGCCGTCCAGGCGGCCGCCTCGGCGGCGTCCTCCTGCTGGCGGGCCCGGATCGCAACGTCCGAGATGTCGTTCGACCACACGTCGTCGCGCCCCTGTGTGTCGACGACGAACGGCCCCAGGAACTGGCCCGGGCCGTTCATGGCCTCCCGCAGACTGACCGTGCCCCAGCCGTTGCGGCTGTCCGGCACCTGCACGATCTGGCCGCCGGTGGGGTTCTGCACGGCCTTGCCCGCCGCATCACTGATCGTATTGTTCTGCCGGCCGGTGGTGAACATCGTGTAGAGCGCCTGCTCGTTGGTCATGTACGGGAAGCGCTGCATGATCAACGACAGTGCGGCCGCCGAGTGCGGGCCGGCCATCGACGTCCCCGACGAACTGCCGTAACGGGGCTCGGGCACGTCGTTGACGACCGACACGGTCGTGCTGTTGATGCCATTGGCCGGCGCCGTCACGCAGGACCACTTCGCGACGCCGCACTGGTTGAACGTCTGCTGACCGGGGACCAGGACGGAGCCGTCAGGGTTGTACGTGCGCCCCTGGGTGGGGTTGATCCCCGACGTCGTGTACCAGCTGCCCTCCAACTCGGGTATGAAGTACGGCGCGGCGCCTCGCGGCGACGGGTTCACGTAGCCGCTGTTACCGGCGGTGAACTGGATGACCGTGCCGGTACGCGCGGCCTCGATGGCACCGTTCAGCCAGCGGGCGGCGCTGCCGTTCGCGTCGACGACGCCGTCCGGAGTGGACCAGAGGCGCCATGCCGTGTTCAGACCGAAGCCCGCCGGGCTGCCGGGTGGCGCGTCGTACGTGTTGTAGTTTTCCGTGTTGGGCTGGCTACCCCAACTGCTGGTGATGATCCTGATGGGCTCGCCGTTCGCCGTCTTGGCGGAGTTCACGGCCCGGTAGACATTGCCGATGTAGGCGTCGTCCGGCGTCTGCGCGGCGGTCGCGTTCGCCGGCAGGAGACCGTAGAGCACGCCGTCCTTCTTGCCGGTGTTGCCCATGTACACATTGCTGTTGAACGCGACGCCGTGCATGTTGGCATCCGGCCCGGCCGGTTGCGTCTCGCCGACACCGTCGCGGCTCGCACCGATGGTCCCGCTGACGTGGGTGCCGTGACTGTCGTTGAACGCCGGGTTGTAGAACCCCGGCGTGGGGCCCGTCCGGCCGCCCTGGGCCTCCACTGAAAAGTAGCGGTCCCCGACCGCGTAGTTCGTGTCCAGGCTTCCGTGCTCCCGGACGTGCCCGGCGAAGACGCCCGAGTCGACGACGCCGATGTTCATCCCTGTGCCGGAGTAGCCGGCGGCGTAGGCGAATTCGGCTCCCATCGACACCAGGCCGGCGTCCCGGTTGAACTCAGGGGTACGCCAGCTCGCCGCGTCGCCGAGCCGGCCGGGATCTCCCTCGTAGGTCTTGATCGGCGGTGGCACGGGCACCTGCCCCATCGCCGGCTGCACGGCGACTCCGAGCACCACCATCGGTATCAGCGCTGCGATCAGCGCCGGCTTCACGCGTTTCCTGTTCAGCACTCCGACCCCTCCCAGATCAATTCCGCCGGATGCTATTCCTCCCTTCCGGAGCTGATCAAGGTGTCGGCGGACGCGCAGTCCATCTACGCTGGAAGTAGGCACCAGAGGTCGGGCGATCCGTGACGTGGCAGCGCTGGGGGACGTGCCATGGGCGGTGCGTGCCAGGCGGGCGGCCGATTACCGGCGCCACCGGCCACCACCGGCGCAGCGCGTACCCGGCGCCGCTGGCCAGGAAAGGACGGCCGTGGCGAGCAACCAGCGGGTGAGGAACGGCCGTTGATCCTGTTGGGACCGGCAGCGGCTGGGCTGTGAGTCCTTGCGCGTGCTGTTCGCCACGACGGCCGAGCCGATGGCCACCGAGGAGACGTCCGGCGCGTTCTGGCGTGGACTGCGGCTGCTCGCGGTGGACGCGACCTGCCGGGGCGTCGCGGATACCGAAGCCAACGAGGCCGCGTTCGGACGTCCGGGCAGTGGCCGCGGGTCGAGCAGGAGCGCGTTTCCACAGGTGCGGATGGCTGATTTGGTGGAGGTGGGCAGCCATGCGGTGCTGGATGCGGAACTCGCCGGCTGCCGCACCGGGAGGTCACCCTGGTCGGCCGGCTACCCCGTTCGGTCGGCCCGGGCCAAGTCGCCCTGGCCGATCGTGAGTTCTTCGGTGCCCCGTTATGGCGTGCCTTCACCGCCACCGGTGTCGACCTGCTGTGGCGAGTACCCGCCAATCGGTCCTGCCAGTCGTCACGCAATTGCGTGACGGGGCATGGCTCTCGCGGATGAGGGCAGGCAGCGGTCCTGCCCGGGATGAGCCGGTCGTGGTCCGCGACCTGGCCTACCAGCTCAAGGACCGGGCCGGTGAGGGTACGGCCGATGGCTACCGCCTGGTCACCGCCTTGCGGGACGCGCGACTGTATCCGGCCCGGCAGTTGGCCGCGCTCCACCGCGAACGCCGGGAGGTCGAGTCCGTCTTCACCGAGATCAAGACCCATCAGCGCGGTGCCCGCGCCGTCCTCAGCAGCAAGACCCCAACCCGCAGGCCCATAAGTCAACGGCACTGCCTCTAGTGCCCCTCCCGGCAAGCTTTGCCCCGTCGCACCGCCCAGCACGCACGCTCGCTGCGTTGGCCAAAAGCCCTGGTAGCTCCGCTACAAGGGCTTCCGGCCGCCTTGCGATCGCACGCACCGGACGACGCTCCTCATGGGGCAAACATTGCCGGTCACGGCACTAGCTGTGCTTCAGCCGCAGATACAGCAGGATGCCTGCGCCAACCACGGCCGTCACGGCACCTGCTTCTCCAACTTCCCACCGGAAGCGACGGGTTGGCGGCGGCCACCTTCACCACCTGCCAGTCGTCGTCGGCCAGAAGCCTGACGATCGTCCGCCAGGACGTCCGCCGACGTCGCCTCGAGCCCTGGCGGCGCGGCACTTGCTGTCGGGGCCGCCCGCGTGGTGGGACCGGTCGGGCGAGGAGGCACTGGCCCATTCGGTGATGCCGAGACCATCACTTGGGTGCCATTCGACATCGACTTCCGTCGAACGATGGATGTCTCACAACAAGCACGCCCGTGAAGTTTCGGATCAACACCCTTCCCCACCTTCGAAAACATGGCCATGGCCTCATAGGGCCTTGACTTATGTCAACTTACGTCGCCGGTCTTCCGATTTCATTCGGAACCGTGGCAGCATGCAGTCACCGCGGGTCACCCTCGACGCAGGGTCAAGCGATATCGTTTCATCGTTTTTGTTTCGGTCACACCATGTGAGCGTGCTGAATGGACACCACCTGGGCGGTCTTCGACCGGTTCTCGCAGCCCCACGATGTCGAGGAGTGGACGAGAACGTGCGCACCTACCGGCCGGACAACCCGGCCGAGCACGGATTCATCAAGTGGGGGCTCTGCCGTCCCCCGGAGTCGATCAATAGCGGTGACATACCCACGCGGATCGTCCAGCACGACGACATCCGCATTTTCGACCTGTCCTGACGTGGATCCGTGGATCCGTGGATCCGTGATTCAGCAGACCCAACACACCCCTTGGAGTACGGATGACCCACTCTCGTTCCCTCAGCAGGCGCCGGCTGCTCCAGGCCGGCAGCTCGCTCGGGCTTGCTACTACCGCCGGACCTCTTCTCGCCTCGCAAGCCGGCGCGGCACCCGCGGCGGCGGCCACCACGAAGGTGACGGATCTGGGGCCGGGTCTGGTCCAGTTCTCCCTGATGAGCGGCCTGCTGGTCGGCGACACCGTCTACATCGGCTCGCGCAACCTGAACCCCTCCAGTGTCGTCGGGTTCCATCTGCCGAGCCGGAAGGTGGTGTCGTACACGAACCTCGACGCCGGGCCCGAGCCCTCCATCCAGGCGTTGGCGGCGGACCCCACCGGGCGATACCTGTACATCGGCGTTCTGGTCAAGTCCGACCGTGGCAAGCCGAATCTCTACCGGTGGGACCTGACGACGCCGGACCAGCCCGCCGTGGCCATCGGCAGGACCGAGGACCGTGACATCCGTGATCTGGCGGTCGCTCCCGACGGCACGGTCTTCGCCGTGGGCGGGGTCCCGGACAAGCCGCCCGTCCTGTGGCAGTACGACCCCGCCACCGGTGCCGTGAGCAATCTGGGCGCCCCCGACCCGAAGGCGACGTTGGCCAGGGCGGTCGCGGCCACGGACACCACCGTCTTCTTCGGAGCGGGCAGCGTCCTCGCCGGCGGGAGCGGCGCGAGCAGGGCGTCTCTGTTCGCCTTCGACCGGAAGAGCCGCGAATTCACCTCGATCGTGCCCAAGGAGATGGAGAAGGACCCCAGCCTGCGGGAACTCGCCGTCCAGGACGGGAAGCTGATCGTCGGCACGTCAGGCGGGGTCGATCCCGCGAAGTTCGCCGTGATCGACCTGGCGGACTTCTCCTCGTACACGCTGGTGGCCACCGAGGGCAAGGTCATCAAGATGTTCGCCTCCGACGCCGAGCGGATCTACTTCGCCTCCGAATCGGGAGTGGAGGCCTACTCGAAGGCCGACAAGACGATCTCCCACGTGGAATTCACCGGGCCCGACCTCGGTGAGATCTGGGGCGTGGACCACATCGACGGGAAGCTCGCGGTCGTCTCGGGTTATGGTTTCGTCGCCGAGATCGATGTGGCGGCCCGTACGTCGGTGGTCACCGACCTGCACGACGCGGGAGCGAAGGCGGGTCCGCAGGCGGGCATGGGGATCGCCGCCGGTCACGGCTATGTGTACCTGGGCGGCAACGGTGCCATCTCCCGGCGCAATCTGCAGTCCGGCGAGGTCGTCAACCTGCAGGCACCCGGCGAGGCCAAGGACGCCGAAGTGATCGAGGGCGTCCTGTACACCGGCCAGTACAACTCGCAGGGCATCTGGCGGTACGACCCCTCCCGGCGGCGGCAGCCGGAGCAGGCCGCGAAGTTCCCCAGCGAGCAGAACCGCCCGCTGGACGTCTCGTGGGACCCGGACAACAAGCTGCTCCTCGTCGGTGTGCAGTCCGACACCGAGGGCGGCGGCGCCCTGTGGACGTACTCCCCCAGGACCGGGGCGTCGGCCGCCTACCCCAATCCGATCGACGACGTCCAACTCGTCCGGGCCGTGGCCAACCGGGACGGCGTCGCCTACCTGGGCGGCGACAATGCCTCGAAGGAGGGGCCGCGCGCCACGGTCGTCGCCGTCGATCCGGTCACCGGAAAGGAACAGTGGCGCGTCGACACGAAGCAGTCGGCGGGCGTGGCGGCCTTGGCGGTGCAGGGCCGGAACCTCTACGGACTCACCACGAAGGGCGGTCTGTTCGTCGTCGACCGGCGGACCCGGAAGGTGGTGCACACCTCGGACGTCAGCAGTGTCAGCAAGGGCTTCGCCGCCATGGTCACCAACCGGGGCGTGGTGTACGGCGTCTCGGACACGACCCTCTTCCGTTTCCACCCGAAGACGTTCGCCGTCAGCACGGTCGTCGCCGACATCAACGGGGCCTGGTACAGCGGCCCGCATGTCAACGTGCACGAGGGTCTGCTCTATACGCTCCGCGGCGGCAACCTCGTCGCGGTCGACGACAGGCCGTCGCACTGACCCGGCCATGAGGTCGCTGTTCCCCGGTTCCACTGGTCCCGACCAACGTTGACTTTTGATTGATATCTTTCGGTTGTCGAGTGAAAGGCGATGGTTCACTCGTTACCGAGAGGGGACTGAAGGTGTTGGCTGACGAACGGCGGGAAGCGATCCTGCGTGCGGTGGAGCGCCAGGGTTCGATCACTGTGAAGGCGCTGGCCGAGGAGATGGGAGTCTCCGCCGTGACCCTGCGCCAGGACGTGCGGGAGCTGGCCGGCCGGGGTCTGCTGACCCGGGTGCACGGTGGCGCCAGGGCCCTGGCCCCGGACGCCGCCGCGCCCACGCAGGTTCCCGCCGAGTTCCCGGCCTCCGCTCCGGTGCCCGCCGCGGAGAAGTACGCCGTCGGGCTGGTGGTGCCGCCGGGCGGCTACTACTACGCGGAGGTGATCCGCGGTGTCCAGAAGGCGGCCCGCGCGCTCGGTGTCCGTGTCGTGCTGGCCGTCTCCGGGGAGTCGCTGGCGGAGAACCGGGAGCAGGTCCGCCAGCTCATGGCCGACGGGGTCAACAGCCTGCTGCTGATGCTGCACCCGGGCCTGCGGCTGGACGAGACCGACGAGTGGCTGAGCACCCTGGAGGTGCCGGCCGTGCTGGTGGAACGCAGGGCGGGGATTCGGGCCGGCAGGCTGGAGCAGGTGGCTTCCGACCATGCCTACGGCGCGGCCCTCGCCGTACGTCACCTCGCCTCGCTCGGGTACGACCAAGTGGCCTTGGTCGCCAGGGTCGAGAGTCCCAACACGGCTCTGCTCAGCGTCGGTTACGCCGACGCCGTGAAGGCCATGGGGCTGAGGCCCGGGCCGGAGTACCGCGTCGTCACCAACGGTGATGCGGCTCCGGCCGACGCGCGTTTCGACGAGGTGGTCCGGGCCGTGGAGGCGGGCGAGGTCCGGGCGGCGCTGGTGCACAACGACATCGATGCCATTGCCCTCGTCGGCATCCTGCGCGCTCGGGGGCTGCGGGTGCCGGAGGACCTGGCCCTGGTCACGTACGACGACGAGGTCGCCGAGATGAGCGAGGTGCCGCTCACCGCGGTGGCCCCTCCCAAGCAGGCGGTGGGCTCGTGGGCGCTCGACCTGGCGGTACGTCGGCTGTCCGACCCTGCCACGCCGCTGGCGGAGATTCTGCTCCGCCCGGAACTGCGGGTTCGCGCGTCCTGTGGTGCCGACCGGCGGGCGGATGCGTAGCCACGCGATGACACTTACTGCCGTTTGAAAAAAATCGAAAGCAAACGCATTGACTCGCTGTCGTATGTAACGAATGATTGCGGTGACACCCAAGCAAACGATCGGTGGCACATCATGTTTCGTAGACGGCTGACAGCGCTGGTCTGCTCCGTCGCAGCAATCGGCCTGCTCGCCACGGGATGTGGAGACTCGGACAGCGGGACCTCCACGGCGGAGAAGGGCACCGGGAAGGTCACCTTCTGGTCCTTCGTCAAGGGCTCCCAAGAGGTGGCGGAAGCTTTCAACCGGACCCACCCCGACATCAAGGTGACGTTCGAGGCGGTGCCCTCGGGCCAGGAGTACTACTCCAAACTCACGAACGCAGTGAAGGCCGGCACCGTCCCGGATGTCGCGGTGGTCGAGTACCCGCAGCTGCCGGAGTTCGCCACTCAGGGCAAGCTGGAGACACTGAGCGCATCGCTCGGGCCCCTGGTCAAGGACCACTTCCCGGAGTCCGTACGGCAGTTGGTCGAGCTGGGAGGCCAGACGTGGGGTATTCCCCGCGACGCCGCGCCGCTGATGCTGTACTACCGGAACGACTTCTTCAAGAGCCACAAGATCAGCGTCCCCAAGACGTGGGACGAGTACCGGAGCATGACCGGTCAGGTGAAGAAGGCGGACCCGAAGGCCCGGGGCGGGGTGCTGTACACCGACAACCCGGGACTGCTGACCGCCCTCTCCTGGCAGGCCGGATCCCAGTGGTTCGGTACGGAGAAGGACTCCTGGAAGGTGTCGCTGACCGACGCTCCCGCCCGGAAGGTCGCCGACTACTGGGGTGACCTTGCCCGGAAGGACCTCGTCCACTCGCTCAGCTCGCTCGACCCGTTCTGGACGAGCGTCCAGCAGAACCGGACCGTCGCCTACGTATGTGCGAGCTGGTGCGCGGGAGCCCAGCAGGCGACCGTCGCCGACCAGAAGGGCAAGTGGTCGGTGGCCCCGGTCCCGACCTGGGACGCCAAGCCCGCCTCCGCCATGTACGGCGGCTCCTCCTTCGTCATCCCGAAGGGCGCCAAGAACAGCGCGGCCGCCGCCGAGTTCATCAAGTGGATCACCACCGGCCCCGAAGGCATGAAGGCGTGGGTCTCCTCCGGCACCAGCAGCATGTTCCCCGCCGATCCCCGTCTCGTGCCGGTCACCAAGGCCGCCTTCCCCACCGACTACTACGGGGGCCAGGACGTGTACGCCCTGGGCAGCACGTCCTACGCAGCGGTCCGGCCCGGCTGGACGTGGGGTCCCGTCATGGGAACCACCAACACGGCCATCGTCGACCAGCTCCCGAAGGTCGCCCAGGGCAAGGTGAAGCTCTTCGACGTTCTCACCGGTGCCCAGCAGGCCACCGTGAAGGACATGGAGCGTCGCGGGATGAAGGTCGCCCCGTAGTACGCGACCCCTGGTGGGCCGATGCCCGCCCCGCCGCTCGAGGCCGGCATCGGCTCCCGCCCCGAAGCTTCCCGCTCCCATCGAGAAAGGCCCGGTATGACAACTCCGTCAGCCCGCGCCCAGCGCCGTACCGCCGCGCTGCTCCTGGCACCGTTCTTCATCCTCTTCACCACCGTCACCCTCGCCCCGCTGGTCTACGCCGGCTGGATGAGTCTGTTCACCACCCACACCTCCGGCCTCGGCTTCGGCGGCACGGAAGAGGTGTTCGCAGGACTGGACAACTACGTACACGCGTTGTCGGACCCGGCGTTCCGTAGCGGCTTCATCACCATCGCCGCGTACGTCGCGATCTACATCCCCGTGATGATCGGCGGCGCGCTCGTCCTCGCCCTGCTGCTGGATACCGCGCTGGCCAGGGCGCGGGCCTTCTTCCAGCTGGCCCTGTTCCTCCCGCACGCGGTACCCGGTCTGATCGCGGCACTCATCTGGGTCTATCTCTACACGCCCGGGCTGAGCCCGGTGATCGACTTCCTGAGCGCCGGCGGCCTCGACATCGACTTCCTGTCGGCGGACAACGCGGTCTTCTCCGCGGCGAACATCGCCGTCTGGGAGTGGATCGGGTACAACATGGTCATCTTCTACGCCGCCCTCCAGGCGGTGCCGGCCGAGGCCCTGGAAGCGGCGAAGATCGACGGCGCGGGGGGTATCCGTACCGCCTTGTCGATCAAGGTGCCGATGATCCGTCCGGCCATCGCGCTGGCCGTGCTGTTCACCGTGATCGGATCGGTCCAGCTCTTCACGGAGCCGAAGGTCATCTACAGCGCGTCGAGTTCGATCGGCAGCAGCTGGACGCCCAACATGTTCGTGCAGACAGCCGCCTTCACCCACAACGACTTCGGTCTGGCAGCAGCGGCCTCGCTGCTCATGGCGCTGTTCGCCGCGGTGCTGTCATTCCTCGTCACCCGCTTTTCGCGCAGCAGGAGCAAGCCGTGACCAAGACCATCACACGCGTTGTCCCCGCCGGCGCCCCTCCGGCTCCGGAGCGGACGGACACGGCCCCGCCGGCCCTTCGGGGCCCCGGGAACCGTCCATCGGTCCTGCTGTCCAAGGCCGGTGTGACCGCGATGCTGGGGCTCGCCGCCCTCTACACCCTTCTGCCGATGCTCTGGCTCGTGCTGTCGTCCACCAAGAGCCGCGAGGACCTCTTCGCCACGAACGGCTTCGCACCGGGCAAGGACTTCGCGCTCGTCGACAACCTCAGGTACCTGTTCGAGGTCGACGACGGGATCTTCCTGCGCTGGCTGCTCAATACGATCCTGTACGCCGGTGTCGGCTCGCTGCTGGCGACGGTGTTCAGCGTGGCCGCCGGGTACGCGTTCGACAAACTGAACTTCCCCGGCAAGGAGAAGCTCTTCTCCTTCGTTCTGCTGGGCGTGATGGTGCCCGGAACGGCGATGGCGATTCCGCTCTATCTGCTCGCGGCCAAGGCCGGTCTGGTGAACACCTTCTGGGGTGTGTTCCTCCCCGGTCTCGTGTTCCCGTTCGGGGTGTACCTGGCCCGGGTGTTCAGTGCCTCGTACATCCCCAACGAGGTCCTCGAGGCCGCCCGTGTGGACGCGGCAGGCGAGTTCAGGACCTTCTGCAGGATCGCCCTGCCCATGATCGCGCCGGGCTTCGTGACCATCTTTCTCTTCCAGTTCACCCAGATCTGGAACAGCTTCTTCCTGCCCTTGGTGATGCTGTCCGACAAGGACCTCTTCCCGGTCAACCTCGGTCTGTACGTCTGGTACTCCTCCGCGCTCTCCCAGGGGCACCCGCAGGACTACCTCCTGGCCATCGTCGGATCGCTGGTGTCCGTGGTCCCGCTGGTCGTCCTTTTCCTGATGCTCCAGCGGTTCTGGAAGTCCGGCATGACAGCTGGCGCCGTCAAGTAGGCCGTCGTCGTGAGGATCCCGATGCCATCCACTCCGCCCCGCCCGCGCGCCCTGTTCGCGATGGGCCGCCGGCACCGCGACGCCCTGTTCCCGTCGGCCGCGGTCGACCGGCTGACCCGTCTCGTCGACATCGACCCGCATGTCGTCGCCGAGGACTTCGCCCCCGTTCCGCACCTGGCAGCTGTCGAAATCCTGATCACGTCCTGGGGATGCCCCCCGCTCGACGACGCCGTGCTGACGCGCATGCCCGCGCTGAAGGCAGTCGTGCACGCGGCGGGGAGTGTCAAGCACCATGTGACGGACGCCTGCTGGGACCGCGGCCTTCTCGTCTCCACCGCGGCCGCCGCGAACGCCGTACCCGTCGCCGAGTACACGGTCGCTGCCATCCTCTTCGCCAATAAGCGCGTCCTGGAAATCGGCGGGCTCTACCGCGAGCACCGAAACGCCCTGGACTGGACAGCGCGCTTCCCCGGCTTCGGCAACTACCGCCGGACGATCGGCCTGGTGGGCGCGTCACTGGTGGGACGCAGGGTGCTGGAGCTGCTCCGGCCCCACGACTTCGACATCCTGCTGGCCGATCCGCACCTCGACCCCGAGGCGGCCCGGTCGATGGGCGTTCGGCTCGTCGAACTCGATGAGCTGCTGGCCACCTCCGACGTCGTCTCGCTGCACGCCCCCGCGCTGCCCGAGACCTACCACCTGCTGGATGCCCGCAGACTGTCGCTCCTGCGGGACGGTGCCACACTCATCAACACGGGGCGTGGCTCCCTCATCGACACCAAGTCCCTCACCGCTGAGGCGTTGTCGGGACGCATCCACGCCGTCCTCGATGTCACCGAACCCGAGGTGCTGCCGGCGACCTCACCGCTCTACTCGCTGCCGAACGTGCTGCTGACCCCGCACATCGCCGGCTCACTCGGCGGTGAGCTCCTGCGCATCACCCGCAGTGCGCTGGACGAGGTCGAACGCTACTGCTCCGGGCGGGAGTTCGCCTATCCCGTGACCCGAGCGGCCCTGACCACTTCGGCCTGAGCACCCGGGCTGCTGCCCCACCGCCCCCGTTGCGCGACAGCGCCGACCACCGCGACCGTCCTGCGTGTCAAAAACCCGGAGTGCCAGTATGTCCCAGACCGACCGCCTGTCGGATGTTCTCGTCTTCACCCGCACCACGGCCTACCGCCACGACTCGATCCCTGCCGGGCAGGCGGCTCTGCGCGAGCTGGGCGAGGAGCACGGCTTCACCGTGGAGACCTCCGACGACCCCTCGGTCTTCACCGCCGCTTCCCTGGCGGGGCGCAGTGTGGTGGTCTTTCTGTCCACCAGCGGCGAGGTGCTCACCCCGGACGGACGAGTGGTGCTGCGACGCTGGATCTCCGACGGCGGCGGCTTCATGGGCGTTCATTCCGCTGCCTGCACCGAGTACGACTGGCCGTACTACGGAGAGTTGCTCGGCGCGCGCTTCGCCGGCCACCCGGACTTCCAGCCCGGCACCGTGCTGGTCGAGGACCGGAGCCATCCGGCGATGTGCCATCTGCCGCCGCGATGGGACTGGAACGACGAATGGTACGACTTCCGGAGCAACCCGCGACGCCCCGGTGTACAGGTCCTCGCCACCATCGACGAGACCGGTTACGAGGGAGGCGGCATGGGTGCCGATCACCCCCTGGTGTGGTGCAAGGAAGCCGGCGCCGGCCGCTCGTTCTACTCGTCGCTGGGCCACGCGGACGACGCCTACACCGATCCTGCCTTCCGCGGCCACCTCCTGGGCGGCCTTCACTGGGCGGCGGGCTGATGCCTCGGGCCCCAGGGACGGCTATGAATTCCCCGCTGCAATGTCACCGGCAGAGGGCACTTTCCACGTGTCTGGAACGCCCAGTCACGAAGAGAGGTCGGCGGCACCACTCCGCCGAGTGATCCGGGTCAGCCGAGGAAGCTCAGACGAACCTGACGGTCGGTGTTGGAGATGTTCGTGTCCACCAACCTCCGTTAAGACAACCCCGGACTAACCGGATTGCGACGCAGACCGAACCCGTGCCGTCGTCATTACCTTGTGGGGCACACGGCGGCTGAAGCGGGTACAGCACGCATAGGCCGACCGTGACACATCCCTCGCGCTATCAGCTCGTCATCGAAGATGTAGTCCGAGTCTTGCCACCTTCCGACGCGTTGGTGCCGGCGTCCGCCTGCCGCATGCGCTGCCAGCGTAGGGGCGCGATGCAGAGCGCAGGCAGCGAGACAGCCCGACAACGGCGGCTCTTGAGGTCGTCGTAGAGGACGCCAGACGCCGCTGGACCTGGTGGCGGACGTAGTGTCGACCGGTCTCTACAGGTGAGCCGAGGCGCTCGAGGTGGTCCCGCCCTGTTCAGGCGTGCCCAACCTCAGTTATCGGCCTCCAGGGCGCCGAATCATGTCGAACCCCGGTCGGCGGGTGAGCACGACGCGGGCATTGACGGCGTCGACGGAGTCGAATCCGAAGTGAGTGTCGGTGGGTGGCAGTACCGTCTGGGCATGACTGCATGGCCGCCAATTGATCGTGACGATCTTCGCAGGGCACGCGGTGACGCGGGCCGGCCTCGGTGCACGCGCGGGCCACACGGGCGAGCAGGCCGTCGCCAGCGGAGTGCAGTCCGCCGACGAGGACCGTGGCGGATCGCGTTCCCACACGCGGTGCAGGCCGTCCAAATCGTGCGCCGCCGACGGGTCGTCACCACCGGCAAGGTCACCCTTGGAACGCGTCTACACCGACTTGACGGCGGACCAGACCGACGCAACCGAGATCGCCCGCCGCGTCCGCGACCACTGGGGCATCGAGAACAAGATCCACCACGTCAGGGACACCACGTACGCCGAGGACGCCTCCCGCGTACGCACCGGCACCGCCCCACGCGCCATGGCATCCCTGCGCAACCTCGCCATCGGCGCCCTCCGCCTGACCGGCTGCGACAACCTCGCCGCCGGACTGCGCAGACACTCCCGCGACACCACCCGACCGCTGACCACCCTCGGCATCACCTGATCAAACCAGCCGTAACGCCGCCGTCTGCCGGGCCGCGCAGAACCGGTTTCGCCCGGCGGTCTACACCGGGACAAGGACGGTAAGCCATTCCGCTTCACGTGCCCGATACCCGTAACGATCCATCAGACCCGATACGATAGCCGGGACGTGGCCGGCTCCGTAAACGATGGCCACCCGGATCGGCTCGTCGGCGCGCTCCGCGTGGATCTCGCCGAGCGCGTCCAGCAACCGCTTGTCGCGCCGACCGGTCATCGCATGCTCCACAGGATCGTCGGCCATCATCTCCGCCCGCAGCGTCGACGGCAGATCGTCGACTACCAGGTCCTCATCGAGGAAAGCGCGCGGACCGCGCAGCGCGAATACCAGGCCCATCACGGGAGCCGCGACCATGAGAAGCAGGTACGTCCACCGCGGCAGTGTCTTCAGGTCCGCGATCGCCTCCGCCGCGGTCACATCCGGGTTGATAACCGGCACGGACTCGGGAAGCAACAGCTCATCGCGCTGCTCCTGCAAGCCGTTGCGCCGGCGCCGTGGGGTGAACCGGTAAGCAAGCGTGAGGGCACTCACTCCGACCGAGTTCCCTCGGATTCCCTCCATGACTATGAGGTCACATTCCCTGAGCCTGATGCGGACCTTGGAGTAGAACGTCGGCGAAGCCACATGCAGCATCGGGAAGATCACGAATTCAAGTGGCTTCCCTGTCCGCCTCATGGTGATCACAGCAGATCGGACGGCATACCCGGTCACCTCGATGATCTGCATGATTCCCCCGCGAACCTCGCCCGGTTTCCTTCCACCCGTACCAGGACACGAGCCCGCCCAGGGCCGCGGTTCCCTCCGGCACAAGCCGTGCCACCGGGCAGTGGGGTATCGAGTACGTGATCCACCACGGCATCACGTGATCAAACCGGCCACAACGCCAAAACGACGCAGCCCTGATGAGGTCAGTGAGCCAAGTGCGAACCCAACGCTTCTTCGCCACCGCCGCCGACCTCATCGGCGCCCCCACCAAGCTCGTCGACGACCGGCGACATCGCATGACGCGCCCGCACCACCTCGGGGGCACCACCGCCTACACTCCGTTGCGCTTCCACGGCCAGTACTACGTCCCCGAGATCAACCTCCACTACAACGTCTTCCGCCACCACGACCCGGAAACCGGGCACTCCATGACTCCGGACCCCGTGGGCCTCGCACCCGCACCCCATCCGGCGCCCTGCATCGACAATCCCCACACCTGCGCCGATCCACTGGGCTCTGGCCGAACTACCAAGTGGGCAGACTCTGGGGGACACATGAATCTGAGCGGGTGGATCCCCACCAAGGATCCGGCGGAGTCCGAGGCGGTCCTCCACGGCATCCGCGAGTCCGGTGTGAAGACTCAGGGCGCGGGTCCTCACGCATGGGGCCGTCCTTCCGCAAGCCGTTCGAGAATCGAGAACTGCTGGAGGATGCTCCTGCGTACCTCAGTAGAGGTAGGCGAACGAGTTCACCTGGGACGCGGTGAGGGCTCCGTTGAAGACGCGGACCGTGTCCGCCCCGCCGTGGAAGTACTCGCCCCAGCCGCCGTCGGCGGTGTGGCCGCGGCCGATCTGCAGCGGGCCGGGGGCGCTCCAAGAAGCGTTGAACTCCGCGGTGGCCACGGCCTTGCCCTTGATGTACAGGGTGATGTGACCTTCGGAGTCGTCGTACACGACGACCACTTCGTCGGAGTAGGACGTGGGAGCGCCGGGTCCGGCAACAACGGTCTCCTCGGCGTCCGGTTCACTGCCGCGGGTGACGACCAGTTGCCACTCGGACGCGGCCGGGTCGTAGCGGACCTTGAAGGCGTCGCTGTCGGCGTCGCCCTGGGACAGGACGGTCATCGGCCGGTCGGGGGTGGTGTCGGCGAAGCGGACCCGCAGGCCGACGCTGAAGCTGTCGGCGGTGTCGACGACGGGGCCGGTGGTGGCAGCGTAGTCGTCCGTGCCGTCCAGGGTCAGGTGGTCGTTGCCGTCGAGGGCGCCGGCCGGGAACTCGAAGCACTCGGGGTCTTCGAGGCAGGCCTCGTAGTCGGGGGTGTAGAAGCCGGCGCCGCCGTGCAGGGTGAGCGGCTTGTCGCCGTCCCGGTCGGGGATCACGTCGTCATCGGTCCGCTCGATGTCCCAGGCGGCGACCAGTTCGGCGGGGCGGGACCCCAGCCTCTCGATCTCTTTGCGGGGTACGACCCGGTTCCAGACGCGGACGTCGCCTATCTCGCCCTGCCAGCGCGCACCGGCGTCGCCGCGGGCGCGGCCGATCTGGAAGGCGCCGGGGGCGGCCATCGGGGCGACGTCGGTCTTGGAGGCGACTTCCTTGCCGTTGACGTAGAGGCGCAGGGTGTTGTCCTCGGTGTCGTACAGGCCGGTCAGGTGGGCCCAGCCGCCGACGGAGGCGCTGCCACCGGTGAGGGTGGTGGCGCCGTAGCGGAAGGACCAGGCGGCCGGGCCATCCGCGGTCGGGCGCAGGCCGAGGGTGAAGGCGGAGGTGCCGTCGGCGGCGTCCTGGCTGGCCACCGTCATCGGGGTGCCGGTGGCGGCGGGGCGGACCCAGGCGGAGAGGGCGAAGGTCTTGGCGGTGTCCGTCGCGGGGGCGTCCGGGGTGAGGTAGCTGTTGCCCCGGCCGTCGAGGGTGATGGTGGAGGTGAGGTCGGTGCGGGAGGGAGCGGGGGCGCCGAAGACGACGCCGTCCGCGGCGCGGGCCACGGGGCCGGCCTCGGCGGCGGCGTTGTCGGCCCCGGCGGGATCGGCGAGCGTCCAGTGGGCGACGGGGGTGCGGCCGGCGGCGACGCGCATCGAGTGAGTCGTCTGGGAACTGGACCGCCCTGCCCGGTCGACGGCGCGGACCTGCAGGTAGTAGGGCCCGCTGTCCTCCGGCATCCACCGGATGGTGACCGGTCCGCCCGGCTCCTCGGGCCGGACCCGCGTGGGTCCGGAGCCGAGGACGGAGTAGACGTACTCGACGACGTCGTCGGACGGGGAGTCGAACGTGAAGCTGCCGTAGACGCCGACGCCGTCGTGCCAGCCGCTGTCGTCGTCCGGGTACTGCTCCGAGACAACCGTCGCCGGCTCGGGGTTGACCGTATCGATGACGAACCGACAGGTGATGCCGGGGGTTTCGTCGCTCCAGGCGGAGGTCGCACCCTCGTCGTCGACGGCCCGGACGTGCCAGGAGACGACCGTGTCGGCCGGGAGGTCGGAAGGGGTCCGCCACAACTGGGTGATAGGAGATTTCAGAATGTGGGAAGTGTAGGTGCGGCGCTGCTGCGCTCCGTCAACGTCGGTCCACCAGGCCTCGAACTCGGCGCCGGCCGCGTTGGTCTCCCAGTCCTCGTTGTCCTCCGTCGTGTCTTCGACGGTGGCCCGGAGTTCGGGCGCGCGGGGGACGTAAACGGGCTCGTCGGAGCAGACCTTGGTCGAATCGACGGTGAGGGTGTCGGTGCTCGGCTGAAGCGGAGGAAGGTTCTCCCCGGCCGCCGTGGCGGTGCCCGGGGTGACGGCGAGCAGCACGGCTGCCAGTCCCGTGGCCGCGGCGGCGGTTCTGGCGCGCCGACCGGAATGTGTGTTCATGCGGTTGGGTCCCCCCGTTTCGGTTGTCCAGTCCTGCGCGGGGGCGGTTCGCCGCCTTCGGCTCGCGCCCACGCAGAGACCAGCAGCTGTCATGCTCACCGCCAGTCTCGGGCTGCACGACTATAGCGCTTTTCGAACGAGTTCAAAACGATTTTCCGGTCGGCGCAGAACCGTGACACCTGGGCCACAACAGGCCCGACGCCGCAACCCGCTGCGCGGCGGGGCCCACCTATCAGTTCCGGCACGCCGGCTGCAGGACGCGGCGGGAGAAGCGACGGCAGAACCTCCCGGACGCTCGGTCTGCGTGATCGCGGAGATCCGCCCCAACTACCCCACCGAGTGGGCCGCGATGATGGCGGTCACCACGAAACTTGCGTCGGTGCCGCCGAGACGGTGCGGACCTGGGTCCGCAAGGCCGAGGCCGATGCCAGCCGGCGGCTCGGTGTGACCTCGGAGGAGGCCGTGGAGATCAAGCGCCTGAAGGTCGGCCGAGCGGCAGCAAGGTTGCACCGATCTTGCTGCCGCTCGCCAGCCTGCCGAACAGATCGATGGGCGGCGCGGGTTCGGCGGCAGCTGCCTGCGCACGGCGGGGTCGGTGTCCGCCGCGAGCGTATGCATTCCTCACCGATCGCGGGATTGCTCGCGAGGGCCCCACGAACACCGGGAGACGGGTCCTCGGTCCTCTCCGGCTACCGTGTCCTCGCCGTACGGGAGGCTCGCGTGGCCCTGGCCTGAGCTGGGCGGTCCTTCTCACTTGGTGCGGCCGGAAACCGCTCCTACAGTTGTGGCTGCCGCAGAGCTACCCGAGGAACGACAGCCGGACCTGACGGTTGCGATTCGAGATGTTCGTGTCCACCAACCTCCGTTAAGACAACCGTGATGGTAGCTGCGCGGGAGCGCCGCAACGCGGGCGGCGACGGCGAGGCAATGTATGTACTGGGCTGGGTACATCACGCATGTGCCGACAGGGTCAGGAGGCTTCATCGTCGAGTCGGCTGAGGAGTCCGTCGAAGATCTGCTCACGTGCGACTTGTCCCTTGACTGCGGCGTCGTCTCGCTGGCGTTCGAGGGTGGGCCGGAACTCGATTGTGATGACGAAGAACGTGCACGATTCGCAGATCGACTGAAAGTGGCAGTCCATCTCGACGGGGCGAGCGCAGTAGCCGTTGCCGAGCATCCGGCGGTGCATCCCCCGGCGGAGCTTGGCCATCTCCGTGCCCTCGGCATCGGCCGGCAGCTGACGCGCGGCGTCGTAGAGTGCCTCGACCTTCTCGGAGACGGCGAAGTACTCGTCGGCGACAGTGCGGTCGGCGATCCACGCGTAAACACGGGCTGACTCTGGTGGACCTCGAAGGCCTCGCTGCCCCAGACCCAACGGGCCGGACGGTCACGATCCGTTGGGAGGACTCGGTAGGGGCGTGGCAACGACACGTGCAGGACAACCTTTCGCGGACTACCGGGTAGTTCGCGCATTCAGCCCGGGGCCCCTGTCTCCGCCCCGGGCCACAAGGACGAGGAGACGATCTGCGGCTGGGTGAAGGAGACCCGGCCGCCGGTGGAGACACCGCGACGGCGCTCGGGGCCTGGCTCGCCTCGAGGACGAGCCAGGCTTCTCGATGACGCCGCCTACCTCCCGCACCTGGGCCCGCCGGGGCACATCCCCGTCATCCGGGTCCGCGGCCGGTCCCGCCGCCGCATTTTGATCGCCGTCCTTGAACGCCGCCGGCGTGCGCGATCGGATGGCATCCCCAGGGGCACGGGAGCTGGATACGACTCCCGGGCTCCGCCACGTTCCGGGGCCTGGCCGCACGACCGGTTCGGTTGGTTCAGGCGGTCGGATCCACCGCGTAGGCGTAGCGGAAGTCGTGGTACTCGCCGACCGTCCACATCACCTTCTCGGACCCGTGATAGCTGAGATCCTCCGGGCCGGTGGACAGGAGGCTTTGCCGTACAGGCGATCTGCCACCGGGCTTCCAGGACATCAGTTGTCCACGCCTGGTCCGGCCGGCGCTGACGGAGAGGTAGTAGGTCCCGTTGACGCTGGCCGCCCCCTGCATCTGACGCCGGCCGACCTCATGCACCTCGTTGGCCACCATGCTGCCCGTCTCGTCCGTCCAGCCCGGCGACAGCGGCCAGCGGACAAGCTTGGGTTTCCTGCTGCGGTTGGGCCGTCCCCGGAAGTCACTGTTGTAACTGATGGTTCCGTCCTGGTCGTATTCGCAGACCAGGAGACTGTGGGGAGAGGCCGTCCGGTCGACCGACACCGCGGAGAAGCGCAGCCTGAGGCCGGCGTTGTCGAGCGCGCCCACCTGGGGGAGGACGTACTTGTACCCGTAGGAGTAGTAGTCCCCGGCGTCCCCGTTCCCGTGGAGTCCGACCCACTGCGGCCGGTCGTCCCTGGCCACCAGGATGGTGCCGAGGTCGAAGACGCGCAGGCCGTTGTACGTGTCCGCGACGTACAGACAGCCGTTGTACGCGGCGATGCCGCCCGCGTGGATGCGGACAGGGCCGTATGTGTAGAGGCCGTTGGCAGTCCTGTACGGCTCGACGAGCAGAACGTGGCGATACCGCGGTGCTCCGCTGGGGCTCCAGTCGACGAAGCTGACCCGCAGCCCTTGGTCCTGCGCACCGCCGAGGTCGTACCAGGAGACGTACAGAGTGGAACCCACCCCGAAGTTGTCGTACGCGGTGGTGACCCCCTGCGGGCGCCATCCAGCCGCCGACTGGTCATGGTCGACGTCCCAGTTGAAACCGTAGGCGTATCGCTCGGCGATGTTGGCCCGCCCCTCGGCCGGATCGACCAGCCCTCCGGTTCGGTTGCTGTCCGCGAGCACGCGCTCCTCCGACACCTTCGGAAGGATCCGCGCCAAGCCGGCGATCGCTTCCCGGTACAGGGTGCGGCCGGGGCCCCGGGTTGTGTGCAGTCGTCGGCTGAACCGGTAGTCGCTCGCTTGCTGCGCCGTCGCAGGGGTGGACAGGGCAACGGTTGCGGTGACCGAAGCCAAGGGCGCGGCGGCCAATCCCGTTAACAGCGATCTGCGTGAAATGCTCATGACGGGAAGAGTATGGATGGAATCCGAGCGTCAGTAGATGCCGGAGAGACGGGTTACGGCCATTCCCGGGGGCGGCGGCAAGGCCGCCCCGGTGCCCCGTGTGAGGCGCGCCACGGAGGCGGGGGGCGAAGCAGGGGGAACCGGTGGTCACGTGGGTGCGGCCCGGGCGCGAGGCGAACGAGTGGCCGCGCCCGTCCCGGTAGCAGCGAAGGTGACGCTTGACAGCCAACTCGCCGCCTGAGTAACCGAGTTCTGGGATCTCGCGTAGAACTGGGCGGCGTTTCTGACACCCTCGTTCCAGCGACGATGCAGGTAGCTGATGTACGGATCGACGACGTGCGCGCGCTGGAGAGTCTTGGTGATGACGTCGTCGACGGAGCAGGCGTTGACGAGCTTGCGGACGGTGGCCTGATGGAGCCCGATTTCCCGGCCGATGGCCGCCACCGATTCGTGTTGGCGGAGGGCTCACTTCGAGCGGGAGCGAGTTCGGGAGTCACAGAGACTCGACCCACCCGCCCACCGCGTCGAGGCCGAACCGGCCGTGGTTCGCAGTCGATTGGTCTCCACCGCTGTTCCTCAGGAGTCCCTCCCATGCCTCCGTGTCACCGGCGTCGACGGCTGTCCAGTAACACCACTCGGCGCGCCGCCGGTCACCGCGTCCCTCGTGGAGCCGGGCGAGCGCGGCCCAGGCCGACGTGTCCCCGGCCTCCGCCGCAGCAGTGTAAGCAGCCTCTGCTCCCGCCAGGTCGCCCTGCTGCTGCCGCACGTGCCCCAGCGCGGTCCAGACCGCCGTACTGCCAGCGGCGACGGCCAACTCGGCAGCCCGCCAGGAACCCTCTCGGTCGCCTGCTCGCTCCCTGATGCGGGACAGCACGGCCCAAGTTTCCGCATCACCGTTTTCGGCGGCCTCGTTAGCGGCTCGCTCAGCACCCCCCGTGTCCCCTGCGGCCTCCTTCAACCGGGCGAGGATGGTCCACACCTCGGTGTCGCCCGCCTTGGTCGCCGCAGCCGCAGCGATGTCCGCAGCCGAGCTCCGTGCCGCCTCCTGCCGCAGCCGGGCCAGCGCCACCCACGCCTCGGCGTCACCCAGGAACGCTGCCTCAGCGGCGGCGGATTCGGCGCCCTCGTGGTCACCTCGTTGCTCCCTGATCTGGGCCAGATGGGCCAACGCGGCGGTCGCCCCGGCGGCGGCGGCCCGCAGACACGCCCGCTCGGCCTCGTCGCCCTCCCCGCGTTGCAGGTGGATGCGGATCAGCGCGCTCCAGGCCTCGGCATCCCCCTGATCCGCGGCTCGCGCGGCTGCCTCCTCGGCGCCGGACGCGTCGTCCACCCGCCGATGCAGATGGACCAGGCCCGTCCAGGCGGCGGTGACACCCGCGGCGGCGGCCTTACGGTAGGCGGTCCCGGCCTCGGTGTCCCTGCCCGTCCGCTCGTACAGCCGCGCCCTGCCCATCCAGCCCCAGGGCTCCCCTGCCGCCACGGCCCGCTCGTACGCCGCGTGAGCGCCCACCTCGTCGCCCGTCCGCTCACGTCGCCGGGCCAGCGTCAGCCACCCCTGCGGGTACCCGAACCGGGCCGCAGCGGCGGCAGCCTCCTCAGCACGGGCCCTCTCCCCGGCGTCCTCGTGGACGAGAGCCATGGCTCCCCAGGCGCGGGGTGCAGCCTCCCGCAACGAACTCTCGACGGCACGCCGGGCGCCCCCTGCGTCCCCCGCGGCCTCCCTCGCGGCGGCCAACACGGACCAGACCTGAGCGCTGTCCGCCGCCACGGTCTCGGCCGCGTCCCGGTCACCGGTCTCTTCCAACAGCCGAGCCAGCGCTGACCGGGCCGCCTGCGAACCGCGATCGACGGCCCGCCGGTAGAGCCGTACCGCATGCCTGTAGCGTCGACGATCCTGGGCCGCCTGCCCAAGGGCGTACAGGTCGTCAGCCGTACGGGCGTGCGCCTCGGCCGCCTCCCAGAGCTGCGCGGGCGGGGCCAGCCTGGCGCGGGCTCGGCGCACGCTCTGGTCGAGGTAGTCGGCGGGATGGAAGCCGTCGGCGACACCGAGGCCCAGTGCCATCCGGTCGGGCACCAGGGCGGGCAGGTGAGTGGTGTCCTGCGAGCATAGGGATTGGACGGCCTTCGCGAACCATCCACGATCCTCCGTAACTCGGGCCGTCGTCGTGAGGTATCCGGCCGCGGCTTCGGCGAGGAGTTCCGCGGGAAGCGCGCTCGTGTGCCCGAGGCGTCGTGCGTCGACCGCAGCCGTGACGACGGCGTGCTCGATGTGAGACAGGGCATTGCCCGGACCCATGTCGTACTGCCGGACCAGCTCCGGACCTCCGGTCAACTGCTGGATCACCCGTGCCTGTTCGCCCGCCGCCGCCAGTGCCGCCCGCAGCCGGCGGTCATGGACGGCTGCCTTCCGGGCTCGCTGGAGACTGCCGCCGAGGCGGTCCGGGACGAGGATCTCGGCTCGGTGAGCCTTGAGCAGGTCACGCGCTCGGAAGTGCTCGTCCTGCGGGCCGCTGCCGCGAGTGGTCAACAGCCGCAGATACTCGGGCCACATGCTGCCGATCACCACCAGCGGCGAAACCCGGGCCAGCAGATCGGCCAGGGCCTCGGCCGCGTCCTCACCGGCGGGTCCGGTCAGATAACGCTGTGTCTCGTTGAGCCAGACCACCGTTCCGGCGTCCACGGAGTCGGTAGCGATCCAGTCAACGAGTTCCCGTGCGCCAGACGGAAACAGCAGGGGCCAGTCAGGGAGTTCACGGCGTACGGCTTCGAAGGCCGACCGGGTCTTGCCCGTGGAGGACTGGCCGACCAGGACGGCCAGCACGGCTTGCCCGCCCTCCGCGGCATGACGCAGCCGCTCCCGCAGCGGCTCGTCGTGCTTGCGCTCGATGTAGGTGGTGAGTCTGCCGTACCCCTCGCCGTCCACGTCTACCGCGTGGTGCACACCGAGCCGGGAAGCCTCCCACAGCTCGGCCGTCCGAGGAGACGGTCCGGGCCGCTCCTTCGCATCGATCCACAACTGCCTGATCCGTCCGACCGCTTGCCCGCCGTCGTCGCCGGCCAGCACCGCGGCGACCGCCACTGCGTCGTGCAGGCCGGGGAGCTTCGCCCCGGTCAAGAGCCGGTTGACGGTGTCCTTGCTGGGGGCACCTGGCAGGGCGTCATCGAGGGCGATCCGCTCGGTGATCTCTCCCAGACTGGGGGCGCCAGCGGCGAGATAGAGCCGGTACAGGTGCCGCTTGAAGTCCCGCAGCGCCCCGGGCGGCAGGCGCGGCGGTGCCACTTGGCGCGGCTTGCGTCCCGAACCCCGGCTCTCGTCGCCTCTCATCGCACGGTCCCCTCATCCTCGAACAGTCTGCCCAAGTCGCCGCCGCCTCTCGTCGCCATTGGTTGAGAGCCACGGATAGGCAGTCATTCTCGGATCAATGACAGCGTCCGTCCAAGGGCGCCACGATTCCCCGCCACGGAGGCTCCGTTGATCTCTCTATCCATCCCACCGACCCGCACCATGCCTGCGTGTCTCGTGGTGACTGTCCTCGCCCTGCCCCTGCTGCTGGCGACGCTGGCCAGCCTTCCGGCGCTCGCCGTTCTGCCATTCCTGCGGGAGGGAGGAGTGCGGGCTGAGCGGATCATAAGTCAACTCACGTACTGGACAGGCGTGTTGGCACAGCCATCGCGTGAGGTCCGGTGACCCTATACTTGCCAGAAACGACCCGGACGGGGGATTTAGTGGAGCTGATCACCTTCCATGGCGCGGGCCTGAGCGTCGCGTATGAACATGTCTCCGCTTCAGTCACCGTGGTAAAGCCCATGGGCGAGATCGGAGGCTCCTACCAAGCCTCGTTCATGCGAGGTGTGTTTGTCGACCTGATCAATCAGGGGCACTGTCTGTTGGCTGTGGACTTGGAGGGTATCGACCTGCTCGACAGCACCGGCATCGGCACTTTGGTCGGCGCCTTGTACCGCGTCCGCAAGCCCGTACCGAGGGGCATGATTGCCCTCAGTCAGGGCCCTGAACGCGTCATGAAAATGTTCCGCACCCTCGGGTTCACCAAGATCTTCCCCATCCATCCGACCATTCAGGAAGCGGAAGAGTGGTTGCTCCGTGAGGAACCCAACTACGCGCATCGACGCGCGGTGCCCGAAAGCGCGCCTCACCTCCGGGCACCTGGCACTGTCAGGCGCGCCAGCTGACGCGCACATGGCCGCGCGCGGCATCGGGTTCCTGGGCTGGAACACGCGCTACCGGGGCCACGAGCCGGACTTCGTCCTCGACCGCGCGCTCGTGGACATCGGCGTCGGCGTGCGGTGGCTCAAGAAAGAGGCCGGGGTCGAGTACGTCATCCTACTCGGCAACTCCGGCGGCGGTTCGCTCATGGCGGCGTACCATTCTCAGGCCGTCGAGCCGTGCGTGCGACCGGCCCCCGGCGGTAGGCCGGCGCCGAGTGCGGACGACCTGATTCCCGGCGACGCGTACGTCTCGCGCGCCGCGCACCTCGAGCGCCCCGACGTGATCACCAAGCCAGCGCTCACCGTGGTTGCCCAGGAGACGTCCATCATCGGCCAGACCACCGTGGAGCTGCTCCGCGCGCGCATGGCCGACCCGAACCGTCCGGTGCAGACGGTGGTCGTCCCGGTCAGCCTGAAGATCCGCGGCTCCGGCGAGGTGCCGGCCTGACGTCCCGACACCCCTTGACACGGGCTCCGGTCATGGGCGATCGCTCGGGATAACGTTATTTCGCAGGCGCTCGGCTGGGCCCGATGTCCGGAGCAGGACACATCAGGATCCCTCGCCGGGCGTCCACGGGGAGTGCGAGCGCGCGCCAGACGGGGAACAGTTCGCCCTGCTCGCCCAGGACGGCGGGTTTGGCCAGGTCACGGACCCGGCGCACGATCAGTCGGGCGGTGACCCGCTCTGTTTTCTTGCGGCTGGCGAACGCGGTGTAGGCGGATATCTCGGCGTCCGAGATGAGCTTGCCGGTCTCGGGATCGGGCACGGCGGTGGGATAACTGATCTGCTGCCATGCCGCGTCCGGGACGCTGAGGACGGCGCGTTTGATGGAGGGGTTCATGCCAGTGGTGATCGAGAAGTGGGCGCCGGCCCGGCGGCAGGCGGCGATCACCCCGGCGTTGTGGAACTGTGAGTCGCCCGCAGGATGCGCATGCCGATGCAGCCGGCCTCCACGGCCGTGGTCAGGGCCTCACTGACAAACTTCGGGGCGTCGCGGGAGTCTTCGCTTTGCCACGGCGCATCCGCACGGCGGCGATTACCGGCCGCGAGGCCAAGTGATCTGCGGGCGACGGCTCTCCAGCACGGTTGAGGCGGGCAGCCTCACTACTGGCGGTGACATTGTCGGGATCGGTGGCGCCGTCGAGGGCCACATCGTGGGAGCGCTCGGCCCCATGGACGTACACGGCGACTCAAGACCTGGGCGTCGTCTTCGGCGACAGAGTCTGAGGCGCAGCGCCTCAGGAGCCGAAACAAGCCGCCGTGCTGTGATCGCTGCAGGCGAGGAGCCCTTAAGGTGCCGACCGCGACCCGGGCAACGGGTAAGCCCGCCTGCGCCGCTAGCCAGAGGTGGGCGGTCCCTCTCACTTGGTACGGCCGGAAAACACCCCTACAGTCGTGACTTCCTCGGACCTACCCGAGGAACGACAGTCGCACCTGCCTGTTGGTATTGCTGGTGTTTGTATCCACCAAACTCCGTTAAGACAACCCGCAGCATAGCCAGAGGTCTCCAGCCCCAGCCGGGTAGGCGGCTCTGTACAGAGCACGTGGGAACCGGTGGTGAGGCTGTTCCATTCGGCGACTATGCCGACCCGAACGAGCTGCCGGCGCGGCAGGGGCGGCGGCCGGCTGGCGCCCGCCGTAGGCTGCCCACCCGCTGCCCCTCGGTTCTCCAGGCCCGGCGTACGAAGGCATCGAGGTCCTCGCTACGCTCCCGCCCCCTACCCGAGCGCGATTCATGGCCCCTCGCGATCGCACAAAGAAACGATCTTCAGTCGCCAGAGGGTAGATCGGAAACGCTCAGCACAAGCGCCGCGGTGAGGATCTGCGGTGGCTTCGTCGACATCAGCTGCTGCTGGTCAAGCAGTGCGAGACGCTTTCGAAGGCGTACATCGAGCTCGACAGCCTTGCGACGGAGGCTCTCGGCGGACTCCTTGGGCTTCTCACCCCACCGTTCCTTCTCGGCGGCCGCCGCAGCATGGAGGAGCAACCGCTCGGTCTCCGAGGTCAGACGCTTAGTCACCAGTTCCCGGGTTCTGATCAACTCCGCCAGGCGACGGGGCTGGACCTCGGCCAGGTATTCGGGAAGCTGGTTGGCGATGATCCAGCTGGTTGCCTTGTCCTCGGCGTCTGCGAGCCAGGGAAGTCCGCATGCGATGTCGGTCGCCGCGCCGTTCGGCGCCGCAGCACAGTCGAGGTAGGGCGCGGGGCCGGCCGGGTGCACGGTGCCGTGGCTGTCGACGTAGGCGTAGGCGAACCGTCGGGCCACCGACTCACCGGTGGCGTCCGCGACCTCCTCGACGACCCCGACGAGGAGGTGCGGTTCCTTGAGGGTGGCCGAGACGAGGACGGTGCCCTGGTTCAGGGCGCCCCCGAAGTTCCGGATGGTTTCGTCCATGACGGCGTCGTGCAGCGGGTGGCCGGGGGCGAGCAGGTCGGTGCGGGCGCGGTCGTCAGGCTGGACGTGGCCAAGGTCGAAGGTGATGCGGTCGTACCTGGTGGCAATTGGTCCGTTGCCTGCCGATCGGACGTGCTGGGGCACGTTGGCTATCTCGTAACTCCCCCGTTCGCGCTTGACGATCCGGCCACCGAGCCGGGTGAAGGCGTCCTTGAAGTTCGATTCGATGTAGTGCGGCTGAAGACGTCGAGAGCGGGCTTCGTCCATCGTGGCGCGCAGAGCACGAAGATCGGCATCCGAGAGGTACTCCGAAGTGAGCGCACGCTCGTCCAGAAGGCCCTTGAGGCCGTCTCCGACGGTGGTGTCGATGACTTCGCGCATCCTTTCCTTGACATCGGCCTGCTCACCGTACTGGATGGCATCGAGCAGCAAGTCCCGCAGCGGGGTCTCGGCAAACGCCTCTCCCAGGACGTCGAAGACCTTCCCGCCGTACGTCTCGCGCATCTGGTCGAGCTTCTCCAGCAGACGCGTGAAGACCTCGCCCTCGCGGGTGTTGGAGGCGACGAGGTTCCAGAGCCGGCAGACCTCCTCCTGGCCGATGCGGTGGATGCGGCCGAAGCGCTGCTCGATGCGGTTGGGGTTCCAGGGCAGGTCGTAGTTGACCATCAGGTGTGCGGCCTGCAGGTTGAGTCCCTCGCCGGCGGCGTCGGTGGCCAGCAGAATCTGAACGTCGCGGTTCTTGGTGAACTCCTCGGTGATCTGCCGCCGCTCGACCCGGCGTACGCCGCCGTGAATGGCCTTGACTGCATCGGACTTGCCCAGAAGCGACCCGACCTTGTGCTGCAGATACTGGAGGGTGTCGCGGTGCTCGGTGAAGATGATGAGCTTCCGAGGCCGGCCATTGGCGTCTGTCACCAGCGCGTGGTCTCGAAGGAGGGCGGACAGCTCGGTCCACTTGCGGTCCGTGCCTGCCTCCCGGACCCGCTGCGCCGTCTTCACCAGGGCCCTCAGCTCGGTGAGCTCGACGTTGAGCTCCTCGACCGTCTGCGCCGCCGTCGCGGCATCGAGCAGTTCGTCCTCGGTCTCCTCGATCTCTTCGGCATTGAAGTCGTCATTGTCGAAGTCGGCGAGGTCGATGGTGGGCATGCTCTCGCGCCAGGTGCCGTTGAGGATCTCCTGCTTCTTGCGCTCCAGGCGCTCGGTACGCCGCACGAGGCTCTTGTAGATCGCCTCGGGACTGGAGGCCAGGCGTCGCTGCAGAACGGTAAGCGCAAAACCGACAGTGTTCTTGCGCTTTCCACCGACGCGATCAGCGCGGTTCATCCCCTCGCGGACATAGTGCGTGACGTCCTCGTAAAGGTCGTACTCGAGTTCCGTGAGCTCGTAGGGGACGGTCTCCGCGATGCGCTCGGGGAAGAGCTTCCTGCCCTCGAAGGTGAGCAGGTCTTCCTTGATCATGCGCCGCATGATCCCGCTGACGTCGGCGCTCCTCTCCTGCCTGCCCTCGAACCGGTCACGGTCCAGCAGGGTGAGGAAGAGCTGGAAGTCCTCCTCCTTGCCCGAGTGCGGGGTCGCTGTCATCAGGAGCAGGTGACGAGTGATCTCGCCAAGCATCTCGCCGAGCTGGAACCGCTTGGTCTTCTCCACCTTGCCGCCGAAGTAGTGGGCACCCATGCGGTGCGCCTCGTCAACGACGATCAGGTCCCACTCCGTCTCCTGAAGCTGCACCTTCAGGTGCTCGTTACGAGAGAGCTGGTCCATGCGGGCGATCAGAAGCGGGTTGGTCTCGAAGACGTTGAGATTGAGCTGGGAGTCGATGAGCTGGTTCGTGAGCAGGTCGAAACGGAGACCGAACTTGAAGAAGAGCTCGTCCTGCCACTGATCGACCAGGCCTCCTGGGGCCACGATGAGGCACCGCTTGACGTCATCGCGCAGCAGGAGCTCCTTGATGTAGAGCCCAGCCATGATGGTCTTTCCTGCGCCCGGATCGTCGGCGATCAGGAAGCGCAGCGGCATACGGGGCATGAGCTCGCCGTACACGGCGCGGATCTGGTGCGGGAGCGGCTGAACGTCGCTGGTCGCCACGGCAAGCATCGGGTCGAACAGGCCGGCCAGCGAGATCCGCTGAGCCTCGGCGACCAGCTTGAAGTCGCTTGCGTTCGCATCGAAGGCGCGGCTGCCGCTGCGGGCGACGCTCAGCTTGTCCTCGTCTTTTCGGAAGACGACCCGCTGGTCGAGGCCGCCCGCGGCGGTCTTGTAGGTCAGCTCGAGTGCGTTCGCACCGTGCCACTGGGCGGCGATGACCGTGACGATCTCCGCCGGTATGAGTCCCTCGATGCGCAAACCCGGCTTGAGCTCCTCGAGCAGCACGTACAGAACCTCCTGGTTGGCAGCCTGCGAACGCTACTCGGACGTTCCGGCGATTTTGCGGTCCCGTCGACTTCGTCAACCGGGGTCGCTAATCTTCGCAGAGGTCATGCGAGTCGGCGGGGGCAATGGAGCGAGAAGAACGTCAGCACCTTCGTGGTGTGGTGGAGGAAGTCAGCGGGTGGCGCAAACTCGCGGCGAGAATCGTCAAGGAACGTGAGCCCGTCGAGGCAGCGGCGGAAGATGCGGCCAGGCAGTTCTTCGGCCGAGTGACTTCTCTCGGGACCGGCGCCACCACCGCATGGCGCGTACTGCTGGTCTCGCCGTCCGATGTCGATCTGATGATCTCCCTGGCACGCCGTCACGCTCTTCCGGCGTGCACGGCGAATGCCCAGCACGGCATCCACCAGTTGACAAACGACGCCGGCCGGGCGCTGACGGCCGTCCGGCCACTGTTCGGTGCCCGCCGGATATTTTCGGGCAAGAGCCGCAAGGGCGAAGCAGGGCAAGCTGCGGCATACCTGATATCCCTCCACGAGTGGGCTGCGAGCACCCCACTCGTCAGCGAGTTGGAAAGCCTGGCAGCATGGGACGGGAAGACGCTCCCCGCAATCGGGCCCTCGACCATCCTCGATGACACGGTCGGCTTCGCCCAGCGCCTCGGCGACCGGGCCGAGCTCGTCGGGCGGCATGAACTGGACGTCGCCAAGACCGCGGTCAGCGCGATCGATCAGGCCCTGCAGCGCGAGGACCAGTTCAGAACGGCAGTCAATGCCGCCGGCAATGCCGTCCGACAGGACGAGACTCGCAAGCTGGTCGCCGAGATGCCCGTCGAGCGGCTCAAAGACGCAACCAGCGGCCAACTGCGCATCACGGCGCTCATCGATGCCGGAATCAGGAACGTGCAGCAGGTCCTCGACCAGAAATCACGGATCCGATCCCTCCCCGGAGTCGGTGAGACGACGGGCAACCGGATGGTCGGCGCCGCGCGGACCATCTGGCAGACCACGCTGGACGAGATGCCGGTCCGGATCGACATCAAGAACCGATCCCGCGCCACCACGCAGCTCCTCAAGACGATGCGTGCTTGGGACGCGGCACGCTCGATCCGCAGCGCGACAGCGGACCTCGCTGCCGCCGACGCGGTTCGGCCGCTCCTCCAAAGCCTTGATTCCAAGACCTCCCACGTGGTTGTCGTCCCCGAGGCCCGGACCGTCGCCGAGTTGCGTACCGCGCTGGCGGCCGTCGAGCACCGCGGGGCGCTACTCAAGGGCGGGGACACCGCCGCAGGGGGTGATCCCTGGGAGGATTTCATCGCCCGCCCGGCCGACTACTACGCGATGCTCGCGGAGCTCGGATTCCTGGCCGACGACGCCGAGAAGAGCCAAGGCGACCTACCGACCGAAATCGTCGAGGCGGTCAGGGAACTCAAGCTCGACACCACCCATCTGAAAGCGTCCCTGCGTGGGTACCAGGCATTCGGTGCCCGCTTCGCGATCGTGCAACGGAAGGTCATTATCGGCGACGAGATGGGGCTGGGAAAGACGGTCGAATCACTCGCCGTATTCGCCCACTTGCGCGCCAAGGGCTCCTCCCACTTCCTGGTCGTGTGCCCAGCCGCTGTCGTGACCAACTGGGTGCGCGAAGTCCAGACCAAGTCCGATCTGCGCGCGTATCGCCTGCACGGGCCCGGTCGCGACGATGCCCTGAAGTCCTGGATCCGCAACGGTGGAGTCGCGGTCACCACCTACGACATCCTCGGTTGGCTGGAAGGCCGGATCCCCGAACGCGCCCGGCCTGCATGCCTGGTGTTCGACGAAGCGCACTACATCAAGAATCCGGGCGCCCAGCGAACCCGGCGCTCCACGGCCCTGATCGAGCGCTCGGAACGGGCGATCCTCCTGACCGGCACCCCGCTAGAGAACCGGATCGAGGAATTCCGCAATCTCGTCGGCTATCTCCGGCCAGACCTGTCGATCAGTGCCTCGGAAATCGCTCCTCGCCAGTTCCGGAAGCAAGTGGCACCGGCCTACCTTCGGCGCAATCAGGAAGACGTCCTCACCGAGCTCCCGGAGCGGTTCGACGTCGACGAGTGGATGCCGATGTCCAACGCCGACGAGCAGCACTACCGAGCGGCTGTCATCGAAGGCAACTTCATGGCCATGCGCCAGGCCGCGCTACGCGCCGGCGCCAAGTCCGAGAAGATGCAGCGCCTCATCGACATCGTCCAGGAGGCAGAGGACAACGAGCGTAAGGTGCTGGTCTTCTCGTACTTCCGTGACGTCCTCGACGAAGTGGCGTCGGTCCTTCCGGGAAAGGTGTTCGGGCCCCTTACCGGCTCCGTTCCCGCCGCGCAGCGACAGAGCATGGTTGACGAGTTCTCCCAAGCCCGTCACGGGGCAGTCCTCATCGCGCAGATCGTGGCAGGCGGCGTCGGTCTGAACATTCAGTCGGCATCGGTCGTCGTGATCTGCGAGCCCCAGCTCAAGCCGACGACCGAATGGCAAGCCATCGGCCGCTCCCACAGGATGGGGCAGCTGGAGTCGGTACAAGTACACCGCCTGCTCTCCGAGGAAGGCGTCGACCAGCGCATCATTGAGATCCTGGCGCGCAAGAACCAGCTCTTCGCGGAGTTTGCCCGCGTCTCCGAAACCGCCGACAGCGCCCCGGAAGCGTTCGATATCACGGACGCTGAGCTGGCACGGGAGATCGTGGCGGCCGAGCGCGAGCGCCTACTCACGGGCAGCTGACGGACGCGAGACACGGAGCCGACTACAGTCGGCCGCTCCAGGCGCCCTCATCCCTCTGACCGCCGCCAGAGCCACACTCCTCAACTCCTACTCGGAAGGCCGCCATGAGCCCTGTCGTGCTCCAGAGAATTGGCGGCACGACCCTCGGGAACGATCTTGGTCAGCCGAGGAAGCTCAGACGAACCTGACGGTCGGTGTTGGAGATGTTCGTGTCGACCAGGCACACCGACTGCCATGTACCCAGTTCCAGCCGTCCGCCGATCACCGGCAATGTGGCGTGCGGTGCGATGAAGGCCGGCAGGACGTGGTCGCGACCGTGGCCGGGGCTGCCGTGGCGGTGCTGGTAGCGGTTGTCCGCGGGTAGCAGTGTGTGAAGGGTGGCAAGGAGGTCGTCGTCGCTGCCCGCCCCGGTTTCCAGGATGGCGATTCCGGCGGTGGCATGGGGCACGAAAATGTTGAGCAGGCCGTCCCGGCCGACGGCGGCGCGGGTGAGGAACCGTACGCAGTCGTCCGTCAGATCGGTGACCGTCTCGGCGGCACCGGTCGTGATGTGCAGAACGCTGGTGATGAAGGCATCAGGCATGCCCCCCATCTTCTCCCTCGCGACACGAGATGGCGCATCCACGTGCCGAGACAGCGTTGACCGGTTCCGGGTTACGTCGCTACGTTCGGCGACATGTCCCGTTCAGCTCTGCTCACTTCGCGCGGTCACATCGACCTGCTGCGGGTGGCTTCTGCCGTGTGTTGTCACGGCTGCTGACGTTCCTTCAGCACGTATTCCGCAGGTGACCGAGGGTTCCTCTGTCCCGCACCTGACTTGTACACCGCTCTGTTGCCGTAAGGCGCCTCGTCGGACGCCGCCGCGCCCTTCCCCTGTCGTAGCTCCCGTGCCGTAACGGGTCCGCCGTCCGGGTGCAGGGCTGTCGAGCCGTGTCTTCTCCCCGTCCGTGGACTGCTCGTGGAGCTTTCATGCCCCTTGACCATGCCCTCACCCCGCCGGCTGGATCAGAGGAAATCAATACAGCCGATTCATACCGGGAAGCCGAACTCGAGCCCGTCGTGCCGACGTCCGCCCTCGGCTCACGCGCCGGTATCCGGGGCGTGGACGAGCAACTCACAGGCACAGTACTGGTGCCCAGACGGCGGGCTGTTGCCTTCCAGGCGCCTCTACTGATGCCGTGGAAACGGGTCTGGCGCAATGTACTGCTCGGGTTGCCGGGCAAGCCCGAACGGGCGGTGGCCGAACGGGCGTTGGAAGAGGTCGGGCTCGGTGAGCGGGCCGGGGCGTGGCCCGAGAAGCTCTCCGGTGGTGAGGCGGAGCGGGCTTCGCCGGCTCGGCCCCCGGTGCGCGAACCCGATCGGCTGCTGCTCGACGAGCCGTTCGGTGCGCTCGACGCGCTGTCCGGCGGCCATCGCGTCGGAGCTGGAGATCGCCGACACGTTCGCCGATCCGAAGCACATTCCGCGCCGCTTCGCCTTCAAGGACTTCGTCGACACCAGGTTCAACCGCGATCTGCCCGCGTCCTCGGCAGCCCCCGCTCGTACGGAAAGGCCTCGTCATGACTGTTCATCTGCACTGGTTCCTGCCCACGGGCGGTGACGGCCGCACGCTCGTCGACCGGCACGCGTACACCGACGGCGGGATCGAGCGGGACCGCGACACGCCGGTGAGCGGGGTGCGGGCGCCGGACATCGAGTATCTGGCGCAGATCGCCAAGGCAGCCGAACAGCTCGGCTTCGAGGCGGTGCTGACGCCGACGGGTACGTGGTGCGAGGACGCCTGGCTGACGACGGTGGCGCTGGCGCAGCACACCGAGCGGCTGAAGTTCCTGGTGGCGTTCCGGCCGGGGGTGATCTCGCCGGTACTGGCCGCACAGATGGCCGCGACATATCAGCGGATCACCCGGGGGCGGCTGCTGCTCAATGTGGTGACGGGCGGCGACTCCACCGAGCAGCGGCGGTTCGGCGACCATCTGGATCACGACCGGCGCTATGCACGGACCGCTGAGTTCCTTTCGGTGGTGCGGGGCGCGTGGAGCGGGCAGCCGTACGACTTCGACGGTGAGCACTACCAGGTGGAGGGCGGCCTGACGGCGCTGCCGCCGGAACCGCTGCCGGAGATCTTCTTCGGCGGATCATCGGCGGCAGCCGGGCCCGTGGCCGCCGCGCACGCCGATGTCTATCTGACCTGGGGCGAGCCGCCGGCCGCCGTGAAGGAGAAGATCGACTGGATCCGCGGGCTCGCGGAGGAACAGGGCCGTACGGTCCGGTTCGGGATACGGCTGCACACCATCTCGCGCGACTCGGCGAAGGATGCGTGGGCGACCGCGGACCGGCTGCTGGGCGATCTCGATCCCGAGACGATCGCCGCGGCGCAGCAGGCACTGGGGCGGAGCGAGTCGGTGGGGCAGCAGCGGATGCTGGCCCTGCACGGCGGCTCGCGCGACCGGCTGGAGATCGCGCCCAACCTGTGGGCGGGCGTCGGTCTGGTGCGGGGCGGCGCGGGCACGGCGCTGGTCGGCAGCCATGCGGATGTCGCGGACCGGATCGAGGAGTATCACGGGCTGGGCGTGGACCACTTCGTGCTCTCCGGCTACCCGCATCTGGAGGAGGCGTACTGGTTCGGCGAGGGTGTGACACCGGAGCTGGCGGCGCGCGGTCTGCTGTCGACCGTTCCGGCATCGCCGCTGCTGGGGGTTCCTGCCGCGAACGGCCGCCCGGCGTCCGCTCCGGGCGGGGCGCCGCTGCTGATCGCCGGGGGCCGCTGACCGGGAAGATCCCTGAGCCCGAAGTCGTTGGTAGAAGCGTGAACAACTTTGGGGTCGTGGCAGCACGCGAAGTGGACGTGGTCGTCATCGGCGCCGGACAGGCTGGTCTGTCCGGCGCCTATCATCTGCGCCGCGCAGGTCTGGAGCCCGACCGCGACTTCGTCGTGCTCGACCACGCGCCCCGTCCGGGCGGCGCCTGGCAGTTCCGGTGGCCCTCACTGACGTACGGCAAGGTCCACGGCATGCATGCGCTGCCCGGCATGGAACTGTCCGGCGCCGACGACAGCCGCCCGTCGTCCGAAGTGATCGGCGCGTACTTCGACACGTACGAGCACACCTTCGACCTGAGGGTCCACCGGCCCGTGGACGTGAGTGCGGTGCGCGATGGCGACGGCGGGAGGTTGCTCGTCGAGACCTCCGAGGGTGCGTATGCCACGCGCGCCCTGATCAACGCCACCGGCACCTGGGACCGGCCGTTCTGGCCGCGCTACCCGGGCCAGGAGACCTTCCGGGGGCGTCAGCTGCACACCGCGAACTATCCGGGTCCCCAGGAGTTCGCCGGACAGCGAGTGGTCGTGGTCGGTGGCGGCGCCTCCGGCACGCAGCATCTGATCGAACTCGCCGAGGTCGCGGCGGACACCTTCTGGGTGACGCGTCGGCCTCCGGTCTTCCGGGAGGGGCCGTTCGGCGAGGACCAGGGGCGGGCCGCCGTCGCCATGGTGGAGGAGCGCGTACGGCGGGGGCTGCCGCCGCAGAGCGTGGTGAGCGTGACCGGGCTGCCGGTCACCGACGCCGTGCGGCGGGCCCGGGAGGAGGGGGTACTCGACAGGCTGCCGATGTTCGACCGGATCACTCCGACCGGGGTGGCCTGGGACGACGGGCGGACGGTGGACGCCGATGTGATCCTCTGGGCGACCGGGTTCCGCGCCGCCATCGACCATCTTGCGCCGTTGCGGCTGCGCGAGCCCGGCGGCGGCATCCAGGTCGAAGGCACGCAGGCCGTACGGGATCCGCGGATCCATCTGGTCGGGTACGGGCCGTCGGCGAGCACCATCGGCGCCAATCGGGCGGGGCGGGCGGCGGTGCGTGCCATCAGGCAGCTGCTGAAGGCCGATGAGGACGACGCCGTCGACCGCGGGGGCGAGCACACTGCCGCTCTGGTGTGACTTCGCCCTTCAACTGCCGCTCGCGGCCTGCCGGTTGCGGTTGAACTCCTCGACGTTCTTCTGCTGCTCGGCATAGCTGTCGGTGAACCGGGTGTCCCCGGGTGCGACCGTCACGAAGTACAGCCAGGGGCCCGGCGTCGGCGTGATCGCCGCTTCCATCGCCTGCTCCCCCGGGTTGCCGATGGGGGTGGGCGGCAGCCCTTTGCGCTCGTAGCTGTTGTACGGGCTGTCGATCCTGGTGTCGCCGATGGTGGTGTCCAAGGTGCTGCGGTTCAGTGCGTAGTTGAGCGTCGAGTCCATCTGGAGCGGCATGTCCCTGGCCAGCCGGTTGTAGATGACGCGGGCGACCTTGGCCATGTCGTCCGTGGTGTCCGCCTCGGCCTGCACCATGCTGGCGATCGTCACGGTCCGGTGGACGGAGACGTTGTTGCGACGGGCCCCTGCGGCGATGTGGTCCCCACCGAATCGCCGCCCTGCCGTGTCGACCATGTAGGTCAGCAGGCCTGCCGGGGTGGCGCCGGAGGCGAGCGGGTACGTCGCCGGGAAGAGGTAGCCCTCGGGGTTGCCCTTCGCCTCGGGCGGCAGTGCGAGCTCCGCCGCTCCGACGGCCTTCTCTGCCGTGCCGGGTGCCACATCGAGCGCCTTGTCGACTGCCGCGTACACCTGGGAGGCCCGCCATCCTTCCGGGATGACGAGAGTGCGCTCCGGGCCGACTTTCGCTTCCCTGGTCAGCAGCGGCACGAGGACGGCTGCGGCGACACCGAGGACGAGGACGATGCCGAGGAACAGCACAAGGCGGCCGCGACGGGTGGGGCGAAGTCTGCGGTGGGGACGGGTGGTCGAGGACTCGTTCGCCATGCGGGCACGCTATCCCGGGCCGTAGGCGGCTCGGACGGACGACACGGCTCCACACCGCGAGGACAGAACACGCGAACAGGGGATCGGATGTTCGCTGGAACGCGTGATCGTTTGGCCGATCGTTGCTCAACTCACCTGCGACAGCTGACGATTACAGGGCGCAAGCAACGGGCTGCAGACCGCGACTGCGCTGTCCCAGAGATGCACCATGTACGAGGAGAAATACCTGATGAACGTCCTGACCAACCTGCTTGCCGGCCTCGTCCACTTCGCGGGTTGGCTCGCCTGACCTCTGCTCCGCCCCGGCGCCGTCGCTCCCCGTCCCACGGGGGCGGCGGCGCCGTCGCGTGTGCGGTCTCAGCCTCGGCTCCCCGGCCCGGTGAACTCGGGGAGGGCGGCGAACTCGGGTACCACGGTGACCGCCTCCGCGAGCACGGCGAGGGTACGGCGGACCCGGGTCAGGGGATGGTCGGGGAACTCGGCGTCCCACCGCTCGTGGTCCGCCGCGTGGAACGGCAGCCCGCCCTGGACGTCAGGAGCGTAGGGGTGGGGCCGGAAGTAGTGTTCATGGCCCACCTTCGCCAGCACCACCGCTTCCCGCATCCCTGTCATGCCATGCTCGGCCGCCTGGACCTTCACCACCGTGCTGCACCCGGCACGCGGCACGGTGAAGCTTCCGATGAACGCCTGTCCGTGCTGCTGCCCCGGCAGAGGCAGCTTGAGTATCTGACGCAGTGCGGGCAGCTCGCCCAGACGCTTCACCGACGCCTCGATCAGGCCGCCGCCCGCCTGCGCGGTGTAGTGGGTGAGCGACTCCCGCAGCATGGGGCCGTCGTCGAGACCCGCCGGCAGGTCCGGCGGCAGTCCGAAGAAATGCACCGACAGCACATCGCCGTCGTCGTTCCCCCATGTGTCGTGGTCCATGGGCCGGAATCCGGGGAGTTCCACCCCGAGCAGAGCTCTCATAGGCGGCGATCATGCCGTACGGAGAACCGGCCCCACACCCCCGGTGCTCACTTCTCCGCGCCCCGATCAGCTTGTCACGGGGTCGAGTTGGGTGTCCCGGCGGACAAGCGCGGCATAGCGGCCGTCCTGCTGGAGCAGCTCCTCGTGGCTGCCGCGCTCGGCGGTCCGGCCACCGTCGAGGACGACGATCTGGTCCGCGTCGCGAACGGTGGAGAGGCGATGAGCGATGGTGATCGTGGTGCGCCCGGCAGACAGTGCGTCGATCGCCTCCTGTACGGCGAATTCGGTACGGGTGTCGAGGGCGCTGGTCGCCTCGTCGAGGATCAGGACGGGCGGGTCGCGCAGGATGGTGCGGGCGATGGCCAGTCGCTGTTTCTCGCCGCCGGAGAAGCGGTAGCCGCGCTCGCCGACCAGCGTGTCGTAGCCGTCGGGCAGCGAGGCGATGTGGTCGTGGATCTGTGCCGCGCGGGCGGCCGCCTCGATCTCGGCGTCCGTCGCGTCCGGCTTGGCGAAGCGCAGGTTCTCGGCGACGGAGGCATGGAAGAGGTACGTCTCCTGGGAGACCACACCGACGGCCCGGGCGAGCGTGTCGAAGTCCAGTTCGCGTACGTCGACGCCGTCGAGCGTGACCCGGCCCCCGGTGACGTCGTACAGCCGTGGCACCAGGTAGCTGAGCGTGGACTTGCCGGAACCGGTCGGTCCGACAACGGCGAGGCTGCCTCCGGCCGGCACGGTGACATCGACGCCGCTGAGGGTCGGACCGCTCTTCTCGTCGTAACTGAAGTCCACGTCCTCGAAGCGGATCTCGCCGCGGACCTTCTCCAGCCGGACGGGCTCCTCGGACTCGGTGATGTCCACCTTGAGGTCGAGGTACTCGAAGATCCGCTGGAAGAGTGCGAGGGACGTCTGCATCTGCACCCCGGTGGAGAGCAGGCTCACGGCAGGCCGGAAGAGACCCTGCTGGAGCGAGACGAAGGCGACGAGCGTGCCGATGGAGACAGCGGGTCCCCCGGACTGCAGGGCGAGTCCCGCGGCCCAGTAGATGACGGCGGGCATGGCGGCCATGACGATGCCGATCGTCGACATCCGCCACCGCCCGGCCATGCTGGAGCGCACTTCGAGGTCGACCAGGCGCTCGGACTCGTCGGCGAAGCCCCGGGTGAGGGAGTCCGCGCGGCCCATCGTCCGGCCGAGCAGGATGCCGCTCACGGAGAGGGACTCGGTGACCGTGGCCGCCATGGCAGCCATCTGCTTCTGGCGCTGGGTGGTGATCTTCTTGCGCTCGCGGCCGACCCGGCGGCTGATCCAGACGAAGACCGGCAGCAGGAGGAGCGAGACGAGAGTGAGCCGCCAGTCGAGCGCCAGCATGGCGACGACGGTGGCGATGACCGCCGTGAGGTTGGAAACCAGCGAGGTGGCGGTGGAGGTGACGGTGGCCTGCATGCCGCCGATGTCATTGGCGATACGGGACTGCACCTCGCCGGTACGGGTCTTCGTGAAGAAGGCGAGCGGCATCCGCTGCAGCTGGGCGTAGACCGATGTGCGCAGGTCATGCATGACCCGCTGGCCGACGGTGGTGGATATCAGGGTCTGCAGGACGCCGAAGACGCTGTTCATCACGGCGGTGAGAATCATGCCGAGGGCGAGCAGCGAGAGCAGTCCCGTCCGCCCCTGGGGAATGGCCGTGTCGAGGATCTCGCGGAGCAGGAACGGCGAGGCGACCGACACCAGCGACGAGGCGCCGACGAGCAGTCCGACCAGCGCGAGCCGACCGCGGTACGGATGGAAGAGGCGGAGGATGCGGCGCAGCTCGGCGGGCGGCCGCGCACCGTCCCCGGGCGGGGGTGTCCACGTGGGTTCGTCGGGTTTCATGGGCTCCTTCGGCAGACGTGACGGAGGGAGACTGCCGCATGCGGCAGTCCGACCTTTGCGAGCATAGCTCATTGTTACCTATACTCACAATGAACGTCGTCCTGATATTGTTCCCCCATGGACTCCCCCGACTCCGACGGCCTGCTGGCCGAGCAACTGCTGCGGCTCACCCGTCGGCTCCAGCGCATCCAGAGCCGCCAGCTGGAGCCGATCGGCATCACGCCGGCCCAGTTCCGGCTGCTGCGCACGGTCGCCCACTACGACGGGCCGCCCCGGATGGCGGATCTCGCACAGCGCCTGGATGTCGTGCCGCGTGCCGTGACCAGCCTGGTCGACGCGTTGGAGGCGAGCGGCCGGGTGCGCCGCGCCCCGGATCCGGACAGCCGCCGGGTGGTCCGGATCGAGATCACCGACGAGGGCCGTGCCACGCTGCGCTCGCTGCGCGACGCGCGCAGGGCGGCCGCCGAGGAGATCCTGGCTCCATTGACCGCCGATCAGCGCGAGGTGCTGGGCGGGCTGCTGTCCGCTCTGGTCGCGGGAATGCCGGAGCGTCGCTGCTGAGGCTCCCCCTTCGGATGTACCGGGTGCCGGGGTGAGTCGGCGCAACCCCGTGCCGGGCCTGTACGCAAGCCGGCCTCGAGGCCTTGCACCGATCGTGAGCGGTGGGAATCCTCGCTGGTAGAAAGGTGGGAGGACCGCACCGACCCACCGAGGGGACCATCGCCATGCCGCTGTTGGAGCCGAAGCCGGAAGCCCTTCGCCCGGGTGCGGCACGCACCCCGTCCCCCGACCGGGTCCCCGACGTGCGGGCCACGGGCACACCCGAGCCGCTGCGCGGTGAACTGACCGCGCTGCTCGGGCCGGAGAAGGTGTTGTGGACCGTCTCCGACCTGGTGAAATACGCCTCCGACGCCAGCCCCTACCGGTTCGTCCCGCAGGTCGTCGTCGTCCCGGAGAACATCGACGACATCTCGGCGATCCTGTCGTACGCGCACGGCAAGGGCCGCGAAGTCGTCTTCCGGGCCGCGGGCACCAGCCTGAACGGCCAGGCGCAGGGCGAGGACATTCTTGTCGACGTCCGCCACCACTGGGCGGGCATCGAGGTGCTGGACGACGGTACGCGGGCCCGGATCCGCCCCGGGACCACGGTCATGCGCGCCAATGCCACCCTCGCCCGGTTCGGAAGGCTGCTGGGCCCCGACCCGGCCAGCGCCATCGCGTGCACGATCGGCGGGGTCGTCGCCAACAACGCCTCCGGAATGACCGCGGGCACCACCCGCAATTCGTACCGCACCGTCGCCTCGCTCACCTTCGTGCTGCCGAGCGGCACGGTCGTCGACACGGCCGATCCGGCGGCGGACGAACTGCTCGCCCACGCCGAACCACAGCTGTGCGAGGGGCTGCTCGCCCTGAAGGCGGAGATCGAGGCGGACGCGGAACTGACCGCCCGGATCCGCGCCAAGTACGAGATCAAGAACACCAACGGCTACCGGCTCGACGCGTTCCTGGACGGCTCGACCCCCGTGCAGATCCTGCGCGGACTGATGGTCGGCTCGGAGGGCACCTTCGGTTTCATCTCCGAGGTCGTCTTCGACACGCTGCCGCTGGACCGGAAGGTCTCCAGCGCCCTGCTCTTCTTCCCCTCGCTGACCGCCGCCGCCGCTGCCGTGCCCCGTTTCAACGAGGCGGGGGCGATCGCCGTCGAGCTGATGGACGGCAACACGCTGCGGGCGTCGGTGAGCGTCCAGGGCGTGCCCGCGGACTGGGCCGAGCTGCCGAAGGAGACCGCGGCGCTGCTGGTGGAGTTCCGGGCTCCGGACGAGCCGGGACAGGAGGCGTACGAGCGGGCGGCGGCCGCGGTCGTCGAGGGACTGGACCTTGTCGCGCCGGTCGCCTCGGTGACCAATGAGTTCACCCGCGAGGCCAGGGTCATCTCGGGTTACTGGAAGGCCCGGAAGGCGTTCGTCACCGCGGTCGGCGGCTCCCGCCCGTCCGGTACGACTCTGATCACGGAGGACTTCGCGGTCCCGCCGTCGCTGCTCGCCGACGCCTGCGAAGCCCTCCTCCGGCTCCAGGCGGAGCACGGTTTCGACGCCGCCGTCGCGGGCCATGCCGCGCACGGCAATCTGCACTTCCTGCTCGCGTTCGACGCGGCGAAGCCGTCCGATGTCGACCGGTACGCCGCGTTCATGGACGACTTCTGCCGGCTGACGGTGGAGCGCTTCGACGGCTCGCTCAAGGCGGAGCACGCCACCGGTCGCAATATCGCGCCCTTCCTGGAGCTGGAGTGGGGCCCGAAGGCGACCGAGCTGATGTGGCGTACGAAGCAGGTCATCGACCCCGACGGGGTGCTCGCGCCGCGGATCGTCCTCGACCGCGACCCGAAGGCCCATCTGCGCGGGCTGAAGACCATTCCCGAGGTCGAGCTGATCGCCGACCCGTGCATCGAGTGCGGGTTCTGCGAACCGACCTGTCCCAGTCACGGCCTCACCACCAGCCCGCGTCAACGGATCGTGCTGCGACGGGAGATGATGCGCCAGCCCGGCGGTTCGCCGGTGGAGACCGGGCTCCTCGACGCGTACGGGTACGAGGCCGTCGACACCTGCGCCGGTGACTCCACCTGCAAACTCGCCTGCCCGGTCGGCATCGACACCGGCGCCATGATGAAGGACTTCCGCCACCAGCGGCACTCACCGCGCGAGGAACGGATCGCGGCACTCACCGCGAGGAACTTCAAGGCGGTGGAGGCCTCGGCGCGGCTCGCGGTCGCGGCGGCCGACACCATCGGCGACCGGCTGCTGGAAACCGTCACGGGGCTCGCCCGCAAGGCCGTACGCCCCGATCTGGTGCCCGAGTGGCTCCCCGAGATCCCCGGCGCGGCGCCCCGCAAGCTGCCCCGCACCTCGCGGGTCGGGGCGAGCGCCGTCTACTATCCGGCGTGCGTGAACCGGATCTTCGGCGGTCCGGAAGGCCACCGTGGCCCGTCGCTGCCGCAGGCCGTCGTCGCCGTCTCGGCCCGTACCGGAAAGCCGGTGTGGATCCCGGAGGACGTCGCGGGGACCTGCTGCTCGACGATCTGGCACTCCAAGGGCTACGACGAGGGCAACGTCGTGATGGCCAACCGCATCGTGGAGGCCGCCTGGGGCTGGACAGCCGGTGGAAAGCTGCCCCTGGTCGTCGACGCCTCGTCGTGCACGCTGGGCATCGCCCATGAGGTCGTGCCCTATCTCACCGAGGACAACCGGGAGTTGCACCGGGAGCTGACGGTCGTCGACTCCCTCGTCTGGGCGGCCGACGAGCTGCTGCCGAAACTGACGATCCTGCGGAAGACCGGCTCGGCGGTGCTTCACCCGACGTGCTCCATGCAGCATCTCGGCGACGTGGAGCAGTTGCGTACAGTCGCCGAGGCGTGTGCGGAGGAGGTCGTCGTACCGGACGACGCCGGGTGCTGCGCGTTCGCGGGCGACCGCGGAATGCTGCACAAGGAACTGACCGCGTCGGCCACGGCGAAGGAGGCGGCCGAGGTCAACTCCCGTGAGTACGACGCCTATCTGTCCGCGAACCGGATGTGCGAGATCGGCATGGACCGGGCCACGGGGCGCGCGTACCACTCCGTCCTGATGGAACTGGAGCGGGCGACGCGCCCCTGACCCGTCTCTCGCACGACCGCGTACGCAACCGACCTCCGGGACCGGCCGCATCCGCCGGGCCGCCCGGCGGTCGGCGTTCTCCTGCACACCCGTGGGCCTCGCACGAAAGTCCATGGATTCGGTTTCGAGAGTCCAACCCCTCCCCTTGCGTATCAGCAGTCTCAACTATGAAGGTCGTGACCGAGGTTCAGTGCAACAGCCGCGCACGTCAGACCCCCCTCCTGGAGGATCGATGAACGACGCAGCACAGCAGAACCACGGTACGGAGGACGGTGACGACGACTCGATGAGCCGTCGTTCGGTCCTGTGGACGACCGCCGCCGGCGTGGCCGGTGCCGGGCTCGGACTGGGCGGTCTCGGCAGCGGCACCGCATCCGCCGCCACCCCCCTCGGCTCCGATTCCGCCGCCGGTGCACAGGCGCAGACGGCCTCGCCGCAGCGCCAGGGCGCCACCATGGTGGGAGTGCCGTTCGAAGGGCGTTCCACCATCCGGGTCGGCCTGGTCGGCCTCGGCAACCGCGGCGGCAGCATGATCGATCTCTATCTCGCCGTCCCCGGAGTGCAGGTCGTCGCCGTGTGCGACCCGGTCAAGGAGAAAGCCCAGCGGGCCGCCGCGAAGGTGACCGCCGCCGGTCAGCCGGCTCCCGCCGTCTACACCAACGGCGAGGACGACTACGAGAATCTCTGCAAGCGTGGGGACATCGACTTCGTCTATGTGGCGACTCCCTGGGACTTGCACTTCGAGATGGCCAAGACCGCCATGCTCCACGGCAAGCATGTCGGGGTGGAGTGTCCGATCGCTCTCCAGCTCGATCAGCTCTGGGAGCTGGTCAATCTCTCCGAGCGCACCAGACGGCACTGCATGCAGTTGGAGAACTGCTGCTACGGGCGGAACGAGATGCGGGTGCTCCGCATGGCGCACGCCGGTCTCTTCGGCGACCTGCTGCACGGCGCGGGCGCGTACAACCACGATCTGCGCGGCCTGATGTTCGATCCGGACTACTACGAGGGTCCATGGCGCCGGCTGTGGCACACCCGGCTGCGCGGCGACCTCTACCCCAACCACGGGTTCGGTCCGGTCGCCAACTACATGGATCTCAACCGCGGGGACCGTGCGGTGAGCATCACCAGCGTCGGTTCGCCGTCCCTGGGGCTCGCCGAGTACCGGAAGAAGCACATGCCGGCAGGTGACCCGAGCTGGAAGGAGACCTATATCGAGAGCGACCGCACGATCAGTCTCGTCCAGACCGCCAAGGGACGGGTGATCCGGCTGGAGCACGACGTGTCCACACCGCATCCGTACTCGCGGATCAACAGTCTCGGCGGCACGAAGGGGCTCTTCGAGGACTATCCGGCCCGCATCTATATCGAGCCCGACCACACCAACGACGCCTGGGGCGACTTCGGCGCGTACGCCGAATGGGACCACTGGCTGTGGAAGGAACACGCCAACCCGCCCGGCGGGCACGGCGGAATGGACTACATGCTGGTGTTCCGGCTGATGCAGTGCATGCGTCTGGGGCTCGTTCCCGACTTCGATGTGTACGACGCGGCGACCTGGACATCCCCGGTACCGCTCAGCCACCTCTCCATCAAGGCGAAGGGCGCGCCGCAGCAGATCCCGGACTTCACCCGCGGTGAGTGGAAGAACGCCCGCCCCGGCATGGACTCGGCGAAGCCCGCGAAGGCCTGACGACCGGCGCGACGCTGCGGGGCCCGGCCTGTGCGGCCGGGCCCCGCAGTGCGACCTCCCACGGCCCGCTCGGTGACCTTGGCGCGAAATACGCATTCCGTGGAGAAAACCCTTTGCTTCGACCGGGGCCCCCGGGTGAACCTTGCACGGTTTGAGTCAGTCACCGAACAAGAACCGATCTTCAGAACCATGGGACGTCATGCACATTCGCGATCTTCCCTACTCGGATCCTGGCGATCCCGATGTCCGGTCAGGCCCACGCTTCCTGCTCTGGCTCGGCCGCAACCAGATCCGCGGACAGCTCAAGTCCCTGTCCTGGGGCCTGCTGCACCAGTGCTCCGTCGCCGGGCTGCCGCTCGCCGTCGGCTTCGCCGTGCAGGCCGTCGTCGACCGTTCCGGCAGCCGGCTCGCCCTGGCCGGCGGGCTGATCGCCGTCCTCGGTGTGCTGATCGCGGTCGGCGACACCATGCTCCATCGGACCGCCGTCACCAACTGGATCACGGCCGCGGCCCGCGTCCAGCAGCTACTGGCCCGCAAGACCGCGGAACTCGGGTCCGCACTGACCCGCCGGGTCGCCGCGGGCGAGGTCGTCGCGGTGTCCACCGGCGACGTCGAGAAGATCGGCTGGTTCGTCGAGGCGCTCTCCCGCTTCGCCGCTGCCGCCGCCGCTCTCGTGCTGATCTGTGTCGGACTCGTCGTCTACCTGCCGTCGCTGGGAGCGCTGGTGGCACTCGCCATGCCGCTGCTGGCACTGGCCGTGCTGCCGCTGCTCCCTCGCGCCACCCGGCGCGCGGATCTTCAGCGCGAGAAGGCCGGAAAGGCCACCGAACTGGCGTCGGACACCGTGGCCGGGCTGCGGGTGCTGCGCGGGATCGGCGGCGAGGAGCTGTTCCTCGGCCGCTACCGGCGTGCCTCGCAGGAGGTCCGCAGGGCGGCCGTCCGCAGCGCGCAGATGTGGTCACTGATCTCGGCGATCCAGGTGCTGCTGCCGGGCGTGCTGCTCATCTCGCTGGTCGTGTACGGAGCGACGCTGGCCCGCGAGGGCCGGATCGAGGTCGGCCAACTGGTCACGGTGTACAGCGCGGCGACGCTGATGCTGTTCCCGTTGCGGCACTTCGAGGAGATCGCGATGGCGTACTCCTTCTCGCGGCCGTCCGCCAAGCGGGCCGTGCGGGTGCTGTCGTTGCACCGCACCGTCGAGCCGTCGACCGTCGATGTGGTGCCTTCCGGTGATCTGTACGACCCGGTCACGGGGCTGATGGCCCCCGCGGGCAGGTTCACCGCGGTGGTCTGCGGCGACCCGGACGAGGCCGGCCGACTGGCCGAACGGCTCGGTGGGCACGCCGAGCCGGCCGCGGAGCAGGACACGACGGACGACGCTCCCGAGGGCTCGCCGTCGCCGGAGAAGAACCCGTCCGTCCTGCTCGGCGGCGTCCCGCTGGACGAGCTGCCGCTGGCGTCCGCCAGGACCGCGGTGCTGGTCCAGGACAAGGACCCGGTGCTGCTCTCCGGGACGCTCCGGGAGCTCCTGGACATACCGTCGTCCGGCCAGGTGAGCGCTGAGGAGGCGCTTGCCGCCGCCCAGTGCGGTGACGTGCTCGACGCGCTGGCACAGGCCTCGGTGACCAGGGACGGCGATCCGATGACGACCAGGATCACCGAGCGCGGCCGGTCGCTCTCCGGCGGCCAGCGGCAGCGGCTCGCCCTGGCCCGCTCCCTGGTCACCGATCCGGAGGCACTCGTTCTCGACGAGCCGACGTCCGCCGTCGACTCGCACACCGAGGCCCGGGTCGCTGCCGGTATCAAGGCGCTGCGCCAGGGTCGTACGACCGTCGCGTTCGCCTCGTCGCCGCTGCTGCTGGACCTCGCGGACCGGGTGGTGCTGGTGCACCGGGGCACCGTGACAGCGGTCGGTACGCACCGCGAACTGCTGCACACCGAACCGCAATACCGGGCTGTCGTCACCCGGGAGACCGACGACGAGATCGCGGCACTGACCGCATCGGACGAGATCGACGGGATCAGCGGGATCAAGGCGATCGAAGAGATCGAAGGAATCGAGGAGAGGGCATGATCGGCGTCGCACAACCGACGTACGACCCGGCCGCCCCGGAGTCGGCGACAACGCTGCCGGTCGGCACCCCCACCACCGTACGCAGCTATGTACGGGACCTGATGCGGCGCCACCGCAAGCCGTTCGCCGTACTCATCTCGGTCAACGCCGTCGCGGTGATCGCCTCGATCGTCGGGCCGTATCTGCTGGGCGGACTGGTCGAGGACCTGTCGAACGGGGTCGCCGACCTCCATCTGGAGCGCACCGCCGCGGTGTTCGGGCTCGCACTGCTCGTACAGACCGTGTTCACCCGGATGATGCGGCTGCGCAGCGCGATGCTCGGCGAGGAGATACTGGCCGATCTGCGCGAGGACTTCCTCGTGCGGTCGGTCGGGCTGCCGCCGGGCGTGCTGGAGCGGGCCGGGACCGGTGATCTGCTCTCCAGGATCACCACCGACATCGACCGGCTGGCCAACGCGATGCGGGAGGCCGTGCCGCAGTTGGCGATCGGTGTGGTGTGGGCGGGGCTGCTGCTCGGTGCGCTCACCGTGACCGCTCCCCCGCTGGCACTCTCCGTACTGATCGCCCTGCCGGTGCTGATCCTCGGCTGTCGCTGGTACTTCCGTCGGGCGCCGTCCGCGTACCGCTCGGAGGCCGCCGGGTACGCGGCGGTCGCCGCGATGCTGGCGGAGACCGTGGACGCCGGACGGACGGTGGAGGCGCACCGTCTCGGCGCGCGCCGGGTGGCACTGTCGGACCGGCGGATCAAGGAGTGGACGGCTTGGGAGCGGTACACGCTGTTCCTGCGTTCGGTGCTCTTCCCCGTCATCAATGTCACGTACGTGACGATCCTCGGCGCGGTGCTGATGCTCGGCGGCTGGTTCGTCATCGAGGGATGGCTCACTGTCGGACAACTGACGACGGGTGCGCTGCTGGCGCAGATGATGGTCGACCCGATCGGTCTGATCCTGCGCTGGTACGACGAGTTGCAGGTCGCACAGGTGTCGCTGGCCCGGCTGGTCGGCGTGCGGGACATCGAACCGGACGCGGGCGACGCGGAGGTCGCCCCGGACGGCCGGGACGTCCGGGCGGACGGTGTGCACTTCGGCTACCGCGCCGGGGTCGACGTGCTGCACAAGGTGTCCCTCGACGTCGCCCCGGGCACGCGCCTCGCGCTGGTCGGCCCGTCCGGTGCGGGCAAATCCACGCTCGGCCGGCTGCTGGCCGGGATCTACGCCCCGCGCAGCGGTGAAGTAACCCTGGGTGGTGCGCAGTTGTCGCAGATGACGGCGGAGCAGGTGCGTACGCATGTGGCGCTGGTCAACCAGGAGCACCATGTGTTCGTCGGTTCGCTCCGCGACAACCTGCTGCTGGCCCGTGAAGGCGCGCAGGACGCGGAGCTGTGGGCGTCGCTCGCCGCGGTCGACGCGGACGGCTGGGCGAAGGCGCTGGGCGAGGGTCTGGACACCGAGGTCGGTTCGGGCGGTCTGGCCCTGACCCCGGCGCAGGCGCAGCAGATCGCCCTGGCCCGGCTGGTGCTGGCCGATCCGCACACTCTGGTGCTGGACGAGGCGACCTCGCTGCTGGACCCGCGGGCGGCCCGCCATCTGGAGCGCTCGCTGGCGCGAGTGCTCGACGGCCGTACGGTCGTGGCGATCGCGCACCGGCTGCACACCGCGCATGACGCGGATGTGATCGCGGTGGTCGAGAGCGGCAGGATCAGCGAACTGGGCAGCCATGACGAGCTGGTTGCGGCGGACGGCGCGTATGCGGCGCTGTGGCGGTCCTGGCACGGCTGAGCGGAGCAGGCGGAGGTGGCGCGCGGACCGTCACCGGTTCGCGCGCAGCCACACGTCGAGAGCGGCGAAGTCCGCGTCGGTGAGCCCCTGGGCGGCGTCGACGCGATGGAGGAGGGCCGGCCCCGGGTGATGTGCGGCCACCCAGGCCCGGTCGGTGCCGGTGATCTCGTCGTCGACCCAGACGAAGGGGCGCCCTGCCGCGTGGTCGACGAGGGGGCGCGTCTTCCAGTGCAGCCCGTCCCTCCGGTCGAGTTCGTCCTCGTACGCCGGATCCGGCCAGGCCACCACGGGCAGCTCCGGCAGGCCGAGCCATGGTGCGATGCACTCGTTGGCCTCGTCCAACCAGGTCGTGGCCCAGACGAGATCGCAGCCCAGAGCCGTCAGCCGGGGCCCGAGCGCGGGGTCGATCCTGCTCAGAAGAGGATTCGACTCGGCCGGCCCGGGTGCGGCCCCCGTGCGGTACGTCGGATACCCGTCCGGGCGCTGTTGCGGCGTCGCTCCGAACGGAATGAGCGGCCCGTCGACGTCGAGGAAGAGAAGCGGGCGCTGCGCGGAACCGGTCACGGCTGCACGGTACCCGCTCTCCGGGCGGACGCGACGAGGGCGCCCGTGGTGGATCGCCTTCCACCACGGGCACCGTCGTGCCACAGTCCCGCCAGGTCCCCTTCCGTGGGGTACGCGCTCTGCGCACCCACGCCCCGCACGGCGGCAGCGCCGGCCCCGACCGGGTACCTCACCGCGGTGACCAGGTCGCCGCTCCGCGCCGGGCGGCGGTGACGGCCCGGTTGGCACCCTCGCCGCCCGGATGGACCGTCAGGTCGCCGCCGAGCACGGTCTCCCCGGTGCCGGGGCGGCGTGTGACGCGGCCATGAGGTCCGCGTCGGCCCAGCCACCCACGACGGCATCGGTGGAGGCCGGTCGGGTGGACATGGCGCCCCCTCTCAGAGGCCCTGGGCCCGCACGATCCGGGCGACGATCTGCTCGGCGATCGCCTGCACATCGGCGTCGACGACGAGGTCCACATTGCCCTCCGGGTCGGACGTGAACAGGGTCAGCCCTTCATCGGTGACCTCGACCGTGCCGCGTTCGGTGGTGTAGAGGTCGGGGCGGAGCAGGGACAGCGCCGTGATCGGGTCGTGCGGCACACTCCACGATTCGCCGGTGAAGCCGGTCCAGCCGTCGATCTCGCGGGCGAGCGCCTCCCCGTACGGGCCGGCCGCCCGGATCGTCTCGACGCCGTCCCGCTCGATGCGCAGCCGGGTGGTGATGTCCAGCCCGGTGACCACGATGCGCACGGCCGAGCCGAAGACAATGCGGGCGGCGGTGATGTCGCTGACGATGTTGTGCTCGGCCTTGGCGCGCGGGCCGAAGTCTCCGCCCATCAGGTACAGGGTGCGTACCCCCGGGGCGAAGCGGTCGTCGAGGCGGATCGCGCGGGCGATGTTGGTGAGCGGGGCGATGGCGATGACATCGCTCGCGCCGGGCTCGGCAAGCACGGTGTCGACCAGGAAGCGGTCGGCGGCGATGTCGTCGCGTACCGGTTCGGTCGCCAGGTCGGGGAAGGCCCGTCCTTCGTGTCCGGCCCACCAGACGTCCTTGCCGGAGAGGGTCTCGGTGGCTCCGGGCACGACGGTGAGGTCGCGTCCGGCGAGGGCGCCGAGCCGGTGGGCGAGGCGGGCCCTGAGCAGGGTGTCGCCGTAGACGGTGGTGATGCCGGCGATGTGTGCCTCGGGCGAGCCGAGCAGCACACCGAGGGCGAGGGCGTCGTCGACGTCGCTGCCGATGTCGGTGTCGAGGAGGACGTCTGCCGTGGGCTGGTTCACTTTGCTCCTGGGGTCGTTGGCGGGTGGATCGATGGTCACTTCAGGCCGCTGCCCGCGATGGACTGCGTGAAGTACCGCTGCAGGCGCAGCAGTACGAGGAGCGGGATGACGGTCAGGACGACGGCGGCGGCGAACACCTGGCCGTAGTCGACGACCATCTGTCCCTGCAGGGTGCCGAGGGCGATCGGGCCGAGCTGCTTGTCCGGTTCGGTGCCGACGAGCAGCGGCCACATGTAGGACTGCCACTGGAAGGTGAACAGGGTCAATCCGGCGCCGATCAGGGCGGGCCGCGACAGGGGTATGTAGATCTTCGTGAAGACGCCCCACCAGCTGAGCCCGTCCATCCGTGCGGCCTCGACGAGTTCGCGCGGGATGGCGAGGAAGAACTGGCGCAGCAGGAAGATCGCCAGGCCGTTGCCCATGCCGGGCAGGATCAGACCGGCATACGTGTTCTGCAGTCCCCAGTCCCGGAAGATGTCGGACAGCGGGATCGCGATCGCGTCGAACGGGATCATGAAGCTGAGCAGGATCACGGCGAAGACGAGCCCGCGCCCGCGGAACCGGAAGACCGAGAGGGCGAAGGCCGCCATCGCGGAGAGCACCAGCCCGAGCAGGACGGTGGCGGCAGCGACGCCGATGGAGTTGAGTACCGCTCGGCCGAAGTCGCCCTGGAACAGGGTCACATAGTTGTGCAGCGTGGCATCGGTCGGGATCAGGCTGTGCCAGGACACCCGGTCGAGCCCGGCGAGCACCTTGTCACCGGGGCGCAGCGAGCCGGCGAGCACCCACAGCAGGGGCAGCGCGAACAGCACGCCCATGACGACGGCGGTGACGAGCGGCATGTGCCGCAGAGCGGAGAGGCGGCGCGGTGCCGAGGACGCCGGCGCGTTCGTGGTCTTCACTGGGTCACTCCTCGCCCTTGCCCTGCATCATCCGGAACTGGACGACGACGACGGCGAGCGTGATGGCGACGAGCACCACCACTTCGGCCTGGGCGAAGTTGATGTCGCCGACGCTGTAGGCGCGGCGGAACACGTCGTACATCATGAGATTGGTGGAGCCGTCGGGGCCGCCGCGGGTGAGCAGCTGCACGGGTGCGAACACCAGGAAGTTGGCGACGGTGTCGGCGACCAGCACAAAGGCGAGCGGGCGGCGCAGCAGCGGCAGCGTGACATGGAAGAAGCGCTGCCAGGCGGAGGCGCCGTCGACGGCGGCCGCGTCGTAGCACTCCTGCGGAATGTCCTGGAGTCCGGCGATCAGGAACATCATCCAGTAGCCGACGCCGACCCAGGACATCAGCACGATGAGCGCGAAGAGCGCCTGCTCGGAGCTGGTGAGAAAGGGCTGCGGCGGGATCCCCAGGGCACCGAGGATCGCGTTGAGCGGTCCCTCGGGGCGGTAGAGGATGCCCCAGATGACGGCGGACACGGCGGGCGGCACGGCGATGGGTGCGAAGACCAGCGAGCGCCAGAAGCGGACGCCCGCGAACCTGCGGTTGAGAAGTACGGCGAGGCCGAGCGCGATCAGCACCTGGAGCGGGTTGATGACCAGGCTGAACAGCAGCGTGACCCGGACGCTCTGCCAGAACTGGGAGTCCGAGAAGAGGTCCGTGTAGTTGCCGAGGCCGACGAACGTGGTGGTGCCGTCGACGAGGCTGTGGTGGCGCGCGCTGCTGACCAGGGCCATCGCGGCGGGCAGCAGACGCAGCACCACGAGGGCGAGCAGCGCGGGTGCCAGGAAGTACAGGGCGGTCCGGCCCTGCGATGCACGGCGGCGTGCGGGCCGCGGCGGGGTGCGGGGTGGTGAGGTGGTCATCGCAGGCGCTCCCAGGTACGCACCAGTTCACCGGAGGCCTTCGCCAGCCGGGGTTCCACGGCGGAACCGTTGCGGATGTCGGAGAAGGCGGAGCCCATGACGGTCTCGAACTGCGTGTAACCGATGCTGCGTGGCCGGCTGACGGCGGTGTGAGCAAGTTCGTACCGCATGATCGTGGCGACCCCGGCGGTGCTCTTCGTCGCCTTGTCCGCCAGGTCCGCCGCGTACCGGTCGAAGGCCTTGCGGTTCGACGGGATGAGCGGGGACGCCTCGACGGTGGAGAGGCTGCCCTCGGTGGTCAGTGCGGCGTACTCCATGAATCGCAGGCCCGCTTCGGGGTGTTCGGCGTACGGGTTGACGCCCCAGGACCAGGAGTCGGTGGGGGTGACGGCGCGGCCGTGGGCGAACTTCGGCTGCGGGGCCGTGCCCCAGGTGAAGTCCCTGAGTCCGGCGAAGGCACCGAGGTTCCACGGGCCGCCGACGAAGAACGGCACGCGGCCCGAGGTGAAGAGGGAGGAGAGCTGGTAGGACGGGATGCCGCGGGGCGACGAGCCGTCGGCGAAGAGCGTGCGGTACCAGTCCAGCGCGTCGATCCAGCCCTGGGTGGTGACGGCGGGCGTGAGCATGTCCTTTCCGGTGATGCCTGATCCGCCGTGAAGGGACTCGATGAGCGGCTGCAGCCCGTAGTAGAGGTCCGTCTGCTCCAGCAGCAGCGCGTAGTCGGCTCCGGCCCGGTCCATCGCCCGGCGTCCCGCGGCCTTGGTCCGCTCCCAGCTCCAGCGGTCGGCCGGTGCCGCGCCGGGGAGTGCCACCCCGGCCTTGGCCAGCAGGTCCGCGTTGTAGAAGAGGTACTGGGTGGACGTCCAGATCGGCAGCGAGCGGAGTGTGCCGTCCCAGGAGCTGACGGCGTACTGCTCGGGGGTGACGGCGGCCCTGGTGCGGTCCGCGATCCGGTTCAGGTCGGTGAGGAAGCCGCGGGCCGTCAGCGCCGGGACGCGCGGCTGGTCGACCGCGTACACGTCGATCGCGCTGTCCTTCGCGGAGAGCCGCAGTTGCAGGACGTCGCCGAGCTGGTCGGGCGGGACCGGCGTGTAGTCGATCCGTATACCGGGGTTGGCGCGTTCGAAGCCGCGGATGACCGCCCGGAACGTCTCGGGGGTCTCCGGGCCGAGGAACCGCACCGCTGTTCTGCCGTCCGCCGGTCGGCCGCCCGAGCAGCCGGCCAGGGCCGCCGCCGAGGCCACGCCGAGGGCGGCCCCGAGCACGGTTCTGCGGCTGGGAGAGCTCGTCATGCGGCTCTCCTGCCTGCGATGGACATCGCGTTCTCCAAATCGTTTTGCATAACCTGGCTCGGCCTCCGTGCGGCACGATCGGAAGCACCATACAAAACGTTTTGCACATTGGATAGAGTGACCTCGAACACCAGGACAACAGCCCTGGACAACAACGGGAGGCTGATGGTGCGCGGCGCCGGCCGGATCAAGATCGTGGATGTGGCATCCGAAGCGGGCGTCAGCGTCACCACGGTCTCCCATGTGCTGAGCGGCCGCCGCCCGGTCTCGGCCTCCACCCGCGCCCGGGTCGAGGACGTCATACAGCGGCTCGGCTACCAGGCGGATCCCTCGGCGCGCGGACTGCGTACGCAACGCACCCGCACCCTGGGCCTGGTCGTCCCGGACATCACCAACCCGTTCAACACCGCCATCGCGGCGGGCATGCAGGAGATCGCACTGGCCCACGAGTACCTCACCGTGGTCTGCGAGGCGCCGATGGACGGCCCACACCTGCCCGAAGTGATCCGGCAGCTGGTGGCGCGCCGTATCGACGGCATCGTGGTCGGCAGGTACGGCGCCACGCGGCAGGATCTGGACCGGATCACGGCCTCGGGATCCAAGCTCGTACGTCTCGGCGGGCCGCTGGCGCCCGGGCTCGGCGATGTGGTGCGGGCCGCCGAGGCGGAGGGCATGTACGACCTGGTCAGCCATCTGGTGGGGCGCGGCTACCGGCGGATCGCCTACATCGGGGGCGCGCCGGGGGTGGAGCCGGGCGAGGAGCGGTTCGCCGGCTACCGGAAGGCTCTGGAGGCGGCCGGGCTGCCGGTGCACCAGGAGCTGGTCGCCTGGACCAGCTTCACCCGCGAGGGCGGACGGGCCGGGGCGACGGCGGTACTGAACGCCACGGAGCCGCCGGACGCCGTGGCGTGCGCCAACGATCTGATCGCGATCGGCGCGCTGGACACCGCACGGGCGGCTGGGCTGCGGGTACCGGACCGGGTGGCGATCACCGGGTACGACGACATCGAGGCGGCGTCACTGGTCTCGCCCGCGCTGACCACTGTGCTCAACCCGGCCCGGGAGATCGGGCGTTCGGCGGCGCAGCTGCTGCTGGACCGGCTGGAGGGCGAGGACTCGGGCCCGGCCCGGGAGATCGTTCTCGCGCACCGTCTGGTGCCGCGCGAATCGGCCTGATCCCCCGGCGGCCGGGTGGGGTGCTCAGATGAAGTTGAGGGCGGCCGCCCCGCCCACTCCCCCGAGCACCATGAACGCGGGCATCAGCACCTTCAGCTCCACCCAGCTTCCGGCGCGGAACCGCATGCCCTTCGGCGGCCCGATCGGGTACCAGCGCTTGCGTCCCACCGGGATCGGCCACAGGATCGGGCAGCCGGAGACGGTCAGCGCGTCGCCGATGTCATGGACGAGGGCGCCGAGGACGATCGGCAGCCCGAGCCAGAGGTACTCCTGGCCGGGGGCGCTGAAGAGCCAGTCCGAGCCGTTGCCCGGCTTGTCGAGGACGTCGGCCAGTATCCACGCGCTGGTCGCGCCGAGCAGCCACACCAGGACGTCACTGGACATCCGGGCGGCCCGCCACAGCAGTCCTTCGACGGCGAGCACGAGGTGGACGAAGAGAATGGCCAGGACCGCCCACCGGCCGCCGGTGATCGCCGCGGCGGAGGCCCCGGCACCGATCAGCACCGCCCAGAGCCAGGTGTGTGTCAGAGTCCGGTGACCGCCGTTGCGGCGCGGGTCGCCGGAGCCCCGGGTCGCCTTGTAGACGGCGTGCGAGAGCTTGTCGACGATCTCGCACAGTGCGCGGGAGACCGGTCCGAAGGCGCGCGAGATGGTCGCGGACTTGTGGTCGAGGTCCGGGGCGAGCGCGGCGCCCGCGGTGATCAGTGCGCCGACGACCAGGACGGGCCACGGCATCGTATGGCCCGCGGCTGCCGCCGCCGCGCCCACCCCCAGCCAGGCCGCCGCCCCGGACAGCGAGTGTGCCGGTCCCATCATGGTTCTTCCGCCCCCAAAGTTTGTCCGGCCGCCATCGACGTTGCGATGCGGCCGAGTTGAGTGGGCAGCGTACCGTCCGTGATCTTCGTACGGTCGTCCGGTTCCCGCATCCGGGCGGAAGGCAGGCAAGATGGGGGCGTGACCCTTATCGATCAGCTGCCCCCGACCGACGACCCGGACGCCCTCTTCGAGGCCTTCTCGTCATGGACCGAGACCCAGGGCATCACCCTCTACCCTGCTCAGGAGGAGGCGCTGATCGAGGTGGTCTCCGGGGCGAACGTGATCCTTTCCACCCCCACGGGTTCCGGAAAGAGCCTGGTCGCGGCGGGTGCGCACTTCACAGCTCTGGCCCAGGACAAGGTCACCTTCTACACCGCCCCGATCAAGGCGCTGGTCTCGGAGAAGTTCTTCGATCTGTGCAAGCTGTTCGGTACGGAGAATGTCGGCATGCTCACGGGCGACGCCTCCGTCAACGCGGACGCCCCGGTGATCTGCTGCACCGCCGAGGTGCTGGCCTCCATCGCGCTGCGCGACGGGAAGTACGCCGACATCGGCCAGGTCGTGATGGACGAGTTCCACTTCTATGCGGAGCCGGACCGCGGCTGGGCCTGGCAGATCCCGCTCCTGGAGCTGCCGCAGGCCCAGTTCATCCTGATGTCGGCGACGCTCGGTGACGTCAGGATGTTCGAGGAGGACCTGACCCGGCGCACCGGCCGCCCCACCTCCGTGGTGCGCTCGGCGACCCGGCCGGTCCCGCTCAGCTACGAGTACCGGCTGACCCCGATCACCGAGACGCTCACCGAACTCCTGGACACCCGGCAGTCGCCGGTCTACATCGTGCACTTCACACAGGCCGCGGCCGTCGAGCGGGCGCAGTCGCTGATGAGCATCAACATGTGCACCAAGGAGGAGAAGGAGAAGATCGCCGATCTGATCGGCAACTTCCGCTTCACCACGAAGTTCGGCCAGAACCTCTCCCGCTATGTGCGTCACGGCATCGGGGTGCATCACGCGGGCATGCTCCCGAAGTACCGCCGCCTGGTGGAGAAGCTCGCCCAGGCGGGTCTGCTGAAGGTGATCTGCGGTACGGACACACTCGGCGTCGGCGTCAACGTCCCCATCCGTACGGTGCTGTTCACGGCGCTCACCAAGTACGACGGCACCCGGGTCCGTACGCTGCGCGCCCGTGAGTTCCACCAGATCGCCGGCCGCGCGGGCCGGGCCGGCTTCGACACGGCGGGCTTCGTCGTCGCGCAGGCGCCCGAGCATGTCATCGAGAACGAGAAGGCCGTCAAGAAGGCGGGCGACGACCCGAAGAAGAAGCGCAAGGTGGTCCGCAAGAAGGCCCCCGAGGGCTTCGTCGCCTGGTCGGAGACCACGTTCGACAAGCTGATCCAGTCCGAGCCGGAACCGCTGACCTCCCGCTTCCGGGTCACGCACACGATGTTGCTGTCCGTGATCGCGCGTCCCGGCAACGCCTTCGCGGCGATGCGGCATCTGCTGGAGGACAACCACGAGCCGCGCAGGGCACAGCTGCGCCACATCCGCCGGGCCATCGCGATCTACCGCTCGCTGCTGGACGGCGGCGTCGTGGAACAGCTCGCCGAGCCGGACGCGGAGGGCCGCATCGTGCGGCTCACCGTCGATCTCCAGCAGGACTTCGCGCTCAATCAGCCGCTGTCCACGTTCGCGCTGGCCTCCTTCGACCTGCTGGACGCCGAATCGCCGTCGTACGCCCTGGACATGGTCTCCGTCGTCGAGTCGACGCTCGACGACCCGCGGCAGATCCTCGCGGCCCAGCAGAACAAGGCGCGCGGCGAAGCGGTCGGCCAGATGAAGGCGGACGGTGTCGAGTACGAGGAGCGGATGGAGCGGCTCCAGGACGTCACCTACCCGAAGCCGCTGAGCGAGCTGCTGTGGCATGCGTACGACGTGTACCGCAAGAGCCACCCGTGGGTGGGCGACCACCCCGTCTCGCCGAAGTCCGTGATCCGGGACATGTACGAACGGGCCATGACCTTCACGGAGTTCACCTCCAACTACGAGCTGGCCCGCACCGAGGGCATCGTGCTGCGGTATCTGGCGAGCGCGTACAAGGCGCTCGAGCACACCATCCCGGACGACCTGAAGTCCGAGGACCTGGAGGATCTGACCGCCTGGCTCGGCGAGATGGTCCGTCAGGTGGACTCCAGTCTCCTCGACGAGTGGGAGCAGCTCGCCAACCCTGAGGTGGAGACGGCCGAGCAGGCGCAGGAGCGGGCCGACGAGGTCAAGCCGGTCACCGCCAACGCCCGCGCCTTCCGGGTGCTGGTCCGCAACGCGATGTTCCGCCGGGTGGAGCTGGCCGCGCTGGACAAGGTCGCCGAGCTCGGTGAGCTGGACGGCGAGGCGGGCTGGGACGAGGACGCGTGGGGCGAGGCCATGGACGCGTACTGGGACGAGTACGAGGATCTGGGCACCGGCCCGGACGCCCGCGGTCCGAAGCTGCTGAAGATCGACGAGGACGCCGCGCACGGCCTGTGGCGGGTGCGGCAGACGTTCGCCGACCCGAACGGCGACCACGACTGGGGCATCAGCGCGGAGGTCGATCTGGCGGCCTCCGACGAAGAGGGCCGGGCGGTCGTCCGGGTCACCTCGGTCGGCCAGCTGTGAACGTGACCGCCGCGACGGCACCTTTGCGAGAGTGGAGACGAACGGCATGACGAACCCCGCCGAGCGCCTGGTCGACCTGCTCGACCTGGAGCGGATCGAGGTCAACATCTTCCGGGGGCGCAGCCCCGAGGAGTCGCTGCAGCGGGTCTTCGGCGGCCAGGTCGCCGGGCAGGCGCTGGTGGCGGCCGGCCGGACCACCGACGGGGACCGGCCGGTCCATTCGCTGCACGCCTACTTCCTGCGGCCGGGCCGCCCCGGCGTGCCGATCGTCTACGACGTCGAGCGGGTCCGGGACGGGCGGTCGTTCACCACGCGCCGGGTCACCGCCGTGCAGGAGGGCCGGACGATCTTCAATCTGACGGCGTCCTTCCACCGGCCGGAGGGGGCGGGCTTCGAGCACCAGTTGCCGCCCGCCCGGACCGTTCCGGACCCCGAGCAGCTGCCCACCGTCGCCGAAGAGGTGCGCGAGTATCTCGGGGCGCTGCCGGAGGCACTGGAGCGGATGGCCAGACGCCAGCCGTTCGACATCCGGTATGTGGACCGGCTGCGCTGGACGCAGGAGGAGATCAAGGACGCGGACCCGCGCAGCGCGGTCTGGATGCGTGCGGTCGGCCCGCTGGGCGACGATCCGCTCGTGCACACCTGCGCGCTGACGTACGCGAGCGACATGACGCTTCTCGACGCGGTCCGTATTCCGGTGGAACCCCTGTGGGGGCCGCGCGGGTTCGACATGGCGTCGCTGGACCACGCAATGTGGTTCCACCGTCCGTTCCGGGCCGACGAATGGTTCCTGTACGACCAGGAGTCGCCCATCGCGACGGGCGGGCGGGGACTGGCGCGCGGCCGGATCTACGACCGGGGCGGCAATCTGCTGGTGTCCGTGGTGCAGGAGGGGTTGTTCCGCCGACTGGGCGCGTAGCCCGGCTCACGTGCCGGGCAGCGGGTCCTGTTCGACCTCGTGGCGGCGGGTGCGGATGTCCGGTGCCGCAGGGTGCAGTTTGGCGTCGCAGGCGGGGCCGAGCCCGGTGCGGCGTGATTCCCTGCCGGTGAGCGGGCGACCGCACAGGCGGCAGCGGACCGGACGGCGGCCGGTCGCCCGGTCGGGCTCGGCCGGGGCCTCGATGTCGGACCCGGGGAACGGCTCAGGATTCTCCACGAATCGATCTTCTCAAGTCCGCGTTCTACCCTGCGACTTCCGAACGAAGCACAACGGAGGAGTTCGCGGATGAGCAGCGTGCTGACCATGGAACCGGTCCCCCGGGACAAGAAGAGCGCCGCACCGGGCGGCGTCGATCCTGTCGGGCATGTCATCACGTACGCGGACACGGTCGGCGACCAGGCCCGGAACGTCGCCTACGTGGAGCGCGAACTGCCCCCGGGCGGCATACCGGCGTACCTTGCGGCCCGTAAGAACGGGACGCGTTCCTTCGTCCTGTGGGCCGATCCGCAGCGCCGGGCGCGGCTGGCCACGGTGATCACCACGTCCGCCGGCGACGGCGTGGCGACGTATCAGGTACTCGGGGCCCAGGGCGAGCCCATCGGTACGTTCGTCCGCGAGAAGGCACTCTCCGGCAGCGGGCTGCGGACCCGTTGGACGGTCACGCAGACGGGTTGCCCCGAGGCCGTCGGCTACAAGGGGCGGATCTTCTGGTGGTACGTGTGGTGGCTGCTGTCCCCCGTTCAGGCGGTCATCATCGTGGGCAGCCTCCTCAGCGGCAGCGGTGATGTCGCCCGCGGGCCGCGTCGCATCTTCTGGCGGGCCGGCACAAAGACCCCGCTGGAGTTCCAGGACGACCATCTCTTTCAGCACGCGCAGTGGTGCGACTGGCGGCTGGGCGCGGCTCTGGTGGCGCTGCTGCGCACCTTCGACAGCTGGCTGGGGACCCCCTGGGACGACAAGCGGGCGTGACGCGGACGACATACCCGGGTCGCGTCGGCGGTCGCGGGCGTCGCGTGGCTCGTCGAGGGTCCGCGCGGATGGCACGGCCATGATCGTCCCCCAGCCCGTTGGCCCACCAGATGATGCCGGAGGCCGGGGCTACCCGTGATAATCGGAGAGGGGCAGCACACGTCGAGGGGCAGCACACGTCCGGGCGGTAGGGCGTCTGGGCAGTCAGGAGAGTCTTCGATGCCCCAGGACGCCACGTCGAACCACCGCGCCGCGCCGCACCTGACGCCCGAGGAGCGGGCGGCCGCCGGAAAGGCCGCCCGCCGACACACCCCCCGTTCGAGCCACGCCTCGTTCGCACCCCAGGCCGACCGTCCCGACCCCATGGGCATCCTCGGGGCCCAGTCCGCGACCAGGGTTCCGGAGCTCGTCCCGATCCGCCACAGCCGGATGGCCGAGTCGCCGTTCCATTTCTACCGGGGCGCCGCCGCGATCATGGCAGCCGATCTTGCCGCCAGCCCCGATTCCGGGATCAGGGCCCAACTGTGCGGAGACGCACACCTGTTGAACTTCGGGCTGCTCGCCTCCCCGGAACGGCACCTGCTGTTCGACATCAACGACTTCGACGAGACGCTGCCGGGCCCCTGGGAGTGGGACGTCAAACGGCTGGCGGTCAGCCTTGTCGTCGCGGGGCGGGCGAACGGCTTCACGGAGCGGGAGAGCGCCGACATCGTGCCGGCAGCGGTGCGGTCGTACCGCGAGTCGATGATCCGGTTCGCGGGTATGCGCAACCTTGATGTGTGGTACACGAAGACTGATGTGGAACGCCTCCGGACCGTGGCGTCGCAGCAGTTGGCGAAACGTGGCCGCGAGAGCCTGAACCGTGCCATGGCCAAGGCCCGTACCCGGGACAGTCTGCAGGCCTTCGACAAGCTGACCGAGGTGGTCGACGGCCGGCTCCGGATCGCCGCGGATCCGCCCCTGCTCGTACCGCTCGCCGATCTGCTGCCCGCTGAGGAGCGCGATGCGACGATGGATTGGTTCCGCGAGCTGATCAGGAGCTACGCGCTGAGTCTCCCGTCCGACCGGCGGTTTCTGCTCCAGGACTTCCGGCTCGTGGACGTGGCCCGCAAGGTGGTCGGGATCGGCAGCGTCGGCACGCGGTGCTGGATCATCCTGCTGCTCGGCAGGGACGACCGCGATCCGCTCTTCCTTCAGGCCAAGGAGGCCGAGGCCTCGGTGCTCGCCCCATACGCCGGCCCCAGCACGTACCGGAACCAGGGCGAGCGGGTGGTTGCCGGGCAGCGGTTGATGCAGGCGGCGAGCGACATCTTCCTCGGCTGGCAACGCACGGAATGGACCGACGGGCGGCGCCGCGACTTCTATCTGCGGCAGCTGCGCGACTGGAAGGGCGCCATCGGGCCGGAGTCCATGGTGCCGGTCGGGATGCGGACGTTCGGTGAGGTCTGCGGCAGCACCTTGGCCCGCGCCCACGCGAGGTCCGGCGACCGGATCGCCATCGCCGCGTATCTGGGACGCAGCGACTCCTTCGACCGTGCGATCGCACGGTTCGCGGAGACGTACGCCGACCTGAATGAGCGGGACCACCAGGCTCTGGTCGACGCGGTCCGCACAGGGCGCCTTCCCGCGTCCGAGCCGAACGGCCCGGCCGCGGCCCCGCGCGCACCGGACGCTCCGACGACGAGGAAAACATGACCGTGTCGGCCGAGCCCGCCGGAGCATCCGCCACCGCGCCACCCGGTCCCCTCGCGCTCATGCGTTCGCCGCGGAGCCGGCCACCGCCCCGCACGGGGCGTCCGCCGGTCCACCGCCGTGAACGTGCGCTTCGGGGACCGTGACGTGTCCTTCACACTCGGGTGCGGCCGGCCGGACTCGGCTCCGGCGGAGTGCCGTCTCCGAACGGGCGGCCCCCGAGCTGCTCGCGACGGTGCGGTGTCCCCCAACCGGAGAGATCCGGTCCCAGGGGCACGATGCCGGTGGGGTTGATCCCCGTGTGGACCCGGTAGTAGTGCTGCTTGATGTGGTCGAAGTCGACCGTGTCACCGAATCCGGGGGTCTGGAACAGGTCCCTGGCGTAGGCCCACAGCACCGGGTCCTCGGTCAGTTTCGAGCGGTTGCACTTGAAGTGCCCGTGGTAGACGGCGTCGAAGCGGACGAGCGTGGTGAACAACCGGATGTCCGCCTCCGTGAGAGTGTCCCCGACCAGATAGCGCCGGTCCGCGAGGCGTTCGGAGACCAGGTCGAGCCGACGGAACACCGCGCGGTACGCGGCCTCGTACTCGTCCTGTTCAGTGGCGAATCCGGCCCGGTAGACGCCGTTGTTCACATCGCGGTAGATACCGTCCATGACCTCGTCGATCTCGTCCCGCAGCCGTTCGGGGTAGAGATCGGGGGCCCCGGACCGGTGCAGCGCGGTCCACTCGGTCGCGAAGTCCAGGGTGATCCGCTGGAAGTCGTTGGTGACGAGCTTCCCGCTGGGTACGTCCACGATCGCGGGCACGCTGACGCCACCGGGGTAGCCGCGTTCGCGCGCGTCGTACGCCTCGCTCAGGTACGCGATGCCGAGCACCGGGTCCCGTCCGCCCTCGTCCAGAGTGAAGCGCCAGCTGCGGTCGTCCTGGATCGGGTCGGCGACAGCGAGCGACAGGGCGTCTTCCAGGCCCAGGAGCCGCCGGGAGACGAGTGCCCGGCTCGCCCAGGGGCAGGCGCGGCTGACGACCAGCCGGTAACGGCCCGCCTCGACCGGCCAGCCGTCCCTCCCGTCGGCCGTGATCCGGTCGGCGAAGTGGCTCCTGGACCGTTTGAAGGTCGTGCGTCCGTACGCTGCGTTGCCGTCCGGCTCACTGCCGGTCGGGTTGCTCATCGCGGCCTCGCTCTCGGTCGGACGGGTGGGACATATGTCTCCTGGCCCGCCGGGATGCCGCCACATCGGCCAGAGCCACGACGAGTGCCCCCATGACGAAGGCGACGGAGACGACGAGCCCGAGGTCGAACGCGGTGGTCCAGCCCTCGGAGGCCAGTTGGGCGAAGAAGACCGAGCCGACCGCGGCAATCCCGATCGCGGAGCCGACGCGCTGCCCGGTCTGGAGCGTGCCCCCGGCGCTCCCGCCGCCGACCACCGGCACCTGGGACAGAGTCAGGGTCAGGTTCGGGGCGATGACGAGGCCGCTGCCCACACCCGCCAGGAGCAACGGGGCCGCCATCGCCCAGGCGACGCCACGGCCCGGGACGACGTGCACGGCGAACGCGGTGGCCCCGAGTCCGACGACCACCATGGACAGCCCCACGACGACCAGCGGCCGGCCGTAACGGCCGACCATCCGGCCGCCGGGTCCCGCGGCGGCCGCCGCCCCCAGAGCGAACGGTGTGATGGCCAGTCCGGCCTCGAGGGCGGTGCAGTGCAGGCCGGCCTGCAGATAGAGCGTGCTGATGAAGAAGATCGAGGTGAATCCGGCGAAGTACAGCAGGCTCAGCAGACAGCCCAGCCAGTAGGAGTGCAGCCGGAACAGCGACACGTCGAGGACCGGCGCGGTGCCGCGCCTGCCGCACCCGGACTCCCAGCCGACGAAGGCGGCGAGCAGAGCCGCGGCCACGACCAGCAGCAGCCACTTCTCGTTGCCGGGCCACTGCTGTTCCTGGACGAGAGGCAGCAGCAGGGCCAGCAGGCCCGCGCCGAGAAGGAGGACGCCGACGGGGTCCAGGTCGCGCGGCCGCACGCGGCCGGCCGACGGGGTGTCCGGCAGGAGGCGCCGAGCGAGCAGGAAGCAGACGACGCCCAGCGGCAGGTTGACGTAGAACACCCAGCGCCAGCCCTCGGCCGGTCCGGCCGCCTGGATCAACAGCCCGCCCAGCAGGGGGCCGACGGCGGTCGAGATACCGACCACCGTGCTGAACATGCCGAAGGCGCGGCCCCGCTCCTGGCCTGAGAACATCTGCTGGATCAACGCGGAGATCTGCGGCGAGATCAAGGCTCCACCGACGCCTTGAATCACTCGGGCGACCACCAGCCAGAAACTGGTCGGCGCGGCTCCACAGGCTGCCGACGCCAGCGTGAACACGGCCAGTCCCGCCAGGAACACCTCGCGGCGCCCCCGGGCGTCTCCGAGCCGTCCGGCGGGGATGAGAAGGAGTCCGAAGACGAGGGAGTAGCCGGAGAGAACCCATTGCAGATCGGATTCCGGGCTCCGCAGGCCGTTGCGGATGGACGGCAGGGCGACGTTGACGATGGACACGTCCAACAGCGTCATGAAGCCCGCCACCAGGCACACACCAAGTGCCTGCCAGCGGCGGGGGTCGGGCGCCGGGGCCGCCCCGCCCCCCGCCACACCTTCCTTGGACGTTGCGCTCTCCGGCATAATTCGCACCTTAGGCGGCATGTCCGGATTCCGTCGGCTCGACTGGGCCGACTGCCGTAATCGTTCGCCGCCCGGGAGAGGGCGCCGGACCATCGAGCACGCCCCGGGTCGGGTCAGGCCCTCAGAGCCTCGTCCGCTTCTCGGTGCATGCCCGTGCACAGCGCCCAGACGATGAAGATGTTGACGGCGACCAGCACCATGGCCCACAGGGGGTAGTACGGGATCCACAGGAAGTTGGCGATCGCGCCCAGCCCGGCGACGACGACACCGAAGTAGCGTGCCCACAGGGCTCCGCTGAGCACGGCGCAGCCGGCGAGGACGAGGACGATGCCGAGAATGAGGTGGACCCAGCCCCAGCCCGTCAGGCTGAACTCGAACACGTAGTGGCGCGTCGCCAGGAAGATGTCGCCCTTGGAGATGGCCGCGATCCCCTCGAGGATCGCCATCGCTCCACCGAAGATCATCAGGGATGCTGCCAGGACGGTGATCCCCGATGTGGGCGCGTGCGTGGGGCTCGGGTAGGCGCGGGCCGCTCGGGGTCCGGTGGTGTCACTGGCCATGTCGGCCTCCTTGAGGTGACGGTGCACTCGGTCCGGCCGAGCAGGCCGGACCGGGCGGGATCCACCGTCTCAGCCTGACACGGTGGCTCCCCGTAGGCACTTCGGCCGACGACGCCCAGCTCCTCTCATATCAGGGATAACATCTCTCGCATGAGACAGTCTGACGTGGTGGAGCCGATGTCCGTCGATGCCCGGCTCGCCGTCCGGCTGGGTGAGCTCCGCACCGAGCGCGGCTGGTCGCTGGACGAACTGTCCCGGCGCAGCGGCGTCAGCCGCTCGACACTGTCGCGCCTGGAGCGCGGCGAGCTGAGCCCGACCGCCGCCCAGCTGGGACGGCTGTGCACGGTGTACGGGCGGACGATGTCGAGGCTGCTGACGGAGGTGGAGGCGGAACCGCCGCAACTGGTGCCGGCCGAGCGCCAGCCGGTGTGGCGGGACGAGGCGTCCGGATTCGTGCGCCGCTCGGTCTCACCGCCGCACGCCGGACTGCGCGCCGAGATCATCGAGGGAACGCTCGACGCGGGCGCCGCCATCGCCTACGACGACGCCCCCGTGCCCGGTCTGGAGCAGCACATCTGGGTGCTCCACGGGACGGTCGAGATCACCGTCGAGAACACCGTGCACACCCTGCACCAGGGCGACTGTCTGCGGTTCCGGCTGCGCGGACCCTCACATTTCCACTGCCCGGGCCCGAACCCCGTCCGCTATGCCCTGATGATCGTTCTGCCGTGAGAGGACCCCGCCATGACCGAGGTCGTCCCCGTGTCCGGCCCCGAGCTGGTCACATACGCCGATGAGCTCGCCGCTCTCCTGGTGGAGACGGTGGAGGGCGGGGCGTCGGTGGGGTTCCTTGCGCCCCTGGACCGCGATGCGGCCGCAGCCTGGTGGCGAGGGCGTGCCGAGGCCGTCGACGCCGGACATCAGCGCGTCTGGCTCGCCCGCGACGGCGAGCGGGTGGCCGGGACCATCGGCCTGAACCTGGCTCCGCTGCCGAACGCCCGGCATCGCGCCGAGGTGACGAAGGTGATGGTGCGCCCCTCGATGCGCGGCCGGGGGCTGGGCCGGGCGCTGCTGGCCGCCGCCGAGCAGGCGGCAGCCGGCACCGGTCTGACGCTGCTCGTCCTGGACACCGAGACCGACAGCCCCGCCGAGCGGCTCTACCGCTCGGCGGGCTGGATGGAGTGCGGGTCCATTCCGGACTACGCCGGGGACCCGGCCGGGGTTCTGAAGCCGACCACCTTCTACTACAAGGCGATCGGCGCGGCGGGCGCCGGTACGGACGGTCGGGCAACGAGTCCCTCGACGTCCTCGTAGACAACGCCGTCCTTCATGACGAGCAGGATGTTCGCCGGATCGCCGAGTGCGTGGACGTCGATCGGCGAGAACGGCCGGACGCCGCTCGGTGAACTCGCCGAGGTGCTGGTCGTCTCCGTGGACACCGCAAGCCGCAGGCTGAACCGGCTCCTCGAATCGGGCCAGCTGGTGCTCCGCTGCGACTTGGCCCGTTCACTGTCGGGTTCGCCCGTCGCCGTGACGCTCTTCGGCAGCGTGGCGGCAGAGCATCTGGAGTCCACCGCAGAAGAGTTGGCGAAGCTTCCGGAGATCCGGCAGTGCCTGGCCCTGGCCGGTCCGATCAATAGGCTCATGGGCCGGCTGCTGGATCCGGACGGCCGGGCCGTCGGCTTCGTGCCGATGAACCTGTGGGCGTAAGAATGGCGTCGGAAGCGACTTACAAGGAGACCCTCATGACGCTGTACGACATTCCGCTCCACACGCTCACCGGCGAGCCGACCACCCTCGGTGCCTACCGCGGCCAGGCGGTCCTGCTGGTGAACGTCGCCTCCAAGTGCGGGCTCACCCCGCAGTACGCGGGCCTGGAGCGACTGCAGAAGGAGTACGGGGACCGGGGCTTCACCGTGCTCGGTGTTCCGTGCAACCAGTTCGCGGGCCAGGAGCCGGGCAGCGCGGAGGAGATCCAGACCTTCTGCTCGACGACGTACGGAGTCAGCTTCCCGCTCCTGGCGAAGGTCGACGTCAACGGTGACGGACGGCACCCGCTGTATGCGGAGCTGACGCAGCTCGCGGACGCGGACGGCGAGGCGGGCGACGTGCAGTGGAACTTCGAGAAGTTCCTGATCTCCCCGTCCGGCGAGCCGGTGGCCCGCATCCGCCCCCGCACGGAACCGGAGGCGCCGGAGCTCGTGGCGGCAATCGAGGCCCTGCTGGTCGCCTGACGGGCGGCGACGTGCCGGGCGGCCTGATGGCCCGCCCGGCACGACCTCACCCCCGCCGGACACACGATCAAGCCCGTCCGGCGATTGAGGACGAAGCGGCGCCGGGGGGCACCGCAACCGCCCCGGCGCCCCGCCGCCCCTGCGGCACAGCGCTAGCGAATCGGCATGCCCGACAGCGTGCGCGCAATCACCAGCCGCTGAATCTCGCTCGTACCCTCGAAGATCGTGTAGATGGCCGCGTCCCGGTGCATCCGCTCCACTGGGTATTCACGGGTGAAGCCGTTGCCGCCGAGGATCTGGATCGCCTGCGCGGTGACCTTCTTCGCCGTTTCGCTCGCGTACAGCTTGGACATGGAGCCCTCGGCCGACTCGAACGGCTTCCCGGTGGTCGCCATCCAGGATGCCCGCCAGACGAGAAGCCTGGCCGCGTCGATCTGCGTCCGCATGTCCGCGAGCTGGAACGCGACGCCCTGGTTGTCGATGATCGGACGGCCGAACTGGGTCCGGGTCCTCGCGTAGTCCAGCGCGACCTCGTACGCGGCGCGCGCGGTGCCGACCGCCATCGCACCGACCGCCGGGCGGGACGCCTCGAACGTGGCCATCGCCGCGTTCTTCACGCGCTCGCCACCGGACTGGGCGCGCTCGCGTGCCCGCGCCAGGCGCTGGTCCAGTTTCTCCTTGCCGCCGAGCAGGCAGTGGCCCGGGACGCGGACGTCCTCCAGAACGACCTCCGCCGTGTGAGAGGCCCGGATGCCGTGCTTCTTGAACTTCTGGCCCTGCGAGAGCCCCGGGGTGTCCGGCGGCACGATGAAGGAGGCGTGGCCCTTGGAGCCGAGCTCCGAGTCGACCACGGCGACGACGACGTGGACATTGGCGATGCCGCCGTTGGTCGCCCAGGTCTTGGTGCCGTTCAGCACCCACTCGTCCTTGGCCTCGTCGTACACCGCACGGGTCCGCATCGAGGCGACGTCGGAGCCGGCGTCCGGCTCCGAGGAGCAGAAGGCGGCGACCTTCACATCGTTCGCATCGCCGTACATCTGCGGGATCCAGGTGCCGATCTGCTCCTCGGTGCCGTTGGCGAGGACGCCGACGGCCGCCAGGCCCGTACCCACGATCGACAGGGCGATGCCCGCGTCGCCCCAGAACAGTTCCTCCATCGCCATCGGGATGCCGAGCCCCGTCGGGTCGAAGAACTGCTGGGCGTAGAAGTCGAGGGAGTAGATGCCGACCTTGGCCGCCTCCTGAATGACGGGCCAGGGCGTTTCCTCACGCTCGTCCCACTCCGAAGCAGCCGGACGGATCACATCCGCGGCAAAACCGTGAAGCCAGTCACGGACCTGCTTCTGGTCGTCGTTGAGATCGAGCGTGAACTCGGCCATGTTCCCCTCCATGCAATACCGTAAAAATCACCGTTACTTGCGGTAACCGAAGTCTGTTACCGACAAGTAGCCTCTGTCAACCGGTCAGACTCCGATCGGCACCACCGATGGGCAGGGTGTTACGTTGCGCAGGCGTAACGGACTTGCATGGCCAATTGCACGGCCAGGGTGGGGAGAGGCGACATGGAGACCACACGACAGGCCGAAAAACAGCGGACCGCGGCCGAGCAGCGCCGCCGGGAGCTGCTGGAGGCCGCCGACCGCGTGGTGCTCAGGGACGGGCCCAAGGCCTCGATGAACGCCATCGCGGCGGAGGCCGGGATCACCAAGCCCATCCTGTACCGGCACTTCGGCGACAAGGGCGGCCTCTACCGCGCGCTCGCCAAGCGCCACACCGACGCGCTGCTGAGCGCGCTGCGGGCCGCACTCGACGCCCCCGCCGAGCGCCGCCAGAGGGTGGAGGCGACACTCGACACCTATCTCGCGGCAATCGAGGCCCGCCCTCAGGTCTACCGCTTCCTGATGCACCCGTCCGACGACGCCACCCCCTCCCCCGAGCAGGGCTTCGACGTCGGGCGCCACTCCGCCCCGCTGTTGCGCCGGCTCGGCGAAGAGCTCGCCCTGGTCATCGCCGAGCGCGTGGACCTGGGCCCGGACAGCGAGGAGATGGCCCGCATCTGGGGCCATGGCATCGTCGGCATGATGCATGCGGCGGGCGACTGGTGGCTGGGCGAACGCCCCTGCTCACGCGCCCAGTTGGTGCGCAGCCTGGCCGATCTGTTGTGGGGCAGGCTGGCCGCCGCGGGCGACCTGCCGGGCGGGCCCGGCTTCTGACGGCGGGAGAGCGTGGTCAGTCGGTACGTCCCCAGGGCGCCCGGCGGGCCGCGCGCAGTACCCTCGCCCGGCGCAGCCCGGTCAGCCGGTCCGTGTAGACGGTGCCTTCGAGGTGGTCGCACTCGTGCTGGAGACAGCGCGCGAACCAGCCCGTGCCGGCGACCCGCACCGGCTCCCCGTCGACGGTCACGCCCTCCACCACCGCATGGTCGAAGCGCGGGGTACCGGCTTCCAGGCCGGGAAGCGAGAGGCAGCCCTCCGGTCCGCGTACCGTGATGCCGTCCGCCTCGACCAGCTTCGGATTGACGAGATGGCCGAGGTGACGGACATCGTCGTCGTCAGGACAGTCGTAGACGAACACCCGCAGCGGTATGCCGATCTGATTGGCCGCGAGACCGACCCCCTGCGCCGCGTACATCGTGGCGAACATGTCCTCGACAAGCCGGGCGAGCGACGGACCGAAATCGGTGACGTCCTCGCAGGCGCCGTGGAGCACCGGGTCACCGAGCAGAGTCATGGCGCGGACGAGTCCGGAACTGCCGGGGATCGGGCGGTTTCGCATGGCCGCCATCGTACGTTCCATGTGACCTCCGCCTTCCTGGTGGTGCCGTGGTGCGGTCGCCGCGCCGGACATCGATAGGCTGGGCGCGGACCGATGCAAGGAGGATCTAGGACGATGGCAGGCAACACGGAGCCGTTGTCGCCGCGGGCCAAGCTGGCGGTGACGGCGGGCAGGGCCGCAGCGGCGGTGTCGCGCGCTGCGGGGCGCGGCAGCGGATCGGTGATCGGCGGCCGGGTGGCGCTCAAGCTCGACCCCGACCTGCTGGGGCGGCTGGCGCAGCACCTGGACGTGATCCTCGTGTCGGCGACGAACGGCAAGACCACGACGACCCGGCTCATCGCCGAGGCACTACGGGCCGCCGGCCCGGTCGTGTCGAACGCGCTCGGCGCCAACATGCCGGCGGGTATCACCTCGGCCCTGGCCGGTGGCTCGGACGCGAAGTACGGCGTGATCGAGGTCGACGAGAAGTACCTCGCCGGCGTCGCGCGGGACACCACACCCAAGGTGATCGCGCTGCTCAACCTCTCGCGCGACCAGCTGGACCGCGCCGCGGAAACGCGGATGCTGGCCGAGAAGTGGCGCGAGGGGCTGTCCGGCTCGAAGGCCGTGATCGTCGCCAACGCCGACGACCCGCTGATTGTCTGGGCGGCGTCCTCCTCCCCCAACGTGGTGTGGGTCGCGGCCGGGCAGGCGTGGAAGGACGACGCCTGGTCCTGCCCGTCCTGCGGCGGTGTGATGCAGCGCCCCGGCGACGACTGGTTCTGCGGCGAGTGCGGTTTCCGCCGTCCCACCCCGAGCTGGGTGCTGCACGGCGACTACGTCCTGGACCCGCACGGCTCGGCGTGGCCGATCCACCTGCAGCTCCCCGGCCGCGCGAACAAGGCGAACGCCACCAGCTCGGCCGCCGTCGCGGCCGTCTTCGGTGTGCCGCCGCAGGTCGCCCTGGAGCGCATGTATCAGGTGCAGGCCGTCGCCGGCCGCTACGACGTGGTCTCCTTCCTCGGCCGTGAGCTGCGGCTCCTGCTGGCGAAGAACCCGGCGGGCTGGCTCGAAACGTTTTCCCTGATCGACCCGCCACCCACACCGGTGATCCTCTCCGTCAACGCCCGGGGCGCGGACGGCACGGACACCTCCTGGCTGTGGGACGTCGACTACACCCAGCTCGCGGGCCACCCGATCTTCGTGCTCGGCGACCGCAAGCTGGACCTCGCGGTCCGCCTCGAAGTGGCCGGGCTCGACTTCCGGGTCTGCGAAAACCTCGACGAGGCCGTGCAGCAGGCCCCGCCCGGCCGTATCGAGGTCATCGCCAACTACACCGCCTTCCAGGATCTGCGCCGTCGTGTCGGCAACTGACCCCGGCCCCGGCCACCTCCGGAGAGGACGAAGCATGAGCAACAACGGTCTGCGTCTGGTCTGGGTCTACCCCGACCTGCTGAGCACCTACGGCGACCAGGGCAACGCCCTGGTGGTGGAGCGCCGGGCGCGGCAGCGCGGTCTCGACGTGCAGCGCGTCGACGTCCGCAGCGACCAGCCGGTCCCGACGTCCGGCGACATCTATCTGATCGGCGGCGGTGAGGACCGGCCGCAGCGCCTCGCCGCGGAGCGGCTGCGCCGTGACGGCGGCCTCAGCCGGGCCGCTTCCAACGGCGCGATCATCTTCTCGGTCTGCGCCGGATACCAGATCCTCGGCCACGAGTTCATCAACGACCTCGGTGAGCGCGAGCCCGGTCTCGGTCTGCTCGACGTGGTCTCCACGCGTGGCGAGGGCGCCCGGTGCGTCGGTGACGTACTGGCCGACATCGATCCGCAGCTGGGCCTGCCGCCGCTGACGGGTTTCGAGAACCACCAGGGCGTCACTCATCTCGGCCCGACGGCGCGGCCGTTCGCCCGGGTGAAGCTCGGCCGGGGCAACGGCACGGGTGACGGCACCGAGGGGGCGTACAACGACACGGTCTTCGGTACGTACATGCACGGGCCCGTGATGGCCCGTAACCCGATGATCGCGGACCTGCTCCTGAAGCTGGCCCTGGACGTCAACGCGCTGCCGCCGACGGACGACCGCTGGTACGAGGCGCTGCGCACCGAGCGCATCGCGTCGGCCACCCAGCCCGCGTGACCCGCATGGCCCGCATGACGCATATTTCGCTCAACTGAGCGGAGTCCAGCAGGCGGACGCCTGGTTCGGTCCCGCCACCCTGCGCCGGTAGGGTGGCAGGGATCCAACCGGACGACGTGGTCCGGTCGTCGGCCCACGTTGCAAAGGTTTCCCGGGCAATGCGTATTGGTGTGCTCACCTCCGGCGGCGACTGCCCCGGCCTCAATGCCGTCATCCGTTCCGTCGTGCACCGCGCGGTGGTCGACCACGGCGACGAGGTCATCGGCTTCCACGACGGGTGGAAGGGCCTCCTTGAGTGCGACTACCGGAAGCTCGACCTCGACGCGGTCGGCGGCATTCTCGCCCGCGGCGGTACGATCCTCGGCTCGTCCCGGGTCCAGCCCGCACATCTGCGGGGCGGCGTCGAGCAGGCCAAGGGCCATGTCGCCGATCTCGGTCTCGACGCGATCATCCCGATCGGCGGCGAGGGCACGCTGAAGGCGGCTCATCTGCTCTCCGAGGCGGGACTGCCGATCGTCGGCGTGCCGAAGACCATCGACAACGACATCGCGTCGACCGATGTGACCTTCGGCTTCGACACCGCGGTCGGCGTGGCCACCGAGGCCCTCGACCGGCTGAAGACCACCGCCGAGTCGCACCAGCGGGTCCTGATCGTCGAGGTCATGGGCCGCCACACCGGCTGGATCGCACTCCACTCGGGCATGGCGGCCGGTGCGCACGCCATCGTCGTGCCGGAGCGCCCCTTCGACATGGACGAGCTGACCGAGCTGGTCGGCAAGCGCTTCTCGGCGGGCAAGAAGTTCGCGATCGTCGTCGTCGCCGAGGGCGCCAAGCCGCGCGCGGGCTCCATGGAGTTCGAGCAGGGCGCCAAGGACATCTACGGCCACGAGCGGTTCACCGGGATCGCCACGCAGCTCTCCGTCGAGCTGGAGCAGCGCCTGGGCAAGGAGGCCCGCCCGGTGATACTCGGCCATGTCCAGCGCGGCGGCACCCCGACCGCGTACGACCGGGTCCTGGCGACCCGCTTCGGCTGGCACGCGGTCGAGGCGGCGCACCGTGGCGAGTTCGGCATGCTGACGGCGCTGCGCGGCACGGAGATCACCATGGTGCCGCTGGCCCAGGCCGTGGAGACCCTGAAGACGGTACCGGCCGAGCGGTACGCCGAGGCCGAGTGCGTGCTCTGAGCGACACCAGCAGCTGAGAACTGCCCCCGGCCGCAGCTGCGGCCGGGGGCAGTTCTACTCTGGTCGGGACAACCGGCGCGAAACGGGGACGTCCCCATCGGGAGTGAACAGATGGATCACAGCGGGCACGGCATGAACATGGATCTGCCGCCGTTCACGCTGGGACGTGGGCTCCAGTTCTCCGCGGACCCCGTATTCCTGATCGGCTGCGTCCTCGCGCTCGGCCTGTACGGCTACGCGGTGCTGCGCCTGCGCAGCCGCGGGGACGGCTGGCCGGTCAACCGGCTCGTCTTCTTCACGGTCGGCGTGCTGAGCATCGCGCTGGTGATGTGCACGAAGCTCAACGACTACGGCATGGTCATGTTCAGCGTGCACATGGTGCAGCACATGGTGATCAGCATGCTGTCACCGATCCTGCTGCTGCTGGGCGCCCCCGTGACCCTGGCGCTGCGCGCACTGCCGGTCGCGGGCCGTGACCGCACGGGCCCGCGCGAACTGCTGCTCCTGCTGCTGCACAGCCGGTACATGAAGATCATCACGCATCCGGTCTTCACCATCCCGCTCTTCATCGCCAGCCTGTACGCGCTGTACTTCACCCCGCTCTTCGACTTCCTCATGGGCTCGAAGACCGGTCACCTCGCGATGATGGTGCACTTCCTCGCCGTCGGACTGGTCTTCTTCTGGCCGATCATGGGCGTCGACCCGGGACCGCACCGGCCCGGCTATGTGATGCGGATGCTGGAGCTGTTCGCGGGGATGCCGTTCCACGCGTTCTTCGGCATCGCACTGATGATGGCGACCTCTCCGATGGTGGAGACGTACAAGCATCCGCCGGCCTCGCTGGGCATCGACGCGCTGAGCGACCAGAACTGGGCGGGCGGCATCGCCTGGGCGTTCAGCGAGATCCCGTCGGTGCTGGTGCTGATCGCGCTGGTCTTCCAGTGGTACCGCTCCGAGCAGCGGACCGCGAAGCGTGCGGACCGCGCCGCCGACCGCGACGGGGACCAGGAGCTGAAGGCGTACAACGCCTATCTCGCCTCGTTGCAGGCGCGCGGACAGTAGCGGTGGAGACATCTTCCGGGTGACGATGGGGTCCACGGCCGCGCGGCCGACGAGGAGGGTGCGCGCATGTCCGGATCGACGAAGACGATGGGGATGCTCACCGTCGGGGCCCTGGTGGCGGTCACCGCCTACACGGTGGCGCTGGGGAGCAACGGCTGGCTCTGGTTCGGCTGGGTGGTGCTCGGGCTGATCACTCTGGGAATGGTCGCCACGCGCGACACCTGAGCGGGGCCCTCTGTCCGGTACGACGGGTGGCCCAGAGCCCGGTCGGGCCCTGGGCCACCCGTCGACCGAGGGGTTCAGCGCCCGACCGGGACTTCGGCCAGCACGTTCACTCCGTTCACCCAGCGCGTCGTGGCGTTCGCGCAGCGCACCGCGCAGGCCGCCCCCTCGAAGCGGGGGTCGGGCAGGGCGAGTCCGATCCGGTATGTGCCCCGGGCGCCGCGAGGCACTTCCAGCGTGGCGCGCACGGTCGACGGCACCGGTTCCGCATGGTCGTCGGTGGTCTCCGCCCGCCCCTTGGGCAGCCAGGTGCGCCAGTCCGCGCCGGTCTCGGCGGAGGCGACGATCCGTCCGTCGGCGCCCAGCGCCACGATCCGTACGGGGCGGGGATGCTTGGCCGCGGCGAACCCTCGGTTCACGACGTCGACCTCGACGGGCAGCCGGCCGCGGCCGAGCGCCGAGAGGTCGTAGCGCACCCGGCGTACTTCCACCCGGTAGCCGAGATGGTCACGGAGATACTCGAACGGGGTGCGGGCCACGGGGTTCCCGTGCCGGTCGCGGAAGTACCCGTCGGAGACGGGCAGCAGCGCGTCGGCCGTCTGCCGTTCCGTCAGCTCGGTGACCTTCCAGGCCGGGACGGTGACGGTCGCGTTGTGCACGATCGACAGCGAGTCGAAGCGCAGCGTCTGGAGGCGGCGGGCGGTGGAGAGGCCGTCGATGACCGTGGACCATGCGTACGGGTCGGCGCTCTGGCCCTTGTCCCAGGGCATCTCGCCGTCCGTCATCGCCCGTCGCGTGACGTCCAGGTAGGTGCTCCATTCGGGGTTGGACGGCACGTAGTAGTCCCAGAGGCCGCCGCCGAGCGTCATGTAGTCGTTGTGGAATCCGACGCGGTCCAGGATCGCCGTGTTGGTGATCATGTTGCGCTTCTCCGCGTACCGCACCTGGGTGTGCATGCCCGGCGGCAACGCCTCGACCAGGGTGGTCATGATGGCGGTGACGGCATCGGGATAGTTCTCGTGCTGGTAGTAGCTGCCGTGCCACTCGCCCCAGGCACCCAGGAACCCTGCCTGCCAGACCGCCACCACATCGCTGTTCCGCTCGACGAGTGGCGCCAGCTGGCCGATGTGACGCCGGATGTCCTGCACCGTGTAGCGGCGTCCCTCGCGCACCCCGTCGTCGTACGCGAATCGCAGAACCGCGGCGTACCCCTTGCGGCGCAGGCCGGCGAAGACCTTCTCGATGTTGTCGAGGGCGCTCTGCGGGATCGTGGTGGTCGCGTACTCCCAGAGGTAGAAGTACAGCTGGGTGAGCCGGGCCCCGGTGCCGTATTCGCGCTCCAGCAGTTCCAGCGTCTGGGCGGAGTCCGGCGAGTGGTCCTGCTCGTTCTGCCAGGGGCTCGTCAGATCGGCGGCGTTGTACGACATCTCGTAGCGGAAGCCGCGTCGGGGATTGTGCAGTGGCTCCCGGCCGTCCGGGTCGTCGGGCCGGGTCCCGCGGTGTGCCACCGTGCGCCAGGTCCGTGTCGCCGCGTGGGCGGGCGAGCCTGCCACGGCGGCCGGCAGCGGAAGGGCCACGGCGGCCCCGAGGCCGGTTGCGAGCAGTCGGCGCCGGGTCGGACGGATGCTCTCCGGCACGGGTTCCACGGTCATGAGCCACTCCCCTGGACGTGTGGACGACAGCCCCCGAGCTTCGCAGGGGGCCGGCTTCCCAGCCATGGACGGAGTTGCGGCGAGGCTTGCACTTTCCGGTCGGTCCGAATCCGGCAGGCGGTGGACGCGGGTCCGACCGGCGATGGTTACACAGGACGACACCTGCACTTACACTGACCGCCCCGAACCATCCACTGACCTGGCAGAACACGGCCCCGGGGCGGGTCGGGCGGAGCGAGGAGCCAATCCGGTGTTCTACTACGTGCTCAAATACGTCATTCTGGGGCCATTGCTGCGCCTGCTGTTCCGGCCCAGGATCGAGGGACTGGAGCACATCCCGGAGGACGGTGCGGCCATCGTCGCCGGCAACCATCTGTCGTTCTCCGACCATTTCCTGATGCCCGCGATCATCAAACGGCGCATCACCTTCCTCGCCAAGGCGGAGTACTTCACCGGCCCGGGCCTGAAGGGGAGGCTGACTGCGGCGTTCTTCCGGAGCGCCGGGCAGATTCCGGTGGACCGATCCGGGAAGGACGCGGGACAGGCCGCGATCCGTGAAGGGCTCGGGGTGCTGAGCAAGGGCGAGCTGCTCGGGATCTACCCGGAGGGCACCCGTTCGCACGACGGCCGGCTCTACAAGGGCAAGGTCGGTGTCGCGGTGATGGCGCTCAAGGCGCGGGTGCCCGTCGTGCCGTGCGCGATGGTCGGTACGTTCGAGATCCAGCCTCCCGGCAGGGTCGTGCCGCGCATCAAACAGGTCACCATCCGCTTCGGTGAGCCGCTGGACTTCTCCCGCTACGCCGGCATGGAGGACCAGAAGGCGGCGATCAGGGCGGTCACCGACGAGATCATGTACGCGATCCTCGGGCTCTCCGGTCAGGAGTACGTCGACGAGTACGCGGCCAAGGTGAAGGCCGAACAGGCCGAGCAGGCGAAGAAGTTCCCGAAACGGCGACGCTGACGGCGAATCCGCGAGGGGCGAACTCCCATGGTCCGACGGGCCGGCCGCCGCCTAGCGTGCAGCTCATGGGCAAGGGACACGCATGGGTTCTCGGAGCAACGGGACAGATCGGGCGGGTGGCCGTGCGGGCACTCGCCGAGGACGGCTGGAAGGTGACGGCGGCCTCGCGCGCGGGCGGCCGGGACGAGCGATGGGCCGATGAGGTACGGGCCGTCGCCCTCGACCGCGACGAGGAGGGGGCACTCGCCGCGGCACTGGGCGACGGGTGCGACGTGCTGGTCGACATGGTGGCGTACGGCGAGCAGCACGCCCGGCAGCTGACCGGGCTCGCCGACCGGATCGGTTCGGCCGTCGTCATCTCCAGCGGCGCGGTGTACCAGGACGACCGCGGCCGCAGTTTCGACACGCAGGGAGAGCCCGACGGCGCGCCGCAGTACCCGCTGCCGATCCCGGAGACGCAGACCACGGTGGCACCCGGCGCTGCCACGTACGGGACCCGGAAGATCCGGCTGGAGCGGGATCTGCTGGCGGCGGGTGACGCCCTGCCGGTGACGCTGTTGCGGGCCGGTGCGATCCATGGCCCGTACTGCCGCTCCCCGCGCGAACTGTACTTCGTGAAACGGCTCCTGGACGGCCGCAGGCGCCGGGTGCTCGCGCACAACGGTGCGAGCCGGTTCCATCCGGTCCATGTGTCCAACATCGCCGAGCTGATCAGGCTCGCCGCCCTTCGGCCCGGATCGCGGGTGCTCAACGCGGGCGATCCGACGGCGCCCACGGTCGCGGAGATCGCGTCGGCGATCGACGGGGTGCTGGGGCTGGAGGCGGAGACAGTGCTGGTGGACGGACCGCCTCCCGCGGGGCACGTGGGCGGGACGCCGTGGAGCAGCGCCCATCCCATCGTGTACGACATGACGGCCGCCGAGAAGGAACTCGGCTACCGGCCGGTCACCGGCTATGCGGAGTCGCTGCCGGAGACCGTGGAGTGGCTCGCCGCGCGGCTGGACGGACGGGACTGGCGGGACGCCTTCCCGGCGATGCTGCGGGCGTACGGCGAGGTCCTCTTCGACTACTCGGCGGAGGACGCCTGGCTGGAGCGGTACGACCGGGGGGTGTGAACGGTCCTCGTACGGCAGGACGGGCGGCCGGTGGTTCTCCGGCCGCCCGTCCCCGTCACTCAGTCGCCTACGGCTTCGGCGTGGCGTGCGGGGTGCACGTCACGTCCTGCCCGTCGGTCTGCCCGGTGAGCAGGTAGGTGTCCACCCGCTCGTTGATGCAGGGGTTGACCAGGCCCGTGACGCCGTGCGAACCGGCGTCCTTCTCGGTGATCAGACGCGAACCCTTGAACCGCTTGTGCAGCTCGACGGCGCCCTCGTACGGGGTGGCGGCGTCACGCGTGGACTGCACGATCAGCACCGGCGGCAGACCCTTGCCGGTCTTGACCTCCAGCGGGGTCTGCTGCTTGGCCGACCAGGTCGCACAGGGCAGGTTCATCCAGGCGTTCGCCCAGGTCATGAACGGGTAGTCCTTATGCAGCCGGGTGTTGTCGCGGTCCCACTTCTGCCAGTTGGTGGGCCACTTGGCGTCCGCACACTCGACGGCCGTGTACACGGCGTTGCCGTTCTCGGAGGAGGCGTTCCCCGCGAGGTCCGACATGTCGGGGCCCGCGGCGTCGACCAGTGCCTGGGTGTCGCCGGCCCGGTAGTCGCTCCAGGTCCGGGCGACGAGCGCCCAGGTGGAGTCGTAGTACGGCGCGTTCTGGAAGAAGCCGATGAGCTCGGCGGGTCCGACGACCCCACCGATCGGGTTCTTCTTGGCCGAGGCACGCAGCTTCAGCCACTCCTGCTCCACCTGGGCAGGGGTGGTGCCGATGTGGAAGGCCGCGTCGTTCTGGGCGACCCATGCCTTCCAGTCGTCCCAGCGCTTCTGGAAGGCGATGTCCTGGTTGAGGTTGGCCTCGTACCAGATGTTGTCCTTCGCCGGATTGACCACGCTGTCGACGATCATGCGCCGGACGTGGTCCGGGAACAGCGTGCCGTAGACCGCCCCGAGGTAGGTGCCGTAGGAGACGCCCAGGAAGTTGAGCTTCTTCTCACCGAGCGCGGCGCGGATGACATCCAGGTCGCGTGCGGTGTTCGGCGTGGTCATGTGCGGCAGCATGTCGCCGCTGCGCTCGGCACAGCCGTCCGCGTACTCGGCGGCGAGCTTGCGCTGGGCGCGCTTGTCGGCCTCGCTGTCGGGTACCGGGTCGGCCTTCGGGGCCTTCACGAACTCCTGCGGGTCGACGCAGGAGATCGGCGCCGAGTGACCGACACCGCGGGGGTCGAAGCCGACGAAGTCGTACGCCTTCGCTGCCTTCGTCCACAGCGGGTTCTTATTGGTGATCCGGGTGGGGAAACGCAGCCCGGAACCACCGGGGCCGCCCGGGTTGTAGAGCAGCGCACCCTGCCGCTCCTCCTTCGTACCGGTACTGACGTGCCGGTCGACCGCGAGCTTGATCTGCTTGCCGTCGGGCTTGGCGTAGTCGAGCGGTACGGTCACCCAGCCGCACTGGATAGGTGTGGCCAGGGCCCAGTCGGCCGGGCAGTCCTTCCAGTCGATGCCGGCGTGGGCCGCCCGTGCGGCGGCGACCTGAACGCCGCGCGCCTCCGAACCGCTGTGGTGGCGGCCGTCGGCTGTGGCCGTCGGTGCGGTTATCGCGCCGACCATGAGCGTGCCCGCGATCAGAGTGCCGGCCGAGCCGAGCACTGCTGTGCGTCTCAAGTGGAACCTCCCCCATTGTCTGAAGCGCCGCAGAAGGCGACGCAGTTCACATCGGGTCCTCCCGCGGATCCTGTCGCCTGTGGGGTTCCTGGGAACAGGCTGTACACGCACTTCTTTACCGAATCGATAACCGGAGACCCGTGTCCCGCTGAGCGGTGCTCACCCTCGTCAGGCGTCCAGCAGCTCACCCAGGGCGCCGTCCAGGACGGTACGCAGCAGTCGAGCATCGGGAGCCACCGCGGTCACCAGAACCCCGGGGCCTGCGAGACGGGTGAGTACGGCGGTCGGCCCCAGCAGCCGGGTCTCGGGGCTTTTGTCCTCGAATCCCGGGTCCACGACCAGGAGTTGACCGACCGCGCGATGGCCGCCGAGTACGGCCCCGCCGTCCCAGCCGCCGGGCGCCCCGGGACCGTACGCCACCTCCTGGTCGAGCAGCGGACGACCGGCGCGGTGGACGGTGAGGCGGGCGCCGAGGGTGCCGGTGGACTCGCCGTGCCGACCGAGGACCTGCTCCTCACGCAGCACCAGCCGTGCCGTGGCGGCGAGTTCGACCCGGGTGGTCATGTGCAGCTCGCTGCCGGACGCGGAAATGAGCTGCTCCGGAAGCCAGTTGAGCACTCCCCGCTCTCCCACGGTCAACGCGACATCGTACGAGGCGGGTTGGGGTATCCGACCGGGTCCCGGCAGTGCGACAGTGGCCGCGGCGGAGTCCACCGTGAGCCGGGCGCCCTCCTCGACGCGCGCAGCGATGGAGAGCCGGTCGCCGCCCAGGGGTGCGCTCATCGCGCCGACGACGGTGACGCGGGCGTACGGGGTGGTGGCCCTGGTCCGGCGCAGGGCGAGCGGCCCGTCGCTCTCCAGCACGGGAAGGGTCGTGGCGCCGCGGCCGTCGAGGACGGCGGTGATCCGGGCGGCCGCCTGGACGCTCATGCGGTCCAGGCGGCGAGCTGTGCGCGCAGCCAGGCCGCCACGGGTCCGACCCCTTCGCCGGAGGTGAGAGAGGTGAAGGCCACGGGCAGTGCGCCGCGCTGCCGTGCGGCATCGTGGGCCATCCGGTCCAGATCGGAGCCGACGTACGGAGCGAGGTCGGTCTTGTTGATCACGAGGAGGTCGGAGGTGGTGACGCCGGGGCCGCCCTTGCGCGGGATGTCGTCGCCGCCCGCCACGTCGATGACGAAGATCTGGGCGTCGACGAGGCCCTTGGAGAAGGTGGCGGTGAGGTTGTCGCCGCCCGACTCGACGAGGATCAGATCGAGAGGTCCGACGCGGTCCTCCAGGTCCTCTACGGCTTCGAGGTTGGCGGAGATGTCGTCACGGATGGCGGTGTGCGGGCAGGCACCGGTCTCGACGGCCTGGATCCGCTCGGGCGGGAGCACGGCGTTGCGAAGCAGGAACTCGGCGTCCTCGCGGGTGTAGATGTCGTTGGTGACGACGGCGATGGACAGCTGCTCGCGCAGCGCGTGGCAGAGCGCGGCGACCGTCGCCGTCTTGCCGGAGCCGACCGGCCCGCCGAGCCCGATGCGCAGGGCGCGGCGGGTGCCGTCCGGACGTGCGGCATCGGCGCTCACCGCGGCCGGGCCGTCGTGGGAGTGGTCGAGATGCATGGGGTGCGGCTCCTGGTGGGGTGTGGTGCGTGTGGTTCTACGAGGCGAACAGGCGGACCGGCCACGCGGCGTGGGCCTCCGCGGTGATGTCGAGCAGTGGCGCCGATGCGGCGGGCAGCGCGTCGATCCCGCTCCGTGCTGCGGCGGCGGCCTGTTCGGCGACCCGGTCGAGTTCGGGTGCCAGGCGGGCGAGGACAGCGGTGGCCTCGAAGGGGTTCAGGGAGAGCAGCCGGACCACCGCGGTGGCCGGTCCGCTGACCGTCTCGTACGCCACGCAGTGCGCCGCGTCCTCGGGCCCGAGCCCCGCCGCACGTGCGGTGAGGCCGAGCACCACGGGATGGTGGGCACCGCGCGGGCGGGCCTGTGCCAGCGCGGCGAGTTCGGGGCTGGGCCAGGTGGCGCGGGCGGCCCGCATCATCTGACGGCCGAGCTTGCGCGCGACCGTTCGCAGGGCGGGCGACGGGGTGCGCGCGTCGGCGGCCTCGTCGAGGGCGAGCGGGTCGAGGCCGTGGGCGGCCGCCGCGGCGATTGCCGCGGTGGTGAGTCCGGTGGTGTGCAGGCGGCCCCGGCAGAAGGCGGCCAGGTCCTCGGCGTTACGGATGCGTCCCGCCCCGACGGCCGGTTCGGCGCCGCCCGAGTGGGCGTGGCCACCGGCGGGGAACCGGCCGTCGGTGAGGACGAGCAGAGCTGCGCGGCTCATCACATGCCCTGTCTCAGAAGAGGAAATAGCGTTGGGCCATGGGGAGTTCGTCGGCGGGCGCGGGTTCGACCGGCTCGCCGTCGATGGTCACGGCGAAGCTGTCCGGGTCGACGTGGACGCGCGGCAGGGCATCGTTCTCCCGCATGTCCGCCTTGGTCACGCCACGGGTACTGGTGATCGGTACGAACCTCTTGCCGAGTCCGAGGCGTTCGGGCAGCCCGTCCTCGATGGCCGCGCTCGCGACGAAGTTGAACGAGTTCGCCGCGGGCGCCCGGCCGAGTGCGCCGAACATGGGCCTGGGCATGACCGGCTGCGGGGTGGGGATGGATGCGTTGGCGTCGCCCATCTGCGCGTATGCGATCTGTCCGCCCTTGATGACGGTCTGCGGTTTGACGCCGAAGAACGCCGGCTCCCAGAGCACCAGGTCGGCGAGTTTGCCGGTCTCGACGGAGCCGATCTCCTGGTCGAGGCCCTGGGCGACAGCCGGATTGATGGTGTATTTGGCGACATAGCGACGGACCCGGTGGTTGTCGGCCCGACCGTCGCCGGGCAGCGGGCCACGGCGCTTCTTCATCACATGGGCGGTCTGCCAGGTGCGCAGGACGACCTCGCCCACGCGGCCCATCGCCTGGGCGTCGGAGGAAATGATCGAGATCGCCCCGAGGTCGTGGAGGATGTCCTCGGCCGCGATGGTGGACGGCCGGATCCGTGATTCGGCGAACGCCAGGTCCTCCGGCACGGCGGGGTTGAGATGGTGGCAGACCATCAGCATGTCGAGGTGTTCCTCGATGGTGTTGACGGTGTGCGGCCGGGTCGGATTGGTGGAGCTCGGGAGGACGTACGGCTCGGAGACCACGGTGATGATGTCCGGGGCATGCCCGCCGCCGGCACCTTCGGTGTGGTACGCGTGGATGGAGCGCCCGGCGATCGCGGCGAGGGTGTCGGCGACGAATCCGGCTTCATTCAGGGTGTCCGTGTGGATGGCGAGCTGTGCGCCGCTCTCCTCGCACACCTTCAGACAGGCGTCGATGACGGCCGGGGTGGCCCCCCAGTCCTCATGAATCTTGAATCCGAGTGCACCGCCGCGCAGTTGAGCCCGCATGGCGTCGCCGGACATGGTGTTGCCCTTGCCGAGCAGCCCGATGTTGACGGGGTAGGCCTCCAGCGACTCGAACATCCGGGCCAGGTGCCAGGCGCCCGGAGTGACCGTGGTCGCCTTCGTGCCCTCGGCCGGTCCGGTGCCGCCGCCGACGAGCGTGGTGACACCGGCGGAGAGCGCCTGGTCGACGATGGTCGGCGAGATGAAGTGGACATGGGCGTCGATGGCGCCGGCCGTCACGAACTTGCCGTTTCCGGCGATGATTTCGGTTTCGGGACCGATGACGAGGTCGGGGTGGACGCCGTCCATCGTGTCCGGGTTGCCCGCCTTGCCGATCCCGGTGATCCGGCCGTCGCGGATGCCGATGTCCGCCTTGACGATGCCCCAGTGGTCGATGATGACGGCGCCGGTGATGACGGTGTCGGGGGCTCCTTCGGCGCGGGTGGTGCGCGCCTGGCCCATCGACTCGCGGATCACCTTGCCGCCGCCGAACACCGCTTCGTCGCCCGCGAGTCCGGGACCGCCGGAACGGTCCTCCTCGACCTCGACGAGCAGATCGGTGTCGGCGAGCCGAATGCGGTCGCCTGTGGTGGGCCCGAACAGATCGGCGTACACGGCACGGTTGAGCTCAGCCATCGAGGGCACCTCCGGTCTCGCCGCGCAGGCCCGGGACGATGCGCCGTCCGGCGAGGGGCACGAGTTCGATGTCGACGGGGATGCCGGGCTCGAAGCGGACGGCGGTTCCGGCGGTGATGTTCAGCCGCAGACCGTGCGCGGCCGAACGGTCGAAGTCCAGACCCGGGTTGGCCTCGGCGAAGTGGTAGTGCGAGCCGACCTGGACGGGCCGGTCGGCGGCGTTGAGAACGGTGAGGCGGATGACGGCTCGGCCCGCGTTGAGCGGCACGGGCCCGTCCGCGAACAGGATCTCTCCGGGGATCACGGCGGCGCCCCGTCAGACGATCGGATCGTGGACGGTGACGAGCTTGGTGCCGTCCGGGAAGGTGGCCTCGACCTGGACGTCGTGGACCATCTCGGGGATCCCGTCCATGACGTCGTCGCGGGTGAGCACCTTCCGCCCGGACGCCATCAGCTCCGCGACCGTACGGCCGTCGCGGGCACCCTCCAGCAGATGCGCAGTGATCAGCGCGACCGCCTCGGGGTGGTTGAGCCGCAGTCCACGTGCCCGGCGCTTCTCCGCCACATCGGCAGCCACATGAATGAGCAGGCGTTCCTGCTCATGCGGGGTCAGTTGCAACGCGTCCACCTCACAGTCTTTCGCCCAGTCCGGTTCTGAGCGCAGCGAGACACTAACCGCGCTCAACAGACTGTTGAACGCGGAACCGCTGTCTCACGGCGAGGTATTGCAGGTTAGGGCGCAAGTTTTTCCGGCGCGTTAACTGATCTTTTGCAGATCCATGGACATCAGCCCGCGCAGGCCGTCCTCCAGCACCTCGGGCGCGGCGTCCCCGAACATCGCCAGTTGCGCAATGAACCCCTGGGCGGTGGCGATCAGCGTGCGGGCCACGTGGTCGGACGGCACATCGGCGGCGAGCATACCGGTGTCGCGGTACGCCTCGACCAGCTCCGCCCAGGCCAGCCGCAGACCGCCGTACGCCTCGCTGAGTGTGGCGGCCAGCCGCTCGCTGCGCAGCGTCTCGGACCACACCTGCACGATCAGCCCGGCGTAGGCCTGCCGGTCCATTCCCCGGTCGTCGCCGCAGAACAGCGTGCGCGCCACCCGGCCGATCAGCACATCGGGGGTGGGCGGCGGGCTGACCCGGGCAGCCTCCTCGAACGCCCGCCGGACACCGCCGACCGCCTCCCCGGCGATGGCCGCGATCAGATCGTCCTTGCCGCTGAAGTATCGGTAGACCGCGCCCGCGGAGAGACCCACCTCCTGCAGGACGTCCTGCATCGACGTGCCATGGAATCCGTTCCGGGAAAAGCAGCGCGCGGCGCCGTCGAGGATCTGACGGCGGCGGGCATCGAGGTGTTCCTGGGAGACGCGAGCCATGTGGTCAATCTAAAACGAACATTCCTTCTTGACAAGCTCCCACACCGGCGGAACAGTGAGGGCGAGACGTAAAACGAACGATCCTTCTCTTTGAATCGAGGCCCCCATGCCCGCCACGCCGAACCGCCGCATGGTGGCAGTCGTCCTCCTGATCCCGGTCGTGGTGACCATCGCACTCTGGGCCTTCGTCTGGCCCGCCGCCCGGATCGCGCCGCGCCACCTGCCCGTCGGCATCGCGGGCTCCGCGCCCGCCGCCGACCGGCTCCAGCAACAGTTCGAGCGGAACGGCGACGCCTTCGATGTGCACCGTTACGGCGGCGAGGCCGCGGCCCGTACCGCCATCGAAAACCGGGTCGTATACGGCGCGATCGTGATCGCGCCCGAGGGACCGCACCTCCTGACCGCGTCCGCGGCGAGCCCGGTGGTCGCCCAGCTGCTGCGCGACGCCGTCACCGCACAGGCCCCGACGGGTAGTCAGGTGCCGGTCACGGATGTCGTGGCGGCGCCCGCCCGGGATCCGCGCGGCAGCGCGCTCGGCGCGAGCATCCTGCCGCTGGCGATCGCCGGTGTCGCCGGCGGGTCCGCCGTGACCATGCTGAAGCTGCGCGGCGGCCGGGCCGCCGCGGCGCTGATCGGTGTGGCGGCGCTCGTCGGGATGGCCGCCACAGCCCTTACGGACAGCTGGCTCGGGGTGGTCACGGGCAACTGGTGGGCCGAGGCCGGGGTGCTCGGGCTCACGGTGCTGGCCATCGGCGCGACCGTGGCCGGGTTCGCTGCACTGATCGGCCCGTCCGGGGTCGGGCTCGGCGCCCTGGTCATGGTGCTGCTGGGCAACCCGTTCTCCGGCGTCACCAGCGCGCCCGAGTTGCTGCCCCGGCCGGCCGGCACGATCGGACAGCTGCTGCCGCCCGGCGCGGGTGGATCACTGCTGCGGTCGGTCGCCTTCTTCGACGGCAGCGCCGCGGGCGGCGCCGTACTGACCCTCACCGTCTGGGTGGCCCTGGGACTGACCGCCGTTCTCGCCGGAGGCCGACGCCGAACACCGGCGGCGACCCCGGCACCCGGCACGCCGGAGCCGGCCCTGGTGGGCTGAGTCCCACCGTCGCAGCCGCCGTGCACCCCTGCCGTAGCGGACGGGGGTGCACGGCTTTTGCGTGCAGAGGCGGTCAGTTGCCCCCGTCGCGCTGTCCCCGGTGTTCAGCCGCGATACCGAAGCGCCGCCGTTCGCCCGGAGCGGACACCGCGGGGCCGATCGAGGAGACCGAGCTGATCACCTGCTCCTCCGCGACAGCCGCGTCGTTCTCCAGTCGCTCCAGGTCAGCGGCCGAGACGAGCGCCACGAGCGGCTTTCCGTGCCGCGTCACCACGACCCGCTCGCCGCCGTAGACGACGCGGTTGATCAGTTCGGCGAGTTCAGCTCGCGCTTGCGTCACCGGAATCTCGTAGGCCATAGTCCCCATCATAACCTTCTGTACGTCCTGTACATTTTTTACAGACGCCCCTGCAGGCGCGTACAGACACCGGAGGAGAGGCCAGCCATGTTCCGCCCTGCCGCCCGTTACGTCCTGCCAGAGTTCACCGAGCGCACGACCGACGGGACCCGCACCCTCGACCCGTACTCCAAGCTGCTCGCCGAGCGCATCGTCTTCCTCGGCACCCCGGTCGACGACACCGCCGCCAACGACCTGATCGCGCAGTTCATGTATCTGGAGCACGCCGCGCCCGAGCGACCCATCTCGCTCTACATCAACTCCCCCGGCGGCTCGTTCGGTGCCATGTCCGCCATCTACGACACGATGGACTACCTCACCTGCGAGGTGGAGACGTTCTGCCTCGGCCAGGCCGGTTCCAGCGCGGCGGTCCTGCTCGCCGCGGGCGCTCCCGGCCGACGGCACGCCCTGCCCGGGGCCAGGGTCGTCGTCCAGCAGCCCGAGCTCCCGGAGCCGGTTCAGGGCCAACCGTCCGATCTGGAGATCGAGGCGCGGGAACTGGTCCGCGTCCGTGAGCTGCTCACCCGTGTGCTGGCCCGCCACACCGGCCGCAGCGCCGAACGGATCGCCGCCGACTTCGAGCGCGACCTGATCCTCGACGCCGCCGGAGCCAAGGCGTACGGGCTGGTGGACCACGTCCTGGAGAACCGCAAGGCGTCGCTCCCGCCGAACAGCGTGAGGTGAACCGCCGATGCAGCCGCCCCACCTCCCACCGCTGCCCGCACTGACGCACGCCGAGGCCGAGTTCATCGACTGCTACCTGGAAGTGCTCGACCAGCTGGGCCGGATCAACCCGGCCCGCGGCAGCGACACCTACGGCGCGCTGCGCGCGGCCCAGGCACTCGCCTCGCGGTCGGGCGCCCTGCGGGACGCGCTCACCTTGATGCACGAGCGGGGTGAAGCACAGATCCACGCCGCCACGTTGGCACGGGCACTGCGCGTGTTGGACGGGGAACGGCGGGCCGGACGGGTCACCGTGCCCCCGGCCCCGATGAGTTGATCATCTCTCCATGGGCGACACGCCCGGCACGCTGATCAATTTTTCTCGCTCGTCCGGCGCAAGGAATCCCCCGCGAGAGGGACAACTCGACTTGCGCCGCCGACGTGGACGGGGAGCGAAATATGCCGTTCCGCCGCTGGTACGGGACCGGTCGAGACAGCCTGACGAGTACACACATCACCCCTCGCTCACCCAAATAGACGATTGGTAGTGAACTTCGCATATCGCTGTTTTAGTTCGGAAATCCGGCAGTCGGTGAGTCAGGATCCGTGGGACGACAAGCCCCCGCCACCACGGCGAGGCGGTCCGGGCGGACGCCGAGTCCTGCCGCCGCCCGGATGACTGGTCGACAGAAGTGGATCGGCAGGAGTGGAGGACCCGAGCACAACGGGTCGACCGGCATCCGGTCGACCCTCGGGGTGAAGCCGCATCGCGCGGCCGGGCAACTTCGCCAGCCCGAACCCGACAGGTCATCCTTCACAGGCGGCTGACGAAGGGTTGCGCATGACTGCGCAGGTTCATGTCCCGTTTCTGAGCGCCCGGGCCGGTACGGCCACGGTTCTGACGCTCGCCGCCGTCGGCGGCTCCATGATCGTCCCCGGCGCCGTGACCGACGCCCAGGCCGCGACGCATGCGACCACGGCGCTCAAGATCGCCGCGTCGAAGAAAGGATCGCCGTACCGGTACGGGGCCACCGGCCCCCACGGTTTCGACTGTTCCGGGCTGATGCTGTATGCGTTCAAGAAGGTGGGCAAGAGGCTCCCACGCACGGCCCAGCAGCAGTACAACAAGACCCGCCACATCTCGGCGTCGAAGCGGAAACGTGGCGATCTGGTCTTCTTCCACTGGGGACGCAGCGTCTACCACGTCGGCATCTACGCCGGCAAGGGGAAGATCTGGCACTCCCCGAAGACCGGTTCCGTCGTGCGGCTGGAGAAGATCTGGACGAGGAGCGTCTGGTACGGACGAGTTCGCTGATCCCTCCGATTCTCCTCCGGCTCCCCCATTCACCACGTGCTTCAGTGCACCAGGGGTCCGGTCACCAGGACCAGCCCCAGCGCGGTGAGCGCCGCGCCGCTGCCGCCCTCGATGGCGCGGGCGGTACGCGGCCGGCGCAGCCACCGGCCCAGGCGGTCCACCAGGAGCGCCACGGACGGGAACCAGATCAGCGCGAGCAGCACGACGACGGTGGCCAGCAGCAGGGTCCTGGGGAGGGGCGGCTGCCCGTCAGGGACGAATTGCGGCAGCAGGCTCAGGAAGAGCACGGGCGCCTTGGGGTTCAGAGCGTTGGTCAGAAAGCCCTGTCGCAGGGCGCGCCGCGTGCTGGTCGCCGTCGGCCCTCCGTCCACTCCCGTGTCCACGCCCGCATCCCTGGCGCGGCGTCGTGCCGCGTGCACGCCGCTGATTCCCAGATAGAGGACGTACGCCCCGCCGAGCAGCTGCACCGTGCGGAACAGGACGGGCACGGTGACCAGGACCGCCGCGAGCCCGGCGACGGCGAGCGCGGTGTGGATGAGCAGTCCCCCGGCAACCCCCAGCGCCGTGGCCACCCCGGCCGCACGCGAGGCGAGTGCGTTCCGTACGACCACCGTGAAGTCCGCGCCCGGCAGCGCCACCATCCCTGCGGCGACCCCGATGAAGGCGATGAGTTGTCCGTCCATGGGTCCACCATGGACCGACGTAGCCTTCAGCATGTACTTGCAATCTTCTGGGTCTGCCAAAAGGAACGCTTAATGTTCGACCCGACGCGGCTCGCGGCGCTGGTGGCTGTCGCCGAGGCCGGTTCGATCACACGCGCCGCCGCCCGCCTCGGCTACACCGCGCCCGCACTCTCCCAGCAGCTGGCCAAGCTGGAGCGGGAGGCGGGCGCCGCGCTGCTGGTGCGCCACCACCGTGGCGCCCGGCTGACGGCCGCGGGCGAGCTGCTGGTCGTACGCGCCCGGCGGGTCCTCGACGAGATGGACCGTGCGCGCCACGAACTGAGCCGACTGGCCGGGCTCTCCGGCGGACGCCTCCGGGTCGGCACGTTCACCACGGCGGGTATCCATCTGCTGCCGCCGGTACTGAGTGCGTTCCGGCGCGCCCACCCGGATGTGGAGCTGTCCGTCACGGACTACGAACCGCCCGGGGGGATCGCCGCCGTCGCCTCGGGCGAGGTCGATCTGGCGCTGACCCATGCGTACGAGCCGGGGCCCGCGGCGCCGGTGCCGTCCGGGGTCTGCGTGGAGCCGCTGCTGGTCGAGGAGCTGGTGCTGATCACTGCGGTCGGCCAGGTGCTGTCCGAGGGCACAGGACGGCTGCCGGTGACGGAGCTGGCAGGCCGGCCGCTGATCAGCAGCGCACCGGCCCATCCGCCCCGCCGCGGGGTGGAGAACGCCCTGGCCGAGGTGGGGGCGACGCCCGCGGTGGTCTGCGAGTCGCCCGGCTATGCCCTGGTGTGCGCCCTGGTCAGCGCGGGGATCGGGATGGCGGTGGTGCCGGAGATGGTCGCCGCGATGTCGCCGACTCCACTGTCCGTGCGGCGGCTGGAACCCGCGGCGTTCCGGCGGACGATCTCAGTGGTGCACCACGGCGAGCGCGCGAGCGGAGCGGCGGCGACGCTGTGCGCACTGCTGCGCGGCGGCTTCGGGCGGGCGACGTCGGTGCAGTGACGTGCGCCGCCCGCTCGGGCAGTCAGGTCTGGGCGGGTGCGGTCCACGGGAGCGCGATCCAGACGGTCTTGCCTCCCTCGCTGGTGGGCGTGACCCTGAGACGTCCGCCGCACTCCTTGGCCAGACAGCGGATGATCACCATGCCGCGGCCGTTGTCCTGCTGCACGGCGGCGGGCAGGCGCCGGGGCCGACGGGGGTGACTGTCCGTCACCCCGACGTGCAGCTGCTCCTCACGCTCCAGCCGGAGGTCCACGGTGAAGGTGGGCGACTGACCGAAGGTGTGCTGGACGGCGTTGGTCACGAGTTCCGAGACGATGAGCCGAATGGTGTCGGCGGTCTCGGTGTCATCGGGCAGTCCCCAATCGGCGAGCACCCGGGCAACGTATCTCCGGGCTGCGGGGACCGAGACCGGCTCGCTGGGCAGAGTGACACGTGCTTCTTGATGGTCTGCCATGGCGAGCCGTCCCTTTCCTGCCCGGACCGACCCACGACCGGTCCGGGATGCGCTTCGCGCCAGATTGCCACTGATGCTGCCCGCTGTGACGGCAATCCAACGAGATATGCATATATCTGTCGCTCGAAGCGGTGAACTCCGGCCCGGACAGGCGTGGGTGGCGGCACACTGGCCCCTCTGTACGAGAGGGAGGGAGGCCTCCGATGCAGCACGGCCCTGCAGTACGTCGCCGCAAACTCGGGGAGGAACTGCGGAGTCTGCGCCACACGTCCGGACTGACCAGTCGGGACGCCGCACGGATCCTCGGCTGGCACCAGTCGAAGGTGAGCCGGATCGAGACCGGTGCGAGTGGGGTGAAACCGGCCGATGTGGGCCGGTTGCTTGATGCCTACGGCGTGGACGACGCACAGTTGCGGGCGCTCCTGGAGATGCTTGCGGGCTCGGCGGGCGGTGGTGGCACGGGCTGGTGGCACGCCTACCGCGGCCTCATCCCACCCCAGTACCGGGACTTCATCAGTCTGGAGTCCCAGGCCCGGACCGCCCGCACATTGGAAACCTCGGTTGTTCCCGGGCTGCTGCAAACCGCCGACTACGCACGGGCGGTGACCCGTTCGTCCCTGGACGGGCTGCCCGCCGGTCAGCTGGACTCGCTGGTGGAGGTGCGGCTCACGCGGCAGGGGGTGCTGCGGACAGACCCGCCCTTGCGGTTGACCGCGGTGCTCGACGAGGCGGTGCTGCGGCGCGAGGTCGGCGGGCGCCGAGTGATGCGGGAGCAGCTGCGCCATTTGGCACGGTTGTCCCAACTACCCCATGTACAGGTGCAGTTGCTGCCGTTCTCGGTCGGCGGGTATATCGGCATCACTGGACCGTTCGTTATCTTCTCATTTCCGAATACTTCCGATCTGGATGTGGTCGTCCTTGACCATTTGACGAGTAGCCTCTACCTGGAGCGGAAAGAAGACCTTGAGGCGTACAGCTCGGCCTTCCGCACGATGCAGGCACACGCGCTGTCGCCGGAGCACTCGTTGGACCTCATCGCCGCGATCGACCGCGACGGTTAGGAACCTCAGACTGCCCGAGGGGGCCCGATGTCCGATTGCCTCGCACAGCACGAGTTACGGTGGCGGCGCAGTAGCCGCAGCACGGGTATGAACAACTGCGTGGAAGCAGCTCCGTTCGGCGCGGAACAGCTGGCCGTGCGGGATTCCAAAGACGTGTCCAGGCCCCCGCTGCGGTTCTCCGCGGCGGCCTGGACTTCGTTCGTCTCCGGCCTGAACGACGGTCCGGTCGGCTGACCGGCCGGCTCCGTCAGGTCAGTGGCGCGGTTCGCAGGACGGTCGCCACCGCGGTCGCGATCTGCGCCTCCGTCAGATCGGCCCGTGCGGTGAGCCGCAGCCGCGAGATGCCGTCCGGGACCGACGGCGGGCGGAAGCAGCCCACCGCGATCCCGGCCGCGCGGCAGTCGGCCGCCCAGCGCACCGCCGCTTCCGGCGAAGGCGCCCTGACCGAGACGACTGCGGCGTCGGGGCGTACGGCGGTCAGCCCCTCCGCGGTCAGCCGTTCGTACAGTGCGGTGGCGACCGTACGGGCCCTGCCCGCGCGTGCCGGCTCGCGGCGCAGCAGGCGCAGGCTCGCGAGAGCCGCGCCCGTCGCGGCCGGTGCGAGCCCGGTGTCGAAGATGAAGGTGCGGGCCGCGTTGATCAGATGGTCGATCACCCGGGCCGGGCCGAGGACCGCGCCGCCCTGACTGCCCAGGGACTTGGAGAGGGTGAGGGTGGTGACGATCCCGTCACCACCCGCGAGACCGGCGGCGGCGAGGGCGCCGCGCCCGCCCTCCCCGAGCACGCCCAGACCGTGCGCGTCGTCGACGAGCAGCGCGGCGCCCTCCGTACGGCAGACGTCGGCCAGTTCCGGCAGCGGCGCGGCGTCTCCGTCGACGGAGAAGACCGAGTCGGTGACGGCCAGGGCGCGGCCGCCGTGCGCGCGCAGCTCCTTGGCGACGGCTTCGGGATCGGCGTGGGGTACGACGACGGTGTCCGCCCGGGAGAGGCGGCAGCCGTCCACGATGGAGGCGTGATTGCCCGCGTCGGAGACGATCAGGGAGCCACGGCCGGTGAGGGCGGTGAGGGCGGCGAGATTGGCCGCGTAGCCGGAGGAGAGGACGAGGGCCGCTTCGAAACCGCAGAATTCGGCGAGTTCGCGTTCGAGCTCGGCGTGCAGCGCGGTGGAACCGGTGACCAGCCGGGAGCCGGTGGCGCCCGCACCCCACCGGTGCGCGGCCTCGGCGGCGGCAGCGGTCACCTCGGGATGCCGGGTGAGGCCCAGGTAGTCGTTGCTCGCGAGGTCCAGCAGTTCCGGCTCGGCGGGCCGGGGGCGCAGAGTACGGACGAGCCCGGCGTCCGCACGGCGGCGCGCCTCGTCATCGATCCAGTCGAACGGGGCGAAGGACATGGCGGCGGTCCCTTTTGTAGGCAGCTCACAGACCCTAACCGGGGGCGCGGCCCGTCATGGTGTGGCGATACACACAGGCTCTGGGGGCTCTGTTGTCCGGTTCCTCCTTGGCTGCGGGCGGTGCCGTAAGCCAGGATCGTGACCATGGACCTCCTGAACACGTTGGTGGACAAGGGGCTGCGGCGCGAGCTGCCGACCCGCGAAGAAGCGCTCGCCGTGCTGGCGACCTCGGACGACGACCTCCTCGAAGTGGTGGCCGCGGCCGGGAAGGTGCGCCGTCAGTGGTTCGGCCGGCGGGTGAAGCTGAACTATCTGGTCAATCTCAAGTCCGGGCTCTGCCCGGAGGACTGCTCGTACTGCTCTCAGCGGCTCGGCTCGAAGGCCGAGATCCTCAAGTACACCTGGCTGAAACCGGACGAGGCGTCGAAGGCCGCCGCCGCCGGGGTGGCGGGCGGCGCGAAGCGCGTCTGTCTGGTGGCGAGCGGCCGCGGTCCGACGGACCGGGACGTCGACCGGGTGTCGCAGACGATCGAGGCGATCAAGGAGCAGAACGAGGGCGTCGAGGTGTGCGCCTGCCTCGGTCTGCTCTCCGCCGGGCAGGCCGACCGGCTGCGTTCCGCGGGCGCCGACGCGTACAACCACAACCTCAATACGTCCGAGGGGACGTACGGGGACATCACCACCACCCACACCTATGCGGACCGGGTGGAGACCGTCCAGCAGGCGCAGGCCGCGGGACTCTCGGCGTGCTCCGGGCTGATCGCCGGAATGGGTGAGAGCGACGCGGATCTGGTCGACGTCGTCTTCTCGCTGCGCGAGCTGGACCCGGACTCGGTTCCGGTGAACTTCCTGATCCCGTTCGAGGGGACCCCTCTCGCCAAGGAGTGGAACCTCACCCCGCAGCGCTGTCTGCGCATTCTGGCGATGGTCCGGTTCGTCTGCCCGGATGTCGAGGTCCGGCTCGCGGGCGGCCGAGAAGTGCATCTGCGCTCGATGCAGCCGCTCGCCCTGCACCTGGTCAACTCGATCTTCCTGGGCGACTATCTGACCAGTGAGGGCCAGGCGGGGCAGGCGGATCTGGACATGATCGCGGACGCCGGTTTCGAGGTGGAGGGCGCGGGTACGACGACGCTGCCCCGGCACCGTACGGACGCGGCGGCCGGAGCGGAGACCGGTGGCGGCTGCGGCTCGCACGCGGGGGGCTGTGCGCCCTGCGGTGACGTGGCCGACGAGCCGGCGGACGCCGAGGCCGGGACGCCGGGCGCGCGTACGGATCTGGTGGCGGTCCGCCGTCGTGGCGCGGGAACGGATCTCGCACCCAATGCCTGAGCCCCTCTCCCCGGCCGAACTGCGGGCCCTGGACCGGGACCACGTCTGGCATCCGTACGGCCCGATGCCGGGCCGGCAGGAGCCGCTGGTCGTGGAGTCCGCGTCCGGAGTACGTCTGCGGCTCGCCGAACCGGCCCACGGCCAGAGCGAGTTGGTCGACGGCATGTCGTCCTGGTGGTCGGCGGTGCACGGCTACAACCACCCGGTGCTCAACGAGGCGGCCCGCGGCCAGCTGGAGCGGATGAGCCATGTGATGTTCGGCGGGCTCACCCATGAGCCCGCCGTGCGGCTGGCCGCCAGGCTGGTCGAGATCACACCGGAACCGCTGCGCCATGTCTTCCTCGCCGACTCGGGTTCGGTGTCGGTCGAGGTCGCGGTGAAGATGTGTCTGCAGTACTGGAACTCGACCGGAAAGCCGGCCAAACAGCGGCTGTTGACCTGGCGCGGCGGCTACCACGGTGACACCTGGCAGCCGATGTCCGTCTGCGACCCCGAAGGCGGCATGCATGAGCTGTGGTCGGGCGTGCTGCCCCGGCAGGTCTTCGCCGACGAGCCGCCCGGCGGTTTCGACGAGGAACCGGATGAGACGTACGTACAGCATCTGCGGGGGCTGATCGCACAGCATGCCGATGAGCTGGCCGCGGTGATCGTGGAGCCGGTGGTGCAGGGTGCGGGCGGGATGCGGTTCCACTCCCCCGGCTATCTGCGGGTGCTGCGCGAGGCGTGCGACGCCCATGACGTGCTGTTGGTGTTCGACGAGATCGCGACCGGTTTCGGGCGTACGGGGAAGCTGTTCGCCGCCGGGCATGCCGGGGTCTCCCCCGACGTGATGTGCGTCGGCAAGGCGCTGACCGGCGGCTATCTGACGATGGCGGCGACCCTCTGCACCTCACGGGTGGCGGACGGTATCTCGCGCGGCAAGGTCCCGGTGCTTGCGCACGGGCCGACCTTCATGGGCAACCCCCTGGCCGCATCGGTGGCCCTCGCCTCGATCGATCTGCTGCTCGGCCAGGACTGGCAGCAGGAGGTCAAGCGCCTGGAAGCGGGGTTGCTGGGGGGCCTGGCCGGGGCCCGCGCGATCGCAGGTGTACGGGATGTACGCGTTCTGGGCGCCATCGGCGTCGTACAGCTCGATCACGACGTGAACATGGCGGCGGCCACCGAGGCCGCGGTCCGTGAGGGCGTGTGGCTGCGCCCGTTCCGGGACCTGATCTACACGATGCCGCCGTATGTGACGGGCGACGACGATCTGGCGCGAATCTGCCGTGCGGTGTGCGCGGCGGCGCGGGAGGGCTGAGATGTCGGTACTGATGGTGAGCGGTACGGGTACGGAGATCGGCAAGACGGTCGTCACGGCGGCCGTGGCCGCGGTGGCGGTCGCCTCCGGGCGTTCGGTGGCCGTGCTCAAGCCTGCCCAGACGGGCGTTGCGCCGGGCGAGCCGGGCGATGTCTTCGAGGTGCGCAGGCTTGCCGGCGAGACGGTGACCGGCCTCGAACTGGCCCGGTTCCCCGAGCCGTTGGCGCCGGACACGGCCGCGCGGCGGGCGGGCCTGACGCCCGTGCGCCCGGAACAGATCGCGGAGGCGGCCGAGAAGCTCGCCACCGAGCACGATCTGGTGCTGGTCGAGGGCGCGGGAGGGCTGCTCGTACGTTTCGACGACCAAGGCGCCACGCTCGCGGACGCGGCGCGGCTGCTCGGCGCTCCGGTCCTGGTCGTGGCACCCGCAGGGCTCGGCACGCTCAATTCCACCGCGCTGACCTCGGAGGCGCTGCGGACGCGTGGGCTGGAGTGCCTGGGCGTGGTCGTGGGCAGCATGCCCGCCGAACCGGATCTGGCCGCGCGCTGCAATCTCGACGATCTGCCGGTGGCGGCGGGCGCGCCGCTGCTGGGCGCCGTACCGGCGGGCGCGGGCGCCCTGGCACCCGCCGAATTCCGTGCCCGGGCGGCGAGTTGGCTGACCGCGGAGTTGGGCGGGAACCGGACCGCCGACTGACGGCTGAGTGGCCCGGGACGGGGCAGAATCAAAGTAGCCGTACTTTGCCGGCCGGGTTTTTCACGTCGGGCAGCTCCGGTCGGGCGGTCCCGCCCGACCGAGCCGTCCGGTGCAGCCGGTCCTGTCGAGGAGGTCCGTCATGCATCTGCGGAGCACGAAGATCCCGAAGGACGCGGTGCACCACCCGGTCTTCGCCCGGTTCTACGCCCGCATGAGTGTGGTGGCGGAGACCAGGGCCGGGATGGCGGCCATTCGCTCGGAACTGCTCGCCGGCCTGTCCGGACGCATCATCGAGGTCGGTGTGGGCAACGGCCTGAACTTCGCCCACTATCCGCCCGCCGTCTCCGAAGTGGTGGCGATCGAACCCGAGCGCGCCCTGCGGCAGTTGGCGGTACGGTCCGCGCTGCGTGCCGGCATTCCGGTGGATGTCGTGCCGGGTGCCGCGGAGGCGCTGCCGGTGAAGAGCGAGGCGTTCGACGGGGCCGTCGCGTCACTGGTGCTGTGTACCGTACGGAATGTCGAACGGTCGCTCGCGGAGATCGAGCGGGTGCTGCGTCCCGGCGGGGAGCTGCGCTTCTTCGAGCATGTGCGGGCCGAAGACCGCGCCATGGCGACGGTGCAGCAGGCACTGGACCGCACGGTGTGGCCGCTGCTGGGCGGCGGGTGTCATACGGCGCGGGACACGCTCACCGCGATCGAGGAGGCCGGCTTCGTGGTGGAGACGTACCGCAAGGTGAAGATGCCGGACTGGGGGATCCGGCTCCCCACTTCTGAGTGCGTGCTGGGCGTGGCCCGCCGGACCACCGTGGTGGACACCTCCTGAGGCGTGCGGGTCTGTCTTTCGGATCAGGCGCTAGTCGTCCTGCTCCAGCCGGTCCGCGAGCGCCCGCAGCGCGTCGGCGAGGTCCTTCTTCGTGGGCAGCTCGTCGATCTTCTTGTCGAGCTCGTCGATCCGCTTCGCCAAGTCGTCGAGGCTCGCCGGTTCGCTGGGGGCGGGGCTGCCGGTGGGATCCGGGCTGTCGGTGGGATCCGGGGTTCCGGTCGGGCTCGGCGCCTCGCTCGGGCTGGGGTCGACACCGCCCGAACCGCTCACGCTGCCGCTGTCGGAGCCGCCGCCGTCCGTGCTGCCGCCGACGGTGCCGCCGCCGACGGTGCTGCCGCCGACCTCGCCCGTGCCGGGGTCGGACGTCGCGGTGGGGACAGGGGTCGGATCGGCAGAGCCGTCGTCCGGTGCGCCGACGGCGATCGCTCCGCCGACTCCGAGCACCAGAGCCGCCGCAGCACCCACGACCGCGACCGTCATCCGTCTCGCACGTGTGTTCCTTATCTGTGTCATGCGCCGGACGTTAACGATGCTTGACGACGGAAGGCGGCATTCCAGGAGACTCGCACAACAGGATTCACAGACTCCACTGACGCAGTTCGTCGGCGACGGCCCGGACGTCGGCCTTGCCCTCCTTGACCAGCCGGGCCAGGTCTCGCACCTGCTCGGCCGAGGTGATGACCTTCAGCCCGGAGGCGACGAGATAGCCGTACGCGACGGCGGAGGCGAACATCGCATTGGAATGTTCGAGCGCGGGGACATGGATGAGCAACTGCAGGAGCGCGGCAGCCCTGGAGTGCGGATCGCTGTAGACGGGGCTGCCGAAGATCTCCGCCTCATGACGGGCGACTGCGGCGACCAGCGCTCCCCAGTCGACGACCTGCGGGTCACCGGGCGTCTTGTGCTCGGCGACCATGAGCAGCCAGGAAAGGTCGATCCGGAGGTTCAACGGTGACCTTTGCGCTCCGGGCCGAACTCCTCGGCGAACACCGACTCGTACTGCTTCATGAAGTCGGCAGCGGCTTCGACAAAGGTGTGTCCGACTTCGCCCGCGTCCTGTTTGACGAGCTCCTCTATGTAGCGGTTCACGCTCATCCCCCTCTGCAGCGCGCGCTGCCGCGCGGCCTCGGCGGTGGCCTCGTCCACTCGTACGTTCAGCTGAGTCTTGGGCACACCACCAAGCTAGCGCCGGATTGCTAGCACCGGCAAGAGGGCGGTTCGGCGTACGGATGCAGCCCGCCCTTGACAGAGTAGGTGGCCCGTCCATCGAAGGTCCCGGCACAAGGAGAGTTCATGACGAGGTCGTTCCGATTCGGAGTGAACATGCTGACGCCGACCGGTGGGCACGAGTGGCGCGCCCGATGCCGCCGCGCTGAGGAACTCGGCTACGACGTCATCCTGGTCCCCGACCATCTGGGCATGCCGGCCCCCTTCCCCGCACTGGTGGCCGCCGCGGAGGCCACGGAGCGCCCCCGTGTCGGCACCTTCGTACTGAATGCGGCCTTCTGGAATCCGGCGCTGCTGGCCCGCGAGGCGGCCGGTACGGATGCGCTGACCGAGGGACGTCTGGAGCTGGGAATCGGGACCGGATACGTCCGCGAGGAGCACGACCGGGCGGGCATCGAGTTCCTCTCCCCCGGCGGCCGGGTGGATCATCTGCGACATACGGTCGAGGAGGTGGACCGCCTGCTGCGCGAGGACACCCGGCTGCCGAGGTCCGCGCAGAAGCCCCGGCCCCCGTTATTGATCGGCGGGAACGGGGACCGGGTCCTGCGGCTGGCGGCACAGTTTGCTGAGATCGTCGCGTTCACCGGGGCCGTCAGCGATCGGAACGGCACACTCACGCCCCTCACCGCCGAGCAGCTCGACGGGCGTGTCGCCGCCTACCGGCGATTCGCCGCGGGGCGGGAGAGCCCGGCCGAACTGAACCTGCTGATCCAGCACGTCCGGGCCACCCGCGACCGTCGTGCGGCCGTGCGCGAAGTGCTGCCGAAGACACCTCACCTCGACGAGGACCAGGCGCTGGCCCTGCCGCTGTTCACGGTGGGGACGGTCCGGCAGATGGCCGAACAGCTCCGAGAACAGCGGGAGCGCTACGGCTTCTCCTACCTGACGGTGCTGGAGCCGAACATGGAGGCGTTCGCCCCGATCCTCCAGGAACTCGCGGGGAGCTGACCGCATGGCGGAATTCGTTCGACGGTGCGGCGGGCCCGGTGATGGGGTAAAAGCATGAATGATCTCGCGATCCGCACAGCGGCACCGGCCGACCTCGACGCCGTCCTCGCCTTCTGGAAAGTGGCGGCGGAAGGCACCAGCATCAGCGACGACCGGGACGGCATGGAACGGCTGGTCGCCCGCGACCCCGGAGCCCTCATACTCGCGGAACGTTCCGGCGAGCTCGCCGGAACGGTGATCGCGGGCTTCGACGGCTGGCGGTGCCACCTCTACCGGCTCGCGGTCCATCCGGACCAGCGGCGGCAGGGCGTCGGCCGGGCGCTGCTGACGGCGGCGGAGGAACGATTCGTACAGCTGGGCGGACGGCGTGGCGATGCGATGGTGCTGAACCGCAACGAGCTCGCGCACCACGCCTGGCATGCTGCGGGGTATGCGCCCGAGCCGCAGTGGAGCCGCTGGGTGAAGCACCTCAAGGACTGAGACCGAGGGCTGGGACGCTCGCGGAGATCACCCGCATGCGGCGCAACTTTGCCCGTCCTTTACCATGGATGTTCATATGACCGCCCCTTCCCGAAAGGTGTGAGCGTCCGCCCATGGGCGAGCCTCCCAGTAGCCGACATCGCCGACGCCAGGCGAGCCTCCTGCCACTGCCCGATCATGGGACGGAGGTGAACCGATGACCGAAGTGCTTCTGCTGCTCGTGGCGGTCCTGCTCTCACTCGCCTGTGGTGCCTTCGTCGCCGCCGAGTTCTCTCTGACCACGGTCGAGCGCGGCCAGCTCGAACGAGCCGTGGAGCGGGGTGAACGGGGCGCGGCGAGCGCCATGAAGGCGGTGCGCAGTCTCACCTTCCAGCTCTCCGGCGCACAGCTCGGCATCACCGTCACCAATCTGGTCGTCGGCATGCTCTCCGAACCGTCGATCGCAAAGCTGATCCGCGGCCCGGTGGAGGCCACCGGCCTGTCCCCGAGCGTCTCGTCCTCGCTGGCGCTGGTACTCGGAACAGCGCTGTCCACGGTCTTCCTGATGGTTGTGGGCGAACTCGTCCCGAAGAACTGGGCGATCTCCTCGCCGCTCGCCGTGGCGAAGGCCGTGGCCACCCCGCAGCGTGCCTTCACCGCGATCTTCCGGCCCTTCATCAGCCACCTCAACAACACGGCCAACCGGATCGTGCGCCGCTTCGGTCTCGAACCGGCCGAGGAGCTGGCCTCCGCCCGCAGCCCGCAGGAGCTGGTGGCGCTCGCCCGCCACTCGGCCAAGGCGGGCGCGCTGGAGGCGGACACCGCGGAACTGTTCGTCCGTACCCTCAATCTGGCCGAACTGACCGCGGAGAATGTGATGACCCCGCGGGTGCAGGTCACCGCGCTGGAGGTGCAGGCGACCGCCGAGGACGTCGCCAATGCCACCCGGGCGACTGGGCTGTCCCGCTTCCCCGTCTACCGGGGCAGCCTCGACACCGTCGTCGGTGTCGCGCACATCAAGGACGTCCTGGCGATCCCGGCCGAGGAGAGGCACCGCAAGCGCGTGTCGGAGATTTCGCGCGAACCCCTGCTCGTACCGGAGAGCCTCACGGTGGACCGGCTGCTCGACAGGTTGTCCAGCAAGTTCCCGATGGCCGTCGTCATCGACGAGTACGGCGGCACGGCCGGTGTCGTGACGCTGGAGGACATCGTCGAGGAGGTCGTCGGCGAGGTGCGCGACGAGCACGACCCGCACGAGACGCCGGACCTCGCACCGGCAGGTGAGGACGCCGACGGGCGCACCCTGTGGTCGGCCGACGGCGCCGCCCGCATGGACCAGTTGCGGACGATCGGACTGCGGGTGCCGGACGGACCGTACGAGACGCTCGCCGGACTGATCGCCACGGAAGTCGGCCGGATCCCCGTCGTCGGTGACTCCATCGAGCTGGCCGGCTGGCGGCTCGACGTCGTGGACGCCTCCGGGCGCCGCGCCGCACGGGCGCTGCTGCACGCACCGCTGCCCGGCTCCGACGACGAGACGGAGGACGGACAGTGACTGCCGTCCAGCTCTTCATCGGTCTGTTGACCCTGGTCGTCAACGCATTCTTCGTCGGCGCGGAGTTCGCGCTGATCTCCGTGCGCCGCAGCCAGATCGAGCCCCAGGCGGAGGCCGGGAACCGGCGTGCGCGGAGCGTCATCTGGGGCCTGGAACATGTGTCGGCGCTCCTCGCGGCGGCTCAGCTCGGCATCACGCTCTGCACACTGGTCCTCGGTATCGTCGCCGAACCGGCCATCGCGCATCTGCTGGAGCCGGTCTTCGATGTGGTGGGTGTGCCGCACGGACTGGTCCATCCGATCTCGTTCGTGATCGCCCTGTCCTTGGCGACGTATCTGCACATGCTGCTCGGCGAGATGGTCCCGAAGAACGTCGCACTGGCCGAGCCGGTACGGACCGTGCTGCTGCTCGGTCCGCCGCTGGTCGCCCTCGCCAGGGCGCTGCGTCCGGTGATCTTCACGGTCAACGCCTTCGCCAACACGCTGCTGAAGCTGCTGCGGGTGGAGGCGAAGGACGAGGTGTCCTCGACGTTCTCCGACGACGAGCTGGCCCGGCTGGTGCAGGACGCCGGTGACGCCGGGCTGGTCGACGACCGCGCCGCCGAGCGGCTGCACCATGCGCTCGAGCTGGGCCGTCGCCCGGTACGGGACGTCGTGCTACCGGTCGAGCAGGTGGTCTACGCCAGGGTCGGGACGACACCCGAGGAGCTGGAGCGGCTCTCGGCCGAGACCGGATTCTCGCGCTTCCCGGTGATGAACAGCGAGCAGCGGATCCTGGGGTACCTCCATGTGAAGGACGCCCTGGACGTCGCGCCACGCGATGTGCCGTTCCCGGTCACGGCGATGCGGCCGATCGCCCGGGTGCGGGCGGCGACGCCTCTCGACGACGTGCTGACCGCGATGCGCCGGAGCCGTACGCATCTGGCGGCGGTGCTCGACGAGGGCGACAGGCTCGCCGGCATGGTCACGATGGAGGATGTGCTGCGCGAGCTGGTCGGACGGCCGCAGGCACGCTGACGGACCGACCGGGGGTACGCGACAGCGCTCACGGGCGTGGCCCCGCGCCGGGGCGCGAGCGGCGGGGCCACGTGGCGGGGGACGCGCCACGTGGCCGGCCCTCAGCGACTGCCCTCGCCCCCGGACGCGGGGCGCGGCTCCGCCCGGAAAGGGCCGGACGCCACCGCGATACGATCCCATGGCCATGGAAATGAATGCCTCCTACACCAGTCTTGTCGCGGTCGGCGACTCCTTCACCGAGGGCATGTCGGACCTGCTGCCCGACGGCTCGTACCGCGGCTGGGCCGATGTCCTCGCAGGCCGACTCGCCGCCCGCACCCCCGGGTTCCGGTACGCGAATCTGGCCGTGCGCGGGAAGCTGATCCGCCAGATCGTGACCGAGCAGGTCGATGCTGCCGCCGCCATGCAGGCGGACGTCGTCACGCTGGTCGGCGGTCTCAACGACACCCTGCGGCCCAAGTGCGACATGGGAATGGTGCGCGGTCGGCTGGAAGAAGCCGTGGAACGCCTCGCGCCGTCGTGCAAGAAGCTCGTGCTGATGCGCAGCCCGGGCCGCAACGGACCGGTGATGGAGCGCTTCCGCCCCCGCATGGAGGAGCTGTTCTCCCTGGTCGACGAGTTGGCGGATCGCCACGGTGCGCTGGTCGTCGATCTGTACGGGGCACCGGCACTCGGCGATCCCCGGCTGTGGGACGTCGACCGGCTGCATCTGACGGCCGAGGGACACCACAGGGTCGCCGAGGCGGTCTGGCAGGCGCTCGGACTGCCACCGGAGCACGACTGGCAGGCGCCACTTCCCACCGCGGTGCCCCCGCGGTGGGCGATACGGCGCGTCGACGACCTCCGCTTCGCGCGGCAGCATCTGGCGCCGTGGATAGGGCGGCGTCTGACCGGCCGGTCTTCCGGGGACGGACGGACCGGCGCCCAGTTCAACGCTGAGCTGGGGAAGGCATTCTGGGTCACCCCCGAGGACGCCCTCGCCCCGGGCCCGGTGGCGACCTGGCGCCGGGTGGACGGCGCCCGCTAGGGCGTGTGTCGGAAGTCCCGCCGTCCGCCCGAAGGGTGGGCCCGGCGGCGTCTGGTGCGTGCGATCGCAAGGCGGAGGGTCGTCCTCGTACTGGACGTACTCGGGCGAGCCCGACAACGCGGCGAGCGTGCGTGCCAGGCGTCGCCGGGCAGGCGGGACTTCCGACACACGCCCTAGTGCCCCTCCCGGCAAGCTTTGCCCCGGCGCACCGCCCGGCACGCCCGCCCTCCGCGCACTCGAGGTGTTCGGTGTCCGGCCGGACGAGGGCCTGGGTCGCCGTGAGCAGCTCTTGCCGGTTCATGAAAGACAGTCGAACGTCCGGCACTGAGAACCTGGTGTCGCGGGCTGCCACGTGCTCGAACGGGCGATGCGTCAGGCGTGGCAGCTGCTGCAGCTGCCGACCGTGAGGTGCGGGCCCCTCCGCCAGTCCGGGGGCGACGCCCACGAGGCGGTCCGCGCAGCCTGCCGCCGCTCCGCGAACTCCCGGTTGGTGAGCGTCTGTCGGCGATAGGCGTCGGGGAGATCCGGCATCGACAGCAGCCGGTCGCAGGCCCGGAGCGATCCGTCGATGTCACCGACCCGACAGGCGGTGACCGAGTACTCGAAGAGCAGCCCCCAGCGGTACACCCAGGGCTGGACGAACAGCAGGTCGTCCGGCGCCTCCCGGTCGAGTCCCGCGCAGACGAAGGCGTGTGCGGCGTGATGGCGGCCGAGGCCGCGCAGCCGCGAGGAGAGTTCGTAGCAGGCTTCGAGCCGTTCCGGGCGGGCCTCCCAGGCGCGCGAGAAGGCATCCATGGCGGACGGCCAGTCGTCGGAGTCGGCTCTGAGGATCCCGGCCTGCAGCAGCGAGCAGTACACCTCTTCGCTCCAGCCCCCCATCTGCGCACGGCGCTCGTACAGCGCGATCGCCTTCTCCCTCTCGCCGAGGTCGCGCATGGTCTGGGCCAGATAGAAGACGGTGCGGGCATTGGCGGGGTCGCGTTCGAGCTCGGCGCCGAGCAGCCGTGCGTCGCGTTCGAATTTGTCGTGCCGCGATCCTCCGTCGTCGTGGTCCTCGATGACGAGAGCGTCCAGCAGCTCCTCGTCGTCGCGCTGGTCGGCGGTGAGGAACTCGTGGGCGACGCCTTCGTACCGCCAGGCGATGTCACCGCGGACCAGGCGCTTGCTGCGGCACTCGGTCGCGCCCTCGTGCCGCAGTAAGTACGAGTCGGCGGTCAGCAGGAGCAGTGGACCGGTCCTGCGGACCACCAGGTCGGCGTCCAGGAGAAGCAGGTAGTCGGCTTTGGCGTGCGCACGCCGGATGTTCAGGCTCCGGTTGTGGCCGAAGTCCACCCAGGGATCCTCGTGGAGTTCGCCCGGGATGCCGTCGAGTGCGGCACGGATCAGCCGTTGGGTTCCATCGGTCGAGCCGGTATCGGAGATCACCCAGGTGTCCACCAGACCGCGGACGGAAGCGAGGCAGCGCTCAATGACGCGCGCCTCGTTCTTGACGATCATGCACAGGTAGATGGACGGCTTCATGGCAACACCAATCCCCGGCAAGTAGGTCCGAGAGACCTTAGGGAAACCACCCGGGAAGGTGGTGGCGGCACGCCGGAGTAGGGGCACCGGGGTCGCAATCGCACGGGTCCCCCACGGCATCGCGGCCCGTCACCCGGACAGTCACGCCGTTGCCGCTGCCGACCGGACGAACCAGGTCGATCACGCCCTCTTCCACGCCGGCTCCCGCCCCTCAGAAGGGTGATTCGGCAATCCGTCCCACCGCCCAGGGACCGCCTCAGCACAGTCCGAGGGGTCGTCGGACCGGGCCCGGGTTCCGTCCGGTCCGAAGCGGTCCTGACCGGACTCAGCCATGACAGCGTGGTTGTGCCCCACCGGGGTGAACTCCCCGTCCAGGGCCGGTCTCAGCGTGCGGTGGAGTCGCTCTGGGCGGCGTTCCGGTTGCCCTTCACCGATTCCGAGGCCTGCCCAGGGTCCGGTACATCCGACTTCCCCTTGTCCGTCCGGTCCTTGTCCTTCGATGTCTGGGGACCGAGAAGCCCGTCGCAGTAGCCCGGCACCGCCGATGCGCCACCGGCCGCAGCCTCCAGGCGGTCGAAGGCCGTAGCGTCCGCGGCCTTTCCCTTCCCCTGATCCAGGCGGTACGCACGGCAGTGCGCCTCGTCGTCCTGTGCCTGGTCCGGGTGGCCGGCGGATCGACCGGCGCCCGGCAGATCCGTCGGCCCTTGTTGTGTACGGCCTGCGGCGGGATTCGGCGCACCTGACTGGGGGCTGCCGGGCGCATCGGATGCGGTGGAGTCACTCCTCGCGGGGTGTTCGGGACGCGTCCGGTCGCGCCCGTCGTCATCGAACGGTGTCGGCATCGCGCCCGACCCCGCGGCCACCGCGACCCCGCCGAGCGCCGCAGCGGCCGCGAAGCCGACGATCATCGCCCGCGCCGAGCGGACGAAGCGCAGCCGCTCGACCGGTCGCCAGTCATCGCGTCTGCGACGCCGCAGCGGCGACGCGGGTGCGATTGCCCCCTCGTCGCGCGCCGACCGGAAGGCGTCAAGCGCTCGTTGCTCGGCTACGGGGCCGGCCTCACCGGAACGTTGCACGGCTGCCAGCAGAGCGGCCACTTCGGGGGATACCGGCGCATCGGTCGCCTGTGGCGATTCATCTCTCATGTCTCATCTCTCAGCGTGCGGCGTGACGCAGACGTCACACTGCCCGACCCTCCTGATCCCAGATGTTCGGCCAACCTCTTCAGCCCACGGTAGGCGGAGGTGCGTACGGCCCCCGCACGTTTGCCGAGTACCCGCGCCGTCGCGGGACCGTCGAGGCCGACGACGACACGGAGCAGAACGGCTTCCGCCTGCTCCCGCGGCAACTCGCGGATGAGTGCGAGCGCCTGCTGGGTGGAGAGTGTCTCCAGGGCGGATCCGGCGGTGTCCTGACCGTCCGGCAGTTCGAGGATGTCCTGCTCCAGAAATGCTGTTCGCGGCCGCCGCCGCTGCTTGCGCAAGTGGTCCAGCGCCCGGTGCCGGGCGATCGTCGCGGTCCAGCCGCGAAACCCCGCCCCGTCCCCACGGAACCGTCCGAGGTCACGGGATATCTCCAACCAGGCGTCGGACGCCACGTCCTCGCCGTCCTCGCCGACCAGTCCCCGTACGTAGCCGAGCAGCCCGGGATGAACCAGCCGGTACGCCACGGCGAAGGCTTCCTCGTCACCTTGCTGAGCCCGCTCCACCGCGGCGCCGAGCTCGACGTCGTCCATCTGCCCGCGGCGCTGTTCCCCGCCTTTGGCCACACTTTCCTCTTCGTACCGACTGCGTCCGACGTATACCGCCCCGAAACGGCTCACCGGGCCCTCGTCCCTCGGCCCGTCCACCCCTCTACTTCCTCTGCGTGAGGGCACACAGAAATGTCACAGCCAGGGGGTTCGCGATGCGAGGGCAATCTGCTGCGCGAGTCCGGATCCACCCAGGTCACAGGGCGGCGACGGGGCGGCGGGCGCGCCCGTGCAGCAGCAGGTAGAAGCGCTGGAGCGGCTCCTCCGACGCCGACTCGAATCGGTTCGCCACCTTCCCGATCGGGTTCCAGACCCGCCCGTCGGGCATGCGGACACCCGCCGGCTGTCCGAACAGCTCCCGCTGGCCGTCGTCGAGGTCCACCCACCGGCCGCCGGCCCGGCGCACCATGACTTCGCCGGTGTACGCGCCCAGCCCCCGCAGAAACGGCTCGACCTGTGCCCGCTCCGGCCGGCTGTGCCGCAGCCCGTCGACGATCAGGTCGACGAGCCGCAGGCTGACCACGGAGTAGTCGAGCGGCAGTCGGTTCCGCTCGGTCAGCTGCGCGACGAAGCGCGTGACATAGGCACGCATCTCCGACACCGCAGGAAGCTTCTCAAGATCACTATCCATGCCTGCCCCAGCGACGGACGGCCGGAGAGCATCACAGGTATCGGACGTGTCTGTTCTCATACGGCGAGTTCCAGCCAGTTGTACAACCCACCGTTCCTCTCACGCGTCGGCAGGCCCCACCGCATCAGCCGATGGCGATACGCGGATGGGCGGAGGGTTTGATCCACGCCATGATGCTGTCCATGGTGGCGCGCGGCACCGAGACGCACCCCGCGGTCGCCCCACTCCCGTTGACGTGAAGGAAGATTCCGGCCCCGCGACCGGGGGTGGCCGGCCAGCGGTTGAAGTTGATCACTAATGCCTTGGCGTACTGCGTCGGATAGTTGACAAGGTGTTCGCTCCCCCGGTCACCGGTCTCGACAAGGGGGAAGTCCGCACCGGCGGAGGAGTGCATCGAGTTGTAGTACTTCGACTCCGGGTCCTCCACCCACCAGTGGCTGGAGTTGACCCGGGTGTACGGCATGGCCGTGCCCCCGGCTTCGACACCGAAGCCTTCGGTGATGGTGTACGTCCCCGAGGGCGTGGTGTACGTGCTCTGCTTGCGGGTGGCACCGTCCACGACACCGTTCGACCCGACCCGGCCGCTCGTGGAGAGGACCGATTTCCAGCCGCCCGAACCCTTGGCCCACGCCGTGACGGTGGCGTACGAACCGCTCGCCTTCACGGTGATGAGCTGCGTGGCGTCACCCACGGAAGCGGGCACGGGGAAGGAGGGCGCCGATGTCGGCGCCTGGCCGCCCCCCTTACCGCCGTCCGCATGCGTCCCCGTCCCACCGGCGGACGGCGAACGGCTGCCGGACGGCTTCACGGATACGGAGGCGGAGGCCGACGCGGAAGGGGACGCGGAGGCGGAGGCCGAGGCCGAGGCCGAGGCGGAACTGCTGGGAGAGTGGGACGCGTTCGGCACCTTCGCAGCCTCGCTACGGGAACTCGGCACGACATCTGCGGCAGCGGCGCCGTGATCCTGCCGGCCGCAGGCCGACGCCGGGAGCATGACGCCGGCAACGGCCACAATGATGGGCATCTTTCGGGAAAAGGGCAGCACGGCGCATTCCTCCGGGGGCAGGTGAAGTGGGCGTCCCGGCCGCCGGCGAGAGAGGCGGGGAGAAGGCGGGACGGCGAGAGCGACGCGGTTATATATCAGCTTGCCATCAACACGCGAGCCCGCGAACATTTCGGATGAATCGTCACCAGCTCGACCACGGGCGGTCCAGCCACCCCATCGCCGCCCCCGCCGTCGCCGCCCAAACCGTGATGCACGCCACACGAGGCCGAGCTGTGTGACGTTTCGACACCTGCGTGCGCTGGGTAACCCAGGCCGCCTGTGTGACGGGTGTGCCTCCGGCAAACTTCTCTGAGGGGTGGGGCATTTGAGCCCGCGCACGTCGCATGCGTACAGACCGATGAGCCTGAAACGCCGCGCCTGGCTGACCGTCGGCGCCGTCGTTCTCGGCGGGGCCGGCGTGGTGACGGTCGCCATCGCGAATCCGTCCGACGGTGCGGCCGGTCCCAAGGGCCCAAAGGCGCGTCCGGCGACGCTGCGGTCGCTCGCGATCAGTGGTGGCACCGCCACGGAGCGGCAGTTGCCGACCACCAGCACGGCGCCGTTCTCGCTGGTCGGCATCGGCTGGGACGGAGCGGCGAAGGTGGACGCCACCGCTCAGGTCCGTACGCGGTCGGCCGACAAGGGCACGTGGTCGTCCTGGCGCGAGCTGGAGGTGTCCCCCGACGGACCGGACGGGCGGGAGCAGGCCGCCGCGCACCGCGCCACCGAGCCGCTGTGGGTCGGAGCGTCGGACGCCGTACAGGTGAAGGTGGGGTCGGGGCGGCAGGGCAAGGCGCTGCCGAAGGGCCTCAAACTGCACATGGTCGACCCAGGCGTCAGCAAGGCGGAGTCCAAGAACCCTGCGGGGGCGACCCTCGCCCCCGGCGGTCCTGAGAATGCGGCGTTCGCGCTGGAGGGGACCTCGACGCCCACGGCGTCGGACACCGCCGGTGCTGCCACCGACACCGCCACGCCGACCGGTCCCGGAACACCGTCGGCCACGGACGCCGCCTCTCCGACGGAGACCACTGCCGTCACCCCGACGCAGACGGCCCCCGTCACCCCGACGGAGTCCGTCACCGCGAAGCCCACGGACACGGCCACCCCGACTCCCGCACCCACAGCACCGCCGTCGACGGTCAACCGGCCGCCGATCATCAGCCGTGTCCAGTGGGGCGCCGACGAGTCGCTGGTCGAGGATCCGCCCGAGTACATCGACAAGGTGCAGGCGGTCTTCATCCACCACACCGTCGACACGAACAACTACAGCTGCGGCGACTCGGCCGCGATGGTCCGCGCGATCATGACCTACCACGTGAAGACCGACGGCTGGAACGACATCGGCTACAACTTCCTGGTCGACAAGTGCGGTCAGATCTTCGAGGGCCGCGCCGGCGGCGCCGACCTGCCGGTCAAGGGCGCCCACACGTACGGCTTCAACTCCTACTCGACGGGCATTTCGCTGCTCGGCAACTTCGAGACGGGCAAGCCGACTCCGGCCGCGCTGCAGTCCGCGGCCCGCATCGCCGCCTGGAAGCTCGGTCAGTACGGCGTCAGCCCCACCGCCAAGGTGACGCTGACCCGCCTCGTCACCGATGCCGACGGAAACACCGCGCCCGACGGTGACGTCACGTTCAACACCATCGCCGGACACCGCGACGGGTACGCCACCAAGTGCCCCGGCACGTACCTGTACTCCAGGCTCAGTTCCATCCGGACATACGCCACCAACGGCACCCGCAACGCCGCGATCCCGACCACCGACTTCAACCGGGACGGCATCACCGACCTGATCGTCGGCCTCCCGAAGGCGGCGAGCAGCGACGGAAGCGTCACCGTGCTGCCCGGCACCGAGGACGGCCCGAACTCGGCGGCGAAGCGGACGCTGAACCAGAACAGCGCGGGCGTGCCCGGCAGCTCCGAGGCGGGCGACCAGTTCGGCTCGTCCAACGCCTGGGGCGACGTCAACGGCGACGGGTACGCCGATCTGGTCGTCGGCGGGCCCGGCGAGGACATCACCCAGGCCGACAACGGCACGGTCGTCGTGATGTACGGTCCCGGCCTCACGACCGGCAAGGGCTACTCGGTCACGTCGTCCGGGCGGATCGGCGGCGAAAAGCTCGGTACGTCCGTCACCACCGGTGACTTCAACGCCGACGGCAAGGCCGACATCTTCTCCGTCGCGCCGGGCAAGCCCGGCCGCTGGTGGGCCTGGGACGGCAGGACCGGCGCAGCAAAGTCCGGATATCTGAACACCACCGCCTACACCTCCGCGGTCAGCTACGCGGCCTCGGTCACCGGCGACTTCAACAAGGACGGCTACGCGGACACTGCCGTCAGCTACCGTGACCCGAGCGGCATCGGGCGCCTGCTGTGGTTGAAGGGTTCCACCACCGGTCTCCAGCGGGTCGGCATCCTCGACGCCCGCGGCGGACGTTCGCTGGCCGCCGGTGACATCAACGGCGACGGTGCGACCGACCTCGCGGTCGGACAGCCCTCCGCCACCGAGTCCGGGCACACCGCCAAGGGCGGCGCCGTCACTGCGGTCTTCGGTTCGGCGACCGGCCTGACCTCGACCGGCCGCAAGACGATCCACCAGGACACCACCGGCGTACCGGGCGGCGGCGAGACCGGCGACGACATGGGGGCGTCCGTCTCCATCGGCGACGTCGACCTCGACGGGTACGGCGACATCCTCACCGGTGCCCCGGGCGAGGACATCACCCGTGGCGGCGTCAACCAGAGCAACGCCGGACAGGTCTTCCTGATCCGCGGCTCCGCCACCGGTCCCCCCGGCACCGGGGCGGTCGGATACAGCCAGGACACCACCGGCATCCCCGGCTCCACCGAGCCGAACGACCGGCTCGGCTCGTCCGTGTCGCTCACCGATCTCTCCGGCTACTCCCGGGCGGACATCGCGATCGGCGCGGACGGCGAGGACGCCAACAACGGCACGATCCTGCAGATGGACAACACCAGCACCTCGGGCATCGTCACCGGCACCGGCCTCTATTACGGGGTGTCGGCGCTCGGTTCATCCACCGGTATCCGGATCGGGCTGAACCTGGCCCCGTAACTCCCGTCCTCCCCCCGCACAGGGACCCCGGAGCCCCTCGGCCTCACCCGAGGGGCTCCGGTCATGCGTGGGCGCGGGCACCGCCTCGTCACCTTCGGTCTGTACGGTGCGCCCCTACGGACAGCGACTGCGAGTGAAGGCAAAGGGTGAGTGGCGTGGCGGGTGTGCCCGGCGGTGGTGCGGTCGGCGCTGACGGGTCCGGCGGCGGTGACGCGTCCGACGGCGGCGGACTCGGACGGCGACTGGGTGTGTTCGACGCGGTGGTCATCGGGCTGGGGTCGATGATCGGGGCCGGTGTCTTCGCCGCGCCGGCACCCGCCGCGGCGGCGGCCGGGTCGGGGCTCCTGATCGGGCTGGGTGTGGCTGCGGTCGTGGCGTACTGCAATGCCACGTCCTCGGCTCGCCGCCCGCTATCCGGCCTCCGGCGGTACGTACGTCTACGGGCGTGAGCGCCTGGGAGAATTCTGGGGCTACCTGGCCGGCTGGAGCTTCGTCGTCGGCAAAACCGCCTCCTGCGCAGCCATGGCCCTGACGGTCGGCGCCTACGCCTGGCCGGGCCAGGCCCATGCTGTGGCGGTCGGCGCCGTGGTGGCTCTCACCGCCGTGAACTACCGGGGCGTGCAGAAATCCGCAGGGCTGACCAGGGTGATCGTGGCGGTGGTCCTCGCGGTCCTGGCCGCCGCCGTCACCACGTGTCTGACCGGCGACACGGTCGAGCCGTCCCGGCTGGTGCCCGGGGGCGACGCCACGGCGGGCGGGGTGCTGCAGGCGGCGGGGCTGCTGTTCTTCGCCTTCGCCGGATACGCCCGCGTCGCCACGCTGGGCGAGGAGGTCCGCGATCCGGCCCGCACGATCCCCCGTGCCATCCCTCTTGCTCTCGGCATCACCTTGATCGTGTACACGGCGGTGGCTGTGGCGCTGCTGTCGGTGCTCGGGTCTGCCCGGCTCGCCGACGCCACGGCTCCGCTGGCGGACGCGGTCCGCGCGGCCGGCGCGCCCGGCCTGGCACCGGTGGTCCGCATCGGTGCGGCACTCGCCGCACTGGGTTCCCTGCTCGCCCTCCTCCTCGGCGTCTCCCGTACGACGCTGGCAATGGCCCGCGACCGCCACCTGCCGCGTGCCCTGGCCACCGTCCACCCCCGGTTCGCCGTCCCGCACCACGCAGAACTGGCCGTAGGCGCGGTCGCCGCCCTCGTGGCCGCCACCGGCGATGTCCGGGGCGCGATCGGGTTCTCCTCGTTCGGCGTCCTGCTCTATTACGCCGTCGCCAATGCGGCCGCCTGGACCCTCACGCCGTCCGAGGGCCGCCCTCCACGTGCCGTTCCGGCCCTCGGCATGGTGGGCTGCCTGGTCCTGGCATTCACGCTTCCCCTGCATTCGGTTCTGTCGGGCGCATGCGTGGTGCTGGTCGGCGCGGCCGCCTATGGCGTACGCAGGGGCAGGCGCCGACACCGTCCGAGTCGCTGAACAGCGACCTCCCCGGTCCCTCGGCCCGCCCGCCGCGGGGCGCCCCTGTCGCACGAACGGCCGCGTTTGTCGTAAGCCACAAACCCGACCACGGCGCTGGCCTGCAGAAACCACCAGTAGAATCTGGACACGTGACTGCTGTGTCTGCGAAGCCTCGCATCCCCAATGTCCTGGCCGGCCGCTATGCCTCCACGGAGCTGGCCGTCCTCTGGTCCCCCGAGCAGAAGGTGAAGCTGGAGCGCCAGCTCTGGCTGGCGGTGCTGCGCGCTCAGAAGGACCTCGGGATCGAGGTACCCGACGCCGCCCTCGCCGATTACGAGCGTGTCCTCGACCAGGTCGACCTCGCCTCCATCGCGGAACGCGAGAAGGTCACCCGGCACGACGTCAAGGCACGGATCGAAGAGTTCAACGCTCTCGCCGGGCACGAGCAGGTCCACAAGGGCATGACCTCCCGGGACCTCACCGAGAACGTCGAGCAGCTGCAGATCCGGCTCTCGCTGGAGCTCATGCGCGACCGCACCGTGGCCGTCCTGGCCCGGCTCGGCAGGCTTGCGGGCGAATACGGCGAGCTGGTCATCGCCGGCCGCTCCCACAATGTCGCCGCCCAGGCGACCACGCTCGGCAAGCGTTTCGCGACCGCGGCGGACGAGCTGCTGGTGGCGTACGGTCGACTGGAGGACCTGCTGGGCCGCTACCCGCTGCGGGGCATCAAGGGACCCGTCGGCACGGCGCAGGACATGCTCGACCTGCTGGGCGGTGACGCCGCCAAGCTCGCCGACCTCGAGCAGCGCATCGCCGGCCACCTCGGCTTCGGACAGGCGTTCACCTCGGTCGGCCAGGTCTACCCCCGCTCGCTCGACTACGACGTCGTGACCGCACTGGTGCAGCTGGCCGCCGCGCCCTCGTCGGTCGCGAAGACGATCCGGCTGATGGCCGGGCACGAGCTGGTGACCGAGGGATTCAAGCCGGGTCAGGTCGGCTCGTCCGCGATGCCGCACAAGATGAACACCCGGTCCTGCGAACGCGTCAACGGACTGATGGTGATCCTGCGCGGCTACGCCTCGATGACGGGTGAGCTGGCGGGCGACCAGTGGAACGAGGGCGACGTGTCCTGCTCCGTGGTCCGCCGGGTGGCGCTGCCGGACGCGTTCTTCGCGTTCGACGGTCTGCTGGAGACCTTCCTCACGGTGCTCGACGAGTTCGGGGCGTTCCCGGCGGTCGTGGCCCGCGAACTGGACCGGTACCTGCCGTTCCTCGCCACGACCAAGGTACTGATGGGTGCGGTACGCGCCGGTGTCGGCCGCGAGGTCGCCCACGAGGCCATCAAGGAGAACGCCGTCGCCGCCGCTCTGGCCATGCGCGAGCAGGGCACGGAGCGCAACGAACTGCTCGACAAGCTCGCCGCCGACGACCGCATCCCGCTGGACCGGGAGCAGCTGGACGCGCTGATGGCCGACAAGCTCTCCTTCACGGGAGCGGCCGGCGACCAGGTCACCGCGCTCGTCGCCCGGATCGAGGAGATCACCAAGCAGCACCCCGAGGCTGCGGGATACACGCCGGGCTCGATCCTCTGACAGTCGGAACCAGCGCCGGATGACCCCCGAAGAGCTCCAGGCCGCCCGCGACCGCATCGTTCCCGATGTGGTCGCCGGCGGCTTGCGCGTGCTGTTCTGCGGAATCAACCCGAGCCTGATGACGGGTGCCACGGGCCACCATTTCGCCCGCCCCGGCAACCGCTTCTGGCCGGTGCTCCACCTGTCCGGCTTCACTCCCCGCCAGTTGAAGCCCTCGGAACAGCGCGAGCTGCTGACCTACGGTCTGGGCATCACCAATGTGGTCGCCCGGGCCACGGCGCGAGCCGACGAACTGACCGCCGAGGAGTTCCGCGAGGGCGGACTGATCCTCACGGCCAAGGTCGAGCAACTGCGCCCGCAGTGGCTGGCGGTGGTGGGGGTCACCGCCTACCGCACCGCCTTCGGCGAGCGTCACGCACAGATCGGCCCGCAGGACCGGACAATCGGCGGTGCCCGGGTCTGGGCCCTGCCCAACCCCAGCGGCCTCAACGCCCACTGGACTGCTCAGAGCATGGCCGAGGAGTACGGGCGCCTCCGCGCGGCGGCTGGCTTCACCGCTCCCAGCCCTTCGGACTGAGTCGCTCTGCGGAAGCGAGCACCAGAGGTCTGCGAGAGCTCGGGGGAGCCCATGCCCGGCGCCGTTCCCGGCGCCTTCCGCGATCACCTCCCGACCTGCCCCACCACCGACCCAAGGGAGATCGGTCCTCAGGCGTCCCTGCGCCTCATCGCCCACCAGCCGGCGAGCAGCGCGAGGCCTGCCCAGCCGGCCGTGACAGCCAGCCCCGCCCATGGCCCCACACTGCCTTCCGGATTCTGGTGCAGTACCAACTGTCCGGCCCGGTCGGGCAGATAGAGCGCCACGCCGCTCGCGATGTCCCCGACCACGAAGGAAACGATCAGGACGAACGGGATGAGCAGGCTGAGCACGGCGACCGCGCTGCGCAAGAGCACCGTCAGGCCGGCGGCGAACAGGGCCATGAGGGCGAGATATATGCCGCCGCCGAAGGCGGCTCGGAGAGCTCCGGGTTCGCCCAGACCGATCGCGTATTTCCCCATGAACAGCTGACCCACCAGGAACGCGGTGAAGCTGGTGGCGAGCCCGACCACCAGGGCGAGCACGCCGATGAGGGTCATCTTCGCCGCGTAGAAGAGGTCACGGCGCGGCACCGCCGCGAGCGATATCCGCAAAGCGCCATTCAGATACTCGGAAGAGAGCGCTGTGGCGCCGAAGCTGATGGCAGCGATCTGGCCGAAGTTCAGTGCGTAGAAGGCGCCGAAAACCAGGTCGGTGTCCCCGTTCTCCGCCTCGGCCTGACCAACGGTGGCGAAGGCAAGCAGGGTGACAGCGAGTGTCACCAGGAAGACCGCCGTCAAGGAGCCGGACACGGACCGTACCGATCTGATCTTGATCCACTCGGAACGGAGCACGTCGGTGGTCGACATGGTCAGGCCTCCTGACGGGTAGCGGGTGATGCTACTGCGGACGCGAATTCCGTCGCATCGGCTGTGAGATCGAGATAGGCCTGCTCCAAAGTGGCCTGTTCGTCGGTGAGTTCAAGAATGGGGATGCCCTCGAAGGCTGCGATGGCGCCGACCTCCTCCGCCCTGGCACCCTCGACGATCCAGCGCCCGTCGTCGCTCTGTACGAGCTCGAGTCCCTTGCCGGTCAGCACATCGCGGAGCCGCCCCGACTCAGTCGTGCGTACGCGCACGCGTGGGCGGCTGCGGGAGTCGAGGAATTCCTGCATCGGCAGGTCGACAAGGAGCCTGCCCCGCCCGAGGACCACGAGGTGGTCGGCGAACGACGACGTCTCGTTCATCAGATGACTGGAGACGAGAACTGTGCGGCCCTCGCGGGCCAGCCGTTTCATCAGCTCCCGGATCCAGATGATGCCTTCCGGATCCAGCCCGTTCGACGGTTCGTCCAGCATGACGACGTCCGGGTCGCCGAGCAGAGCGGCCGCTATGCCGAGGCGCTGTCGCATACCCAGCGAGAACGTCTTGATCCGGTCGCCGCCGACCCGGCCGAGACCCGCCTCCTCCAGAACCGCCTCAACTCTGCCGGCAGCCAGACCATTGCTCGTCGCGAGAGCCAGCAGATGGTTCCGCGCGGTCCGGGAACCGTGGGCAGCCTGGGCATCGAGCAGCGCGCCGACCCGGCGCAGCGGATGATCGAGTGCGGCGTAGTTCTTACCGCCGATCGTCGCGGAGCCGCTGGTCGGGCGGTCCAGGCCGAGGACGAGTCGCATGGTGGTGGACTTACCGGCGCCGTTAGGGCCGAGGAAGCCGGTGACCCGGCCGGGTCGCACACTGAACGTGAGGTGGTCCACGGCGCGGGTCGCGCCGTATTCCTTGGTGAGCTCATGGACGTCGATGCTGGTCATGTCCTCAGCCTGGCCGCCGCGCCCGCTCCCGCCCTCCCCCGCCGGAGGGGATCATCTCCCTCGCTCGGGGGAGCCGCCAGATTCGCGACGGCTGGCACGATGGCGGCATGCGCCGCCTTCTCCGTCCACTCACCGAGCCGGTCACCTACACCCGCTGGCTGCACATGCTCATTCCGTGCGCGGTCGCCAGCGTGTGGCTGTTCATCTCCATGGACACCCCCTGGGCCCTCATGATCTTTGCCGTGCCCGTGGGGCTGGTCCCCGGAATGCGGCTCGCCGAGGGGGTTCAGGCCCAGCTGTTGCTGATGCCGTCGGAGCGCGGCAGGCCCGACGCAGCGATCTCCGCGGCTCCGGCAGAAAACTGGGCGGCCCGCTGGCGGACCGTGGTCTGGCTGGAGGTGCGGCTGCTGCTCTCGGTGGTGGCCGGGTTCGCGACGGTGTGGCTGTCCGCCACGGCAGTCGACCTCGTCCTCACCGCGTCGGGTTCGGGCCCGAGCGACGACTGGCTGATCCGCGGGGTGGAGCCGCACTGGTGGTACGCGTTGATTGCACCCGTGCCTCTTCTCCTGCTGCTCGCAGTTGTCGTGATATGCGGCAAGGTGATCACGGCGGCGGCGCGACGACTGCTCGGTCCGTCACCGGTGGAGCGGCTGACCGCGCTGGAGGAGCGCACCGAGCAGTTGCTGGAGCGCAATCGCATTGCGCGCGAGCTGCATGACTCGATCGGGCACGCCCTGACCGTGGCGGTCGTCCAGGCAGGTGCGGCGCGGGCGGCGAACGATCCGGCGTTCACCGAGCGGGCACTGGCCGCTATCGAGGAGACGGGCCGGACTGCACTGGACGATCTGGAGCGGGTGCTCCGGGTCCTGCGGGAGTCGGAAGCACCGGTGGGACAGCGGCCGACACTCGCCGAGGCGGACCGGCTGCTGGACTCGGCGCGCGGTTCGGGGGCGAAGGTCGACGCCGACGTCTCCGGTGCGGTGGAGTTGGTACCGGGACCGGTGTCCCGCGAGGGGTACCGGATCCTGCAGGAGTCCCTCACCAATGTGCTGCGTCACTCCGGGTCCGTCCCCGTGCGGGTGAGGATCACAGTCGCGGACGGCTGGCTGGAGCTTGAGGTGACCAATCCGCTCACCGGGTCGATAGGTACGCCGGGCGGCGGCAGCGGACTGCGGGGCATACGTGAGCGGGCCGCGCTCCTGGGCGGAAAGGCCAAGACCGGTCCGTACGACGGCGAGTGGAGGGTGCACGCGAGCCTCCCTCTGGACGGCCTACGCTGACCGGATGCCGGTTACCGTTCTTCTGGTCGACGACGAACCCCTCGTGCGCGCAGGACTGCGCGCGGTGCTTGAGGCCCAGCCCGATATCGAGGTGGTGGGCGAAGCCGCCGACGGTGCCGCAGTGATCCCGCTGCTGCGCCGGCTGCGCCCCGATGTGGTGGCGATGGACGTGCGCATGCCCTTGATGGACGGCATCGAGGCAACCCGGGTAGTGCTGCGCACGGTGCCGGATCCGCCGAAGATCCTGGTGGTGACGACGTTCGAGAACGACGAGTACGTGTACGAGGCGCTGCGCGCCGGGGCGGACGGTTTTCTGCTCAAGCGGGCCAGGCCCTCGGAGATCGTGCATGCGGTGCGTCTGGTCGCCGAGGGCGAGTCGTTGCTCTTCCCGGCCGCGGTCCGGCAGCTCGCCGCCGAGTACGGGACGAGCAAGGCCAAGGCGGCCATGGAGAGCGCGGCGCTCACCGAGCGGGAGGGGGCGGTGCTCCGTTTGATGGCCCGGGGACTGTCCAATGCGGAGATCGCCGCCAAGCTGGTGGTCGGTGTCGAGACGGTGAAGACCCATGTCAGCGCCGTACTGGCCAAGTTGGGGGCCAGGGACCGGACGCAGGCGGTGATCGCTGCGTACGAGTCGGGGTTCGTGGCTCCGGGCTGACGCCGACGGCGCCCGGATCCCTGTTCCGGGTCACGGTCGCTCCGCCTCCGGGCAGCGAGTACGATCCGCCTGACATGCTCGCGAGCTGGGAGGACACACCGTGGGCCGGTTGACCGGTGGGGACCCGTCGCTGTTGCGTCGGATCAATTCCGCGGTGGTACTTCATGCCCTCAGGGGCGCCCACTCCCCCACGCTCACGGATCTGACTCGTATCACAGGTCTGTCCCGGCCAACGGTCGAGGGCGTCGTCGAGGGGCTTTTCGAGGCCGGTCTGGTCGTCGAATCCGCGCCCGACGAGGGCGAGACCCGACGTCAGGGCAGGCCGGCCCGCAGGTTCCGGTTCCGCGCCGAGGCGGGACATCTGCTCGGCATCGAGATCGGCCCGCACCGCGTCTCCGCACTTCTGTCGGGGCTGGACGGCAGGATCATCGGCGCCGGTTCCCGCGAGGTGTCCGAGACGGCTTCCGCGGACGACCGGCTCGACCGGGTGCGGGCCGTCGTCGCCGATCTGCTGCGACGCTCAGGGGTGGCCCGGAGCAGCCTGCGTGCGGTCGGGGTGGGAAGTCCGGGGATCGTGGAGGCCGACGGGACCGTACGCCTGGGCACCGCGCTGCCGGACTGGACCGGTCTCGCGCTCGGTGAGCGCCTGCGGCGCTCCTTCCGCTGTCCGGTGCTCGTGGAGAACGACGCCAACGCCGCGGCGGTGGCAGAGCACTGGAAGGGTGCCGCAACCGAGTCGGACGACATCGTGTTCGTCCTGGCGGGGCTGAGCCCGGGGGCCGGTTCACTGATCGGCGGACGGCTGCATCGTGGTTACGGCGGTGCGGCGGGCGAGATCGGCGCACTCCATCTGCTCGGCCGCAAGGTCACACCGGAGAAGCTGCTGTCGACGACGGACACCCCGCTGGATCCGCTGGACGAGCAGGCGGTCGCCGCGGTGTTCGCGGAGGCCCGGCACGGCGATGTGCGGGCTCAGGCTGCGGTGGAGCGGTTCATCCAGCGGCTGGTGCACGATGTGGCGGCGCTGGTGCTGGCACTCGACCCGGAGCTGGTGGTCATCGGCGGCTGGGCCGCCGGACTGGACGGCGTGCTGGATCCGCTCCGCGGTGAGCTGGCCCGGTATTGTCTCCGGCCGCCGCGGGTCGCGCTGTCGCTGCTGGGCGAGGCGGCCGTGGCCACGGGCGCGCTGCGGCTGGCGCTCGACCATGTCGAGGAGCAGCTCTTCGCCGTGGAGGGATCGGTGACGGCCCGCCGCTGAGCGCGACGGGCCGTGCGTTTCGTTCGAAGCCGGCGGGGCCGGCCGGGCTCAGGACGCGTGGCGCTCCTGGCCGGGGTGGCTGATCTCCAGATCGCCGGAGTCACCGAAGGTGAGTCGGCACGTGTCGGCCCGGTAGGTGGCGACGGAGACCGCAGCTGTGCCGCCTGCCGCGAGGTAACGGGTGGTGACGACGAGGACCGGTGCGCCGGGGAGCCGGTCGAGTTCCTTGGCGTCGTCCGCTCGCGCGGAGCCGAGCTCCACCGAGCGGTCCTGGCCGTCGAGGCCGAGACGGTGCAGTTCCCGCACGACGCTGCGGGCGCGGGCGGCACTCGGCGAGCTCTCGATCGCGGACAGTTCGGGCACGGACGCCGACGGCACGTACAGCAATTCCGCAGCGACCGGCTGCCCCTGAGCGACCCGGATCCGGCGAACGATGTGCACCGGCTCGTCGCTCTCCACGTCGAGCATGGCGAGGACCGGGGCGGGCGCCGTCGCGGTGGTACAGCCGATCGGCTGCCAGGCCTCGTCGGCGCCGCCCGTCCAGTCGTGCTGCGCGGTCGAGACGGCGACGCCCACGCGCGGCGGGGCGACAGTGGTCCCCACGCCACGGCGACGCTGCAGCCTGCCTTCGAGTTCGAGCTGCTCCAGAGCCTGTCGGAGCGTTGCCCGGGCGACGCCGAACCTGGCTGCGAGCTCGCGCTCGTTGGGCAGGATCTCTCCCACCGCAAAGTCCGAGTCGAGTGCCTCACTGAGGACGGTCTTGAGGTGCCAGTACTTCGGCTCCTGCACCGATTCCAGCTGCGTGGTCCCCACCCTGTCCTCCGCAATCACCCAGCGTCTTTTTCCGCGACGTTATTTATTAAAGGTTCCTGTCTTAACGTTGAGACCATAGGGCGGCACACCACCTTGGTCAAGACCAATCCTCGTTCCGTCACGCTGCGAATCGGGTCCCTGCCGCAGAGCGTTCACGGGACGTTCGTGGTGCCGTGCGGCGCGCGCAGCACAAAGCCCCACGTCCGGAGGGTCCGTGGGGCTTGGAGGAGCTCAGGCCGGGCAGGGTGCCTGACAGGCGACTATTCGACGGCCAGATTGGCAAGCTTGTCAGGGTTGCGGACGATATATACGCATTGGATGACACCGTCCCTTACGTCGATCTGGAAGACGGAATCAGGCTTACCGCCGGAAAGCGCCACCAGGGCGGGGCCACCGTTGAGCTCCATGACCCGGATCTCGAAGTCGGCAGGCTGATCCTGTGCGACGGCCAGGAGGAAGCGACCGACCTTGTCCTGGCTCTCGATGATCCGCAGCGGCGCCTTGGACTTTCCGCCACTGTCGCCGACCAGACGCACATCGGGGGCGAGGAGCATCAGCAGCTCCTCGATGTCGCCGCCCGCCGCCGCGGCGAGAAACCGTTCGGTGAGGTCACGGCGCTGGGCCGGGTCGACGTCGTAACGCGGCTTGCGCTCCTCCACGTGCCGCCGCGCACGCCCGGCGAGCTGGCGCACCGCGGCCTCGGTCCTGTCGAGCGTCGTGGCGATCTCCCCGTACGGGAAGCCGAAGGCCTCACGCAGGACGAAGACGGCGCGCTCCAGCGGGGAGAGCGATTCGAGGACGACCAGAACGGCGACGGATACGGAGTCTGCGAGAACGGCCTGCTCGGCAGTGTCGGGCACGGCAGGGCCGAAGTCGGTGACAAGCGGTTCGGGGAGCCATGGTCCGACGTAGGCCTCGCGACGGATCTGCAGCTGGCGCAGCCGGTCGATGGCGAGGCGGGTGGTGGTCCGCACGAGAAATGCACGCGGCTCCCGTACGTCGTCGCGTGGCGCGGCCGACCAGCGCAGCCACGCCTCCTGCACCACGTCTTCGGCGTCGGCGATCCGGCCGAGCATGCGGTAGGCGACCCCGGTCAGTACGGGGCGGTGTTCTTCGAAGACGTCGGTAACGGTGTCGGCTGTCACCGTCCCATCCCAGCCGACGCTCCGGGCCGTGTCCAGCGCAAATCATCCAACCGTTCCTAGCCAGTGTGCGTGAGTGAGTCCGGGACCCACTGCTGCGTACTGGGCGCATCCCGAACGGTGTGGGATGCGCTGGGTTCCCGCGTTCGCGTCCCGTTCGGCGACGGCCCTCCGGGGGGCCGGTCCGTTGCGGGTGGGCGGGTTCCCTCACGCCCCCGGGTGCCTGGTCCGGCCTGGGCGGTCCGATGCCCCGCACGATCACTCCGGTCGTGCGGGGGCGGTGCCGTCCGACGCCGGACCGGGTGCCCGAGGGCGCGTCGCCCGATCGCGATACCCGCGGCATCGTGACGGGACATGGTGCGGTGCGGGGTGACCAGTGGTTTCTGCCAGTGCTGGCCACCCCACCGGGAGGTGTAGGCCGGGTCGACCGCGACAATGCTCAGGCCCTGTTCGGCGGCCATCGACACCAGCCGGGCCTTCAGTTTCCCAGTAGGAATACCAGAAATGAGCTGCCGGAACCGTTTCCTGCGGCCGTGCTTCTCCCGGGTCTTCTCGGTGGTGAAGTCGAGGTCTTCGATGCCGATCGCCGCGACACCGACACGCACCGCCCAGTGGATCAGCCGGGTCAGCGCGTGGCGGATCTGCGCGTCGCGGTGACCGGCGGTCCCGGACAGGTCGAAGCCGAAGCGGTGCGGGTCTCCGAGGGGGTTGCCGTGCCGGTCCAGGTGGTAGGCGGCGAAGTGGTCGGCGTTGGTGTCGACGCCGATCATGCCCCGGGCGCGGGCGGCCTCCAGCGGGATGGTCTGCACGACGGGGCGCTGCCAGGACGCGGTGAGGTACCAGCGGCCGCGCCGGGTGTCGAGGTGGATGCGGTAGGCCACGGCCCGGTTGGCGGCGATGCGGTCGGCCCACTCCGCACCCCGGTGCGCGAACGCGATCCGGGTGGTGAGGACGTACCGGCCGTGCCCGGCGTTGGCCAGGTGCGCGAGCGGGGCAGGCAGCCTGATGGACACTTCGCCGTCCGGGGTGACGCGGATCGTCTCGTTCCCGAACCGCTTCCCCGACTCGCCGTCCGCCGCGATGAACCACCGCTCCGCCTCCCAGCGTTCCCGCCACTGTTCTTCGGTGAGCCCGGCCTCGGCGAGGTGGTGGCGGGTGCTGAGCAGACGTCTGCCGCCCCGTACGACCCGCACGCGTCCGGCCTGCCGGTCGGCGACAACGGCCGCATGCCGCGCCTCCAGGGCCGCGAGGCGGCGGGACTTGTGGAACCACTCGCTCCGGGAGCGGTAGCCTCCTGCGGCCCGCTTCGTTCCGGGTTCACCGACCGGGAGGGACAGGCGGTGCCGCAGCGTCCTGATCCCGGCTTCCAGCGTCTGGATGTGCGCTGCCTGGCAGCGGCGCGCGAGCGCCCACTGATCGTGTGTGGCCTTGGTGATCGCACCGGCGATCCGCGACGACGACTCCTTCGTCAGGTCCCGCTTGCGCGACGCCCACGTCTGAGCACTGTGCTCCAGACCGTCCGCACAGCGGGCCTTGAGATCACGGGAAGCCAGACGGCCCTGATGCTCACCGACCGCACGCAGGACTTCCTCGTCCCGGGAGGTGAGGTGCTTGAGCCGGTCCCGGACCGCCACCCCGCAAGGCCCGGGCACCACGAAGGGCACGGCCAACTTCCTCACACCACCCACCACATCACCCCCGCCCTCAAAGGCCAGCCACCCGCTGTCCAGCCCAACGAGCAGCAGCCGCCAAGGTCACCCATTCGACCACAGAACCCCCGTTCACGCCCCCGCAAACCCGCTGACGGGACTCACTCCCGCACACCACCACTCACTTCAGTGCAGCCAACCGACAGCAGCTCGCAACCCCTTGAACTGTGGACTACTGAACGGTAATTGTTATTGACGGGACGTCTAAGTCCCTTTGCGCAGAGCTGCTTCAGCAAGGCGCATTCGTGCCGGACACCCCCCGGGAGCAACAGCATGGCCACCTCGGTCTCGTTCACCGTCGACTCTCCCGGAGGACCGCGGACCGTGTCCGTGGCGTACGAGCGCAGCGGTTCCGGGGAGCCGTTGTTGCTGCTCCACGGCATCGGCCACCATCGTCAGGCCTGGGATCCGGTGCTGCCGGTACTGGCATCGGCGCGGGATGTCATAGCCATTGATCTGCCCGGTTTCGGCGTCTCCGCGGCGCTCCCGGACGGCGTTCCGTACGACCTGGCGAGCGTGGTCCCGGTGCTCAGCTCCTTCTGTGAGGCGCTCGGCCTGGACCGGCCTCATGTCGCAGGGAATTCGCTCGGTGGACTGCTGGCCCTGGAGTTGGGACGCGAGAAGCTCGTTCGGTCGGTGACGGCGCTGTCGCCCGCCGGCTTCTGGACGGAGAGCGAGCGGCTCTACGCCTTCGGCACTCTGCGGGCGATGCGGCGGGGAGCACTGGTTCTGCCGGTGCCGTTGATCGAACGGCTCTCGCGCAGCGCTGCCGGGCGTGCGGCGCTGACGAGCACCATCTACGCGAGGCCCGGGCGCCGTTCACCCGAGGCCGTTGTCTCGGAGACTGTCGCCCTGCGCGAAGCGACCGGTTTCCACGAGACTCTCGCGGTCGGACGCAATGTCGCCTTCACCGAGGATGTGCCGGGGCTGCCCGTGACCATCGCCTGGGGCAGCCGCGACCGGCTGCTGCTGCGCCGGCAGGGGGTCAGGGCCAAGCACGCCATTCCCGGTGCCAGGCTGGTACGTCTGCCCGGCTGCGGTCATGTGCCGATGAACGACGATCCCGCGCTCGTGGCGCGCGTCATCCTCGACACCAGTCGCTGAACGGGTACCGGTCGCGGAGTCGGCGCCGGTCCTCGAACCGGAGGAACCTCTCGGCCTGCTGCGCCGCAGGACACCTGAACCGAGCGCCACTCCGCAACCCACCAGCAGACTCCCGCCGGCCTGCGCGATCCCGTACGAACCGGTGCCGACGAGCGGCGCGGTGAGTGCCGCTGAGACCGGGATCAGCCCGGAGAAGAGCGTGGCGCGTTCGGCGCCGATGCGCTGCATGCCCATGTACCAGCAGACGAACCCGACGACCGTGACCACGGCTGCCTGCCACAGGAGCGCCGCCGTCTCCGCGGGTGTGGGCATCCGCAGAAATCCGCTGCCGTCGAGCAGGACACCGAGCAGTGCCGACTCGACGGCAGCGATGGCGCAGACAACGGCCGACAGCAGTTTCGGCCCGAGCGGCCGCAGCACCGGTACGGCCAGGACGGCGAAGCCGACCTCGCCCGCGAGCGCGGCGACCGAGCAGAGGATGCCCGCCACGTCGGTCCGGCCCCAGCCCTGGACCGTGAAGGCCCCGGCGACGACCAGCGCGGCCGCGCACAGGACGGTCCGGGTCGGACGACGGCCGTCCAGCAGTGGGACGAGGACGGCGACAAGGATCGGGGCGCAGCCGACGAACACGCCCGGAACAGCGGGTTCCGCAGACCGTTCGGCGGCCAGGACCGCCAGGTTGAAGCCGACCATGCCGACGGCTGCGAGCAGCGCGAGCCGGGTCCACCGGCGGCGGGTGAGTGTGCGGAGGGGAGCGAGGCCGGAGTGCACCCCGCGGCGGAGGAGCGGCAGGAGCAACAGCGCGGCAAGGCTGTAGCGCAGCGCCTGGCCGCCCGCGTACGGATAGTCGCCGAGAACACTGTTGGCGGTGAAGGAGGCGCCCACGAGCACGCAGGCGAAGGCCGCGAGTAGCGCCCCGCGTACGGAAGTCACGTTCATGGAGCCGACGCTAAGGGCTGTCCCGTAATCCCTGGCGGGCGCACGACGACAGCTACGGCACCTCGCTGCGTTGTCGGAACGCCCGAATACGCCCAGTATGAGGA